>NZ_JAASHC010000046.1:0-27703 GCF_019734355.1 Bacteroides sp. K03
ACTAGATAGCAACCCATTTAACTTATTTAACTGTTTTTTCTTGCACAAATATTTGCGCAGGTCTTAGAATTCTGCGTCCATCCGCGGTTCATCAGAGATTTAAAACTCTGTATTCTGTGTGCCCTCTGTGATGAAACATATTATCAGAACAGGCTCTGTGTTATCTCCTGAGCATGGTATTTCTTCGTAGTGCCCATAAGCGAACTACCTATGTAAAACAAAAACATCAGGCTTGCAATCGTCATCAATGTACTAATCATGGCAAAGCGGCTTCTTTGTATCCATTCATTCTTATTCATATCAGTTACCTCCTATTATGGATTAATCCGGTAAAACATTCATGCTACAAAAGTAAAGTCCGGGTTTTACAATACGCTTACAAACCGGTAACATTTCCATTTTCAATGCCCCGCAGTACATATTACAATCATCTTTAACGAATATTAGTTTTTCAGCAAACAGTTCACTATCTTTGCAGCCCCTAACAACCCTAAAAAAACATTATGGCATTTACTAACAACGTTATGATCGTTCGCCACAAACTGCTGGCGGACCTCGTAAGACTCTGGAAGAAAGATGAATTAATTGACAAAATTGACCGGCTTCCCATTGAGCTTAGTCCCAAAAAATCGAAACCTCTGGGCCGTTGCTGCGTCCATAAGGAACGCGCTGTGTGGAAATACAAATGTCTCCCCTTGATGGGACTTGACATGACAGACGAGCATGACGAACTGACTAACCTTTCGGAATATGCCCGGCAAGCACTGGAAAGAGAAGAATGTACCAAAGAAAACATCTTCTGCGTGATAGACGAAGCCTGTTCGTCTTGCGTACAGATCAACTATGAGATAACCAATCTGTGCCGTGGATGCGTGGCACGCAGTTGCTACATGAACTGTCCTAAAGATGCGATCCGCTTCAAGAAAAACGGGCAGGCGATGATTGACCACGACACTTGCGTCAGTTGCGGTATCTGCCATAGAAGCTGCCCGTATCATGCCATCGTTTACATCCCTGTCCCCTGCGAAGAAGCCTGTCCGGTGAAAGCCATCAGCAAAGACGCAAACGGTATTGAACACATCAACGAAGACAAATGTATCTATTGCGGAAAGTGTATGAACGCATGTCCGTTCGGTGCAATCTTTGAAGTATCGCAGGCTTTTGATATCCTGCAACGCATCCGTAAAGGAGAGAAAATGGTAGCCATCGTAGCACCTTCCATCCTCGGACAGTTTAAGACAAGTATAGAACATGTATACGGTGCCTTCCGCGAAATAGGTTTCGCAGATGTGATAGAGGTGGCACAAGGTGCCATGGATACCACCAGCAACGAAGCCCACGAGTTACTGGAAAAACTGGAAGAAGGCCAGGCTTTTATGACCACTTCTTGCTGCCCGTCTTACATCGAACTGGTAGAGAAGCACATCCCGGAACTGAAACCGTATGTATCTACAACCGGATCGCCTATGTACTACGCTGCACGTATTGCGAAAGCAAAACATCCGGATGCCCGGATCGTATTCGTTGGCCCTTGTGTAGCCAAGCGCAAAGAGATACGCCGGAACGAAGCTGTGGACTTTATCCTTACATTTGAGGAGATAGGTTCCATTCTCGACGGAATGGACATTCAGCTGGAACAGACACAGCCGTTCTCTTTGGTATATACCTCTGTCCGCGAAGCACACGGTTTTGCCCAGGCAGGCGGTGTGATGGGAGCTGTCAAAGCCTATCTGAAAGAAGAAGCTGATAAAATAAACGCGCTTCAGGTATCGGACATCAATAAGAAAAACATAGCACTGCTGCGTGCTTGCGCCAAAACGGGCAAGGCAGCAGGACAGTTCATCGAAGTTATGGCTTGCGAAGGAGGATGTATCACCGGACCAAGCACACACAACGATATTGTTTCCGGCCGCCGACAGTTAGTACAGGATTTGCTCAAACGAAAAGAAACCTATGAAAATAGGAGTTGACAGACTCAGACAAGAACATAGCCTCCCACCGGAAGGCTACAAAGCGCTTCTGACGTGCCGGGATGCAGACGTCCTTTCGTATCTGCACGCCCAGGCCCGTGAAGTGACGCTGGCAAATTTCGGAAACAACATCTACATCCGGGGGCTGATTGAAATAAGCAACTGCTGCCGGAACAACTGCTACTACTGTGGCATACGAAAAGGAAACATACAGGTGGAACGCTACCGGCTTAGCCGGGAAACGATTCTCGACTGTTGCCGACAGGGATATAAACTCGGATTCCGTACCTTTGTGCTGCAAGGAGGTGAAGATGCGGCACAATCTTCCGACTGGATCGAGGGGACTGTGGCGGCCATCAGAGGGGAATTTCCGGATTGTGCCATCACGCTGTCTTTGGGGGAGAAATCACGCGAGGAGTATGAACGCTTCTTCCGTGCCGGGGCCAATCGTTATCTGTTGCGTCACGAAACCTACAATGAAGAACATTACCGCCAATTGCATCCGGCAGAAATGCGGCAGGATACCCGCCTGCAATGCCTGCAATGGCTAAAGGAGATAGGCTATCAGACGGGAACGGGCATCATGGTGGGAAGCCCCGGACAGACAACAGAACATCTCATTGAAGATATTCGGTTCATAGAGCGTTTCAGTCCGCAGATGATCGGTATCGGTCCCTTTATTCCGCATCCCAATACCCCTTTTGCCGGGTCACCTTCGGGAAGTGTAGAACAAACGTTACGACTGCTGTCTATCTTCCGGCTGATGCATCCGCAAGCACTTATCCCCGCGACAACGGCACTCGCCACCCTCGCCGCCGACGGACGCGAACGGGGAATATTGGCAGGAGCCAATGTAGTGATGCCCAACCTCTCTCCACAGGAAGTAAGGGGAAAGTACGAACTATATAACAAGTGCTTTCCGCACGGGGAAGATCCCTTCGGAACGCTTCCCACACTAAAAGGATACACGGCAATTCCCGCACGCGGAGATGCAGTGCTTCCCACACGAGGAGGTTCGCCAGGCGATGAGTACTAAGAGATAATTAAAAAAAGAGAATGTATGTATAAGCTCAATTCACTGAAAGCAGAAGAGTTCATTGACCACCAGGAGGTTCTGGATACGCTGGAATATGCCCGTACCCACAAAAGTAACCGCGCCCTTATCGAGCAGCTCATCGAGAAAGCCGCCCAATGCAAAGGACTCACTCACCGCGAGGCAGCCTTGCTATTAGAGTGCGACCAGCCGGAACTGACAGACCGCATCTTCCACCTCGCTAAAGAAATCAAACAGAAGTTCTACGGCAACCGCATTGTAATGTTTGCACCGCTTTATCTCTCCAACTATTGCGTCAACGGTTGTACCTACTGCCCCTATCACCTGAAGAATAAAACCATTGCCCGCAAGAAGCTCACACAGGAAGAGATCCGCCGGGAAGTAATCGCCTTACAGGACATGGGGCACAAACGCCTTGCACTGGAAGCCGGAGAACATCCGCTTCTCAACCCGATTGAGTACATTCTTGAATCCATCGACACCATCTATAGCATCAAACACAGGAACGGGGCAATCCGCCGGGTAAACGTGAATATTGCAGCTACAACAGTAGAGAACTATACCCGACTGAGGGATGCAGGAATCGGTACTTATATCCTCTTTCAGGAAACCTATCACAAGGAAAATTACGAGCTCCTCCACCCCACCGGCCCCAAAAGTAACTATGCCTGGCATACCGAAGCAATGGACCGCGCCATGCAGGGAGGTATTGATGATGTAGGTATCGGAGTACTCTTCGGCCTGAATACATTCCGATATGACTTTGTCGGTCTGCTGATGCATGCAGAACACCTTGAAGCCACTTTCGGAGTAGGGCCACATACGATTAGCGTACCACGCATCTGTCCGGCGGACGATATTGATACAGCAGACTTTCCCAACTCCATATCGGATGAGATTTTCCGCCGCATCGTGGCAGTGATCCGCATTGCCGTGCCGTATACAGGGATGATCATTTCTACCCGCGAATCGCAGGAATCGCGCCGACAAGTGCTTGATATCGGTATATCACAGATCAGCGGAGGTTCGCGAACCAGCGTAGGCGGTTATGCCGAACCGGAACCATTATCGGAAAACTCTGCTCAGTTTGACCTGAGCGATACACGTACGCTGGACGAAATTGTGGGCTGGCTACTCGATATGGGGTACATCCCCAGCTTCTGTACCGCCTGCTACCGGGCAGGCAGAACGGGCGACCGGTTCATGTCACTCGTCAAATCCGGGCAGATAGCTAATTGCTGCGCTCCGAATGCACTGGTTACCCTGAAAGAATATCTGGAAGATTACGCCTCACCCGCCACACGTGCCAAAGGAGAAGAACTGATCATACGGGAAGCCGGAAAAATCCCCAACCCGAAGATAAAAGAAATAGCCCTGAGAAACCTGAAAGAAATAGCTGGAGGGAAAAGGGACTTCCGTTTTTAATGGAAAGTTGAAAATTGAAAATTGAAAGTTACTATGCAGCGTGATAGCGTAGCCCATTTTCAATTTTCAACTTTCAATTTTCAACTAATTAAGTGCAGCCATTTTCAATTTTCAACTTTCAATTTTCAATTAAACAACATGACTCCCAATTCCAACCGCCTCCATATCGCCCTCTTCGGAAGGCGAAACAGTGGTAAATCTTCCCTTATCAATGCTTTGACGGGACAAGATGTAGCACTGGTTTCCGATACTCCGGGAACAACGACCGATCCTGTGCTCAAAGCAATGGAAATTCAGGACGTCGGCCCTTGCCTTTTTATCGACACTCCGGGATATGACGATGAAGGTGAGCTGGGCGAAATGCGGATGACCCGCACCCTGAAAGCAGCCGAAAAAACAGACATTGCCATCCTGCTCTGCCATCCGGATATGGACAAAGAGCTTCAATGGATACAACAGTTGAAAGAGAAGAATATCCCGGTAATCTTGCTGCTCAACAAGGCAGATATCCTGGAAGATGCAGCGTCCATAGCCTCAGTAATAGAAAGTAAGACCGGAGAATCTCCCCTCATCGTCAGTGCAAACACCCGGCAGGGTATGGAAGACATTCGCCGGGCTATCATCCGACATCTACCCGAAGACTTCGATGCACAAAGCATCACAGGAAAGCTTGTTTCGGCAGGTGACCTCGTTTTACTTGTCATGCCGCAGGATATACAGGCACCGAAAGGGCGGCTCATTCTTCCACAGGCACAGACCCTGCGGGAACTGCTGGATAAGAAATGCATCGCCGTGAGTTGTACTACCGACCAGATGGAGGTTACTCTTCGGGCTCTCTCCCGCCCTCCAAAGTTGATAATTACCGACTCACAAGTCTTCAAAACCGTATATGAACGGAAACCGGCAGAAAGTAAACTGACTTCCTTCTCTGTGCTCTTTGCCGCTTATAAAGGAGATATCGGCTACTACACCGCCAGTGCAGCCACTATAGGTACGCTAAAAGAAACCTCCCGTGTACTGATAGCCGAAGCCTGTACGCACGCTCCCCTGTCGGAAGATATCGGCCGGGTGAAACTCCCTCGTATGCTCCGCCAGAAAATAGGCGAAGGATTGCAGATAGACATCGTATCGGGCAATGATTTCCCGGCCAATCTGGAGAAGTACGACCTTATCATCCAATGTGGCGCTTGTATGTTCAACCGGAAATATGTACTCAGCCGGATCGCACAGGCCAAAGAACAGAAAGTACCTATGACAAACTATGGAATAGCCATCGCCTGGCTAAGCGGAATACTTGACAAAATAGAATTCTGAAAAGCATAAAAAAACTCCCCGGTGCTGCGCCATTTACGCGGCACCGGGGAGGATATCTCTCGGCTCCGGGGAGGAGATGGTTCGGCTCCGGGGAACAAGGTCCTCGGCTCCGGGGAGCGAAAAGCCTATTTCAAAAGGGTTTCAATCAGCTCTTCTGCCGAAACAAGGTGCTGTTCTCCCGTTTCCATATTTTTCAACATCGCTTTGCCTTCATTCATCTCATTCTCGCCTACAATAGCTACAAACGGGATGTTCTTCGCATTGGCATAGCTCATCTGTTTCTTCATCTTTGCAGCATCCGGAAAAATCTCTGCACGGATACCGGCCGCACGAGCCTTCGCCAGAATACCGATTGAAAAAGCTGCTTCTTTCTCTCCGAAATTAATAAAGAGCAATTGCGTACCATTTACAGCTTCTTTCGGATAAAGTTCCAGCTGATTGAGTACATCAAAAATACGGTCGGCACCGAAAGAGATACCTACCCCCGATACACCTGCCATACCGAATACACCTGTCAGATTATCGTAGCGTCCACCACCGGTAATGCTACCAATCTGTACATCCAGTGCTTTCACTTCAAAAATAGCTCCTGTATAATAATTCAAGCCGCGTGCCAGCGTAAGGTCTAATTCAATCTCATTCTTCAGCCCCATAGCTGTAAGCGTATTCAAGATAAACTCGCTCTCTTCTACTCCCTTGATTCCGATTTCGCTGTCGGCAAGTACGGTTTTCAAAGTAGCTAACTTCTCTGCATTCGTTCCGCTCAACAAGATAATAGGCTGTAACTTGGCAATCGCCTCTTCACTGATTCCTTTATCAGCTAACTCTCTGTTCACATTTTCCAGCCCGATCTTATCAAGCTTATCAATAGCCACCGTAATATCTACAATCTTGTCTGCTTCACCGATAATCTCGGCAATACCGGTCAGGATCTTACGGTTGTTGATCTTAATGCAGACACGGATACCAAAACGGGTGAACACCGTATCTACAATCTGCATCAGCTCTACTTCGTTCAGTAATGAATCACTACCTACCACATCGGCATCGCACTGATAAAACTCGCGGTAACGCCCCTTCTGAGGACGGTCTGCACGCCACACGGGCTGAATCTGGTAACGCTTGAAAGGAAAAGTGATTTCATCACGGTGCATCACCACATAACGGGCAAACGGAACTGTGAGATCATAACGCAATCCTTTTTCACAAAATTTGCTTGCCAGCTTTGCTGCATTGCGGCTCAGTAATTCTTCATCAGTGATGCCGGAGAAGTAATCTCCCGAATTCTGTATCTTAAACAAAAGTTTATCGCCTTCATCGCCATACTTTCCCATCAAGGTAGAAAGCATTTCCATAGACGGAGTTTCTATCTGCTGGAATCCATAAAGATGATAAACATCGCGGATGGTATTGAATATGTAGTTACGCTTCGCCATCTCAACGGGCGAAAAATCACGTGTTCCTTTCGGTATACTTGGTTTTGCTGCCATAAATCTAACTGTTTTATTTATCGAACTGCAAAGTTATAGGAAATTATTGATTATTCATGGGAATCTGGGGTTAATCTCGCTCGTATCTATATTTCACCACAGAGGACACAAAGGGCACGGAGTTTATTATCCATATAAAACGCAGATTAACGCAAAGGAAAACAAATATAAGACAAGGAATAACAATATCTTAATCTGCGATAACCTGTGTTAATCTGCGTTTCAATAAAATAAAACTCTGTGCTCTCTGTGTCCTCTGTGGTGAACAACAGAAGCAGCTTAATCTCTTCTGCCGAGGAATATCATAATATAATAAATCAACGTAGCCAAAGAACTGAGTGCAGCTACCACATACGTATAAGCAGCCGAACGAAGCGCATCCTCTGCCTGTGCATGATTACGCGAATTCGTGATACCCGAAGCGCTCAACCATACCAATGCACGCTTACTTGCATTGATCTCCACCGGAAGAGTGACAAAACTGAACAGAGTTGTCATAGCAAACAGGATAATACCTGCCAGCAACAACTGAGGGAACGAATTCAACAACAAGATACCTGCCAGCAACAACCAGGTCATCCATTGAGAAGCAAAGCTCACTACAGGAACCAGTTTGCTACGCATCGTCAGCGGAGCATAAGCCTGCGCATGCTGAAGAGCGTGTCCGCATTCATGAGCAGCTACGGCAGCAGCCATAATACTGTTACTTTCATATACACCTTCACTCAGGTTCACTGTCTTATTGGCAGGATTATAGTGGTCAGTCAATTGTCCGGGAGTATGAGTCACCTTGACGTCATAGATTCCATTATCATTCAACATCTTAATAGCCACGTCGCGTCCTGTCATTCCATTTCCGGTAGGTATCTTAGAATATTTCTTGAACTTGTTCTGCAAGTTCATCTGTACCAACCAGCTTACTACGGCAATTCCGATAAATAATACCCAATACGATATCATATACTTTCTTTAATTAAAATGAATACTACAAACATCTGTACAAATAGCTTGCCAAAAATAAAGGGAAACTTTGTATATCACAATAGTTTCCCTCCTGTTTTATGAAGAATTATCTAAAAATGCGTTTATTCTTCCGTATATCTTTCAATAGTCTGTTCTCTGTCCGGACCTACTGAAACAATCTTAATCTCTACATCCAACTGTTCTTCAAGGAAAGAGAGATAAGCATTGAATTCTTCGGGGAATTCATCTTCACTCTGCATCTTCGTCATGTCAACCTGCCATCCCGGAAGTTCGGCATATACAGGCTCTACATTTTCATTGATATCATAAGGGAAATAATCTATCTCCTCACCATTCACTTTATAAGCAACGCAAGCCTTGATCGTCTCAAATGTATCAAGTACGTCACTCTTCATCATAATGAGCTTAGTAACTCCGTTGATCATTACAGAATATTTCAACGCTACCAGGTCAATCCATCCGCAACGGCGTTTACGACCCGTCACCGAACCAAACTCATGTCCTAATGTACAGATCTTATCGCCTGTTTCATCAAACAACTCGGTAGGGAACGGACCTGAACCAACACGTGTACAATAAGCCTTGAAGATACCATATACCTCACCAATACGGTTAGGAGCTACTCCCAAACCGGTACAAGCACCGGCACAAACTGTATTTGAAGAAGTTACAAACGGATAAGAACCGAAGTCGATATCAAGCATTGTTCCCTGTGCACCTTCACAAAGAACGCTCTTACCCGATCTCAGCAAGTTGTTTACTTCATGTTCACTGTCTACCAGATGGAACTGCTTCAGGTATTCAATACCTTCCATCCATGCTTTTTCAATCTCTGTCAGATCATATGTATAATTCAGTCCTTTCAGGATTTGTTCGTGGCGAGCTTTGGCAGCAGCATATTTCTGGTCGAAATTATCAAGGATATCACCTACACGAACACCGTTACGGCTCACCTTATCAGTATAAGTCGGGCCGATACCTTTTCCGGTAGTACCTACTTTAGCATCCCCCTTAGCAGCTTCATAAGCGGCATCGAGAATACGGTGTGTAGGCAAAATGAGATGCGCTTTCTTTGAAATGTGCAGTCTGTCTTTTAAGTTGTGTCCCGATGCTTCAAGTGATTCAGCCTCTGCTTTAAACAAAGCCGGATCCAACACAACACCATTGCCGATGATATTTACCTTATCTCCCTGAAAAATACCGGAAGGAATGGAACGGAGCACATATTTTTGTCCTTCGAACTCAAGTGTATGACCGGCATTCGGGCCACCTTGGAAACGTGCTACCACGTCGTATCTCGGAGTTAATACGTCGACTACTTTACCTTTACCTTCATCGCCCCATTGTAATCCTAATAGTACATCTACTTTCATCTTTCTTTTTTATTGTTGTTACTTACTTTTTTCCGTTTATTGGCACGGTCACACTTACTGCAAACCCCATAAATATACAAGGAGTAATGTGAAAGCTGAAACCGGCTTAACCTGGTATTCTCAATAGCATTTTGCAGCGCTTCATTCTGAAACTCTGTAACTTTGCCACATTGCGTGCAAATCTGGTGATGATGCGTCTCGCGATTGTATGATTTCTCGTATTGGGAAGAAGTTCCGAACTGATGCTTGATAATCAGCCGGGCATTAATAAGCAGAATGATGGTATTATAAAGTGTCGCACGACTTACACGAAAATTCTCCTGGTTCATCATCTGCGAATAGAGCATATCTATGTCAAAATGTCCATCTATGGAATATATAGTGTCAAGTATGGCATAACGTTCGGGGGTCTTACGATGCCCGTTCGCATTAAGATATTCTGTAAATATCTGTCTTACCGTATCTTTTACGTTCTGAGTTTCCATATCGGCACGAAATTAGCGCCAACAAAGTTAAGCCTTTTTTGCGGAAAGCAAAAATAATATGAGAAATAATGTACCAATTAATAATGTGTCAATGTGCTAATATGCCAATATGCCAATTAATAATGTGCCAATATGATAATATGCCAATATGCCAATTAAAGAATGCGTCAATGTGTCAATGTACCAATTAAATAATGTGCCAATATGCCAATAAAATAATATGCCAATATACCCATATACTGTGCTATCATGCTGCACAGTAATTGGTACATTGGCACATTAGCATATTGGCACATTATTTAATTATTCTGCCTCTTCCGCCACCACATTGTATAATACTTGCTCAGCCTCTACAGTAGAGTCTTTCATACTTTCTACCATGCGACATACCTGGAAAGCATGCTCCTCGCTATGTTGCATATATTTGCGGATAGCAAGCAAAGCGGCATTGCGTACGTGATAAGTACCGGATAGCACTGCACAAATTGCCTGATCAAGAAACTCCCCTGCCGGACGTTCGGCCATATCTCCCTTCTTCATTAATAAACGGGCAATGGTAAGAAAGCCACAAACCTGTGCATACTCTTCTTCCGAAGCTATCCAATGGAAAGACTTGGCAGGAGCATAAGGCAGATTTTGAAAAAGGTTCATACAGGTAAGTTCTGCCACTTCGATATTCGGCATATTCTCTACCCAGATATCGGCTATCTCCGGAAAGAAAGTATCTACCGGCTGTAAGATGCCTGCCAGAATTTTACATTCACGAATATCCTCTTTCCACAATGCCTGCGCCAGATCATGATTCTTTTCATAGGCAGCAGCAATACTTTTGATGCGGGGCAATTCCACCCCGAAATTGAGCTTATAATTCAGCCCCTTCTCACGCATACTTTGAGACACAACCCCGTTCATAGAGAGCCGGAGCTGTGTCTTTATATCTTTTAATTGTTCTTTTATATCCATTCAGATCAGTTATTTATAGAAGGCAACGGAGAGTAATCTTTACTATAACGTAACATTTGCTCTGCATAACCTTCATCATATGATACCTTCACATCAGTAATCGTTCCGTTTGCATCAGTAACTGCCTCATATTTAGGATTAACAAACCCTTTATATGGAGCCAGATTCAGTTTCTTATAGCGTTCAAGAACTTCGGCATGAAGCACAGGATCTACCTTCACTGCATAATCTTCAACCAATGCACGGGCAGCAGCAAAGTCACCGGTAGATTTAATACGCTGTATCTCAGCAAGCAATTCACCGAAAAGCTGGCGTACCTTCTCATAGTCGTTCACAACAACATATGTTTTCCCGTCCTTCTTCACCAGTTCTACTACCTTATCGGCAGCCCCTTTCTCAAACACCCATCGGGCAATGAGCTGTCTGTTACGCATATGTGCCTCTTCCACTGTATTACCCGGCTGAATACGCACGAGTTGGGTCATCAGACCATTCATCAGATACGTATAGTATTGTGCTTTGTATGCCTCGTCACTGGAAAGTAAACCAAGTTCAACCAACTTCGGATCAGCTACATAATACAAACCGAACAAATCGGCACGTGCTTCTTCAATAGTGGAACCATAAGCTTTTAGTGCATCAGGATCTACTCCCGGAAGCAACTTACCCGAACCATGTCCCAAGCATTCATGCAGGTCGGTATGTAATTCGTCCGTCAGATCAGAATACTGATCAATCAGCTCCCGCTCAGCATCACTATACACAAACTCCTCATTAAAACCATTGCCATGGGCAGCCTTATTATAAGCATCGGTAATATTGCCAATAGTCACAGACTTTGAACCATGATGAGCACGAATCCAGTTAGCATTCGGCAGGTTGATACCAATGGCTGTTGCAGGATAAAGATCCCCCGCCAAAATAGCAGCAGTAATAACCTTTGCTGATACCCCCTTCACTTCACTCTTTTTAAACTGTGCCTCCACCGGAGAGTGATCCTCAAACCATTGCGCATTACTACTGATAATTTCAGTACGCTGTGTAGCCACCAGATCTTTAAAGTTAACCAAAGACTCCCAGCTCGCCTTCATTCCAAGCGGATCACCATAACTTTCTGTGAACCCATTTACCACATCGATACGGGAATTCAGATCCTTCACCCACAAAATGGCATATTCATCAAAGGTCTTTAAATCACCGGTCTCATAAAATTCAATCAGCTTGCTGATAGCAGCTTTCTGAGCATCATCTTCGGCTACCCCTTCAGCTTTCTTCAACCAATAGACAATCTTTTCAAGTGCCTGCGTATAAAGTCCGCCTACTTTCCACACTTTCTCCTGAATCTTACCATTCTCCTTTACCAAACGGCTATTCAAGCCATAAGAAACCGGAGTCTCATCTTTCGGATCTTTCATCTTAGCGTAGAACGCTTCAGCTTCAGCCTGGGTCACTCCATCATAATAGTTGCAGGCAGAAGTCAACACAAGATCTTCCCCATCAGCCTGATTGACCCGTTTGGGCATAATAGTGGGATCAAAAATCACCGGAAAGATCTCTTCGCACAGCTGCTCTGCAGTTTGCCCTTCAGCCAACGGAAGCAGTGCCGGATCTACATCCAACACAGCCTGTTTGAGAAAATCCTGAGAGAATCCGGGTACGAACTTCTCAGACCCGTAATGATGATGAATACCGTTAGAGAACCACACCCGTTTAAGGTAAGTCTCCATATTCTTAAAATCGATACTATTTTTATCACCTTTATAATTAGTATATATAACTTCAAGCATCCGGCGGATACGAAGATTATATTTCCCATTCTGATCAAAAAGGATGTCTCGTCCTTCAAGAGCAGCCTCAGTAAGATAATAAACTAATTCTTTCTGTTTAAGCGACAGGTCCTCAAATCCCGGAACCCGGTAACGCAATATCTGTAAATCGGCAAATTGTTCCACTGTATAATCAAATTTATCTGCCTGGGCAGTTGTTTTTTTAGTCCCGCTACACCCCGTCAACAAAACAGCAGCAGTAGCAACTGAAATAATAAGATGATTTTTCATAAGTAGTATATAAGAGTTATAAGTTATAAAGTTATGAGTTATAGAGTTATGGAATATGAGTTATGCGAACTATCAATTCATAATTCATAAATCCCTCACCCCATCTTCTAAAAACATGAAAAGGAAGTATCCCGAAACTTTTCGTCCGGAATATTTCCTTTTTTATTCAACTAAAGAAATACGTGATTACTTTTTGCTATTCTCAACGTGTTCTTTACGGTAGCCATTAGGAGTCTTGCCTACATTCTTGTAGAAAGCAGCATAGAAAGATTGACGATTGGCAAAACCAACCATTGCACTGATTTCTTCTACATTCTTATCGGCATATCTCTTATCAGTCAAAAGATGAAGAGCATCCTTCACTCTATATTCATTCAAAAGGCAAGAATAATTCTGTCCGAAACGAGAATTAACGACTGCGGATAAATAACGCGTATTCGTCTTCAACTCTTTGGCCAGATCTTTTGCTGAATAATCCGGGTCTCTGTACTTCTTTTGAACGACAACGATATTCAAAATCTTGTCATACAACTCATCTGCTAGTTCCGGTCTTATTAAAGAACGGTAAGCAGCTTTTTTCTCCTTCTTCTCCCTCAGATTGTAAGGGCGCTTTTTAGGAGCCTCTTCCTGTTTTTTGTTTTCTAAATCACTCATTGAATTAACTGGTTAGGGTTTGTTTTTAATTATTGCTACAATGCAGTAACATTATTATGTTACAAATTTCATACATTATTTTCACATACACAAATTTTGCGTATATATTTTTTATAGCAAAGTAGTTAAAAACGTCAAAATAGGGGAGAAGAAACGCCATAATAAGAAACTTTAACTTTTTAGCATCCCGTTTTCGTCCACGGAGAGAGTTTATTTCCCCCATCTTGTAGATACGTATTATGATAGATAAAAGAAAATAGTACCTTTGCAAAAAGTCTCAATATACGAACCATGATCCAAACGCTGAAAACCTACTTTGGTTATGAAAGTTTCCGCCCTTTACAAGAAGAAATTATCCGGAATCTGCTGAACCGGAAAGACGGTCTGGTATTAATGCCCACCGGAGGTGGAAAATCCATCTGCTACCAACTCCCGGCTGTGCTTTGCGAAGGAACTGCTGTAGTTGTGTCACCACTCATATCACTAATGAAAGATCAGGTAGAAGCACTCCGCGCCAACGGAATAGCTGCCGGAGCCTTGAACAGTAGCAATAATGAAACTGAGAATGCCAATCTGCGCCGTGCCTGTATAGAAGGAAAGCTAAAACTCTTATATATATCTCCCGAAAAACTGATCACAGAAGCAGACTACCTGTTACGTGATATGAACCTTTCTCTCTTTGCCATTGACGAAGCACACTGCATTTCACAATGGGGACATGATTTCCGTCCGGAATACGCTCAAATGGGAATATTACACCAGATGTTTCCCCAGATACCCATCATCGCACTGACGGCAACAGCGGATAAAATTACCCGTGAAGATATCATCCGCCAACTACATCTGACCGACCCTAAAGTATTCATTTCTTCTTTCGACCGGCCTAATCTCAGCCTCACTGTAAAGCGTGGTTATCAGCAAAAAGAAAAGAGTAAAGCGATACTGGAATTTATTGACCGCCACGCTGGCGAAAGCGGTATTATCTACTGCATGAGTCGCAGTAAAACGGAAACTGTAGCACAGATGTTACAAAAACACGGAATACACTGTGGAGTCTATCACGCCGGGCTTTCAGCATATCAGCGAGACAATACACAAGACGATTTTATCAATGACCGCATCCAGGTAGTATGTGCCACAATCGCCTTCGGAATGGGTATTGACAAGTCAAATGTCCGTTGGGTGATTCATTATAATCTTCCCAAAAGCATCGAGAGCTTTTATCAGGAAATAGGTCGTGCAGGAAGAGACGGAATGCCAAGCGATACAGTCTTATTCTATTCGTTAGGGGATTTAATTCTACTGACAAAGTTTGCCACCGAAAGTAACCAGCAAACCATCAATCTTGAGAAGCTGCAACGTATGCAGCAATATGCCGAAGCAGACATTTGCCGCAGGCGTATCTTACTAAGTTATTTCGGAGAAAAATCGGAGAAAGATTGTGGTAATTGTGATGTTTGCAGAAACCCTCCGGAACGTTTTGACGGAACTATTATCGTACAAAAAGCATTAAGTGCAATTGCGCGTACCGGGCAGCAAATAGGTACAAGCATGTTAATTGACATTTTACGCGGATCTTTCTCTGCTGAATTAACAGAAAAAGGATATGATAAACTAAAAACTTTTGGAGTCGGAAGAGATATTCCGGCACGCGACTGGCAGGATTATTTGTTACAAATGTTGCAAATAGGGTACTTTGAAATTGCATACAATGAAAATAATCACTTAAAAGTTACGGAAATCGGAAATGACGTACTATTTGGACGTCAAAAAGCGAAATTAGTGATTATAAAACGAGACGAAAACGAAAATCGGAAAGGAAAGAAAAAGAAGATAATTATCAATAAAGAACTACCTTTAGAAGCACCTTCTACAGAAAATGAAAACTTGTTTGAAGCCCTGCGAAGAGTTCGTAAACAATTGGCAGACCAAGAAGCAATACCTGCCTATATTGTATTATCAGACAAAGTTTTGCACTTGCTCAGTATTTCCCGCCCCATGACAATTGAAGAGTTTGGAAATATCAGCGGCATCGGTGAGTTCAAGAAGAAGAAATACGGTAAAGAATTTGTAGAAGTAATACGTCAGTTCGGATAGAGAGCTCTTACTATTTACATTGTTTCAACCTCTCATAGAGATCGGATTGCGGTACTCCAAGTGAAATCGCCTTTTCAAAATCTGTTTTGGCAAGACCTTTTTTCTTTTGAAGCAGATAGATATCCCCCCGAAGTAAATAAGCATCAATCAACGATGGCGATAAGCGGATAGCTTGTTCAAGATCAACAAGAGCCAATTCTACATGTTCCATTTCACGTTCCACATCGGCACGCGCCACATAAAGAGTCGCGTCATCCGGATTCTCAACCAGCAATTTATTGATTACCTCAAGCGCCTCACGAAATTTTCCCTCTTTCTGTTCAAGAGTAGCCAGTCCAAGACGTCCACTATAGCTCTTCGGGTCAATTTCCAGCAAACGGTCATAATCCGCACGAGCTGCTTTATAATCACGTCTGATCGTGTAAATATAGGCACGCATCAATAAAGCTTCCTTATTCACTTTGTCGGCATCAAGAGCCTCACAATAATCCAGATAAGCACGATCCGTCATTCCCTTTTCCATATAAAGAGCGGCACGATCCAGCAAAATAGGCACAGCAGTAGGAGCAATGTTTAGTGCATAAGTATACGACTGAAGTGCATCATCATAACGCCCTAAACGTTTCTGCACTAATCCTAAATTGGAAAAGAGCAAAGCATTATGAGGATTAGAAGGTTCAAGTTTCATGGCCTGAACAAGCAACTCTTCCGCCCGAACAAGGCTATCTTTCTCTATACAATCAATTGCCTGTTCCGACAACTCACTATACGTTTGTGCCGAAAGCGATAAAGAGAAAAAGAGAAGAAAAAGGATAAATATAGATTTCATCTTAAATAGTGGTTAGTGAGTAGTGATAAGTGATTAGTGATTAGTGAATAGTGAGTAGCGATGAGATAGTGAACGGTGAGACCCGCATGGCACTTATCACTAATCACTACTCACTCATCACTATTTATTCAAGCGGATAAGCATCAAATGCAAACAGTTCCGTCGACAAATAGCGTTCACCGGTATCGGGCAACAGTGCCACAATCATTTTTCCGGCAAATTCAGGGCGCTCTGCCAGCTTTCGTGCCGCATAAACAGCTGCTCCCGAAGATATTCCTGCCAGCAATCCTTCCGTAGCCGCCAATTCACGCCCGGTACGTATTGCTTCATCATCAGGTACTCCCATTACCTCATCTACAACGGAAGCATCATAAATCTTCGGAATAAAATTAGCGCCAATACCTTGTATCCGATGAGGAGCTGCTTCTCCACCTGCCAACACCGGAGAAGCGGCAGGCTCAACAGCCAGTACATAAACATCCGGATTGTGCTTCTTCAATGCACGGGCCACTCCACATACAGTTCCACCTGTACCTACACCAGCCACAAAAGCAGCTATCTGACCATCTGTATCTTCCCAAATTTCCTCACCTGTAGTACGCTGGTGCACTGCCGCATTAGACTGGTTCTCGAACTGTTGAAGTATCACCGAACCGGAAATAGTAGTTTTCAGCTCCTGTGCTTTTGCAATAGAACCTGCCATTCCTTTCAGACCGTCTGTCAGTACAATCTGTGCTCCCAGAGCTTTTAGCAGATTTCTACGTTCCAGACTCATCGTTTCGGGCATAGTCAATATTAAATGATATCCCTTAATAGTAGCTACCATCGCCAGACCTACACCGGTATTTCCGCTTGTAGGTTCTATTATCGTTGCTCCCGGTTTAAGGATTCCACGCTCTTCAGCATCTTCAATCATCGAAAGTGCTACACGGTCTTTCACACTTCCACCCGGATTGAATGCCTCCAGTTTTGCTACAATATTACCAGCCAAACCTTGTTTTGAACTATAGCCAGACAGTTCCATCAAGGGTGTATGTCCTATCAAACCGATCAGATTCTTTGCTATTTTTTTCATAATTACCACTGTTTTACGTCAGTTAATGCACAAAGATAAAGAAAAGTATAGTACCTTTGCCTGCGTTCAATCTTTTTAAGTATATAGTATGAAAAGAAGACTTATACAATTCGTTACTACCTATTTCCTTTTTGTATTTATATTTATCCTGCAAAAGCCTGTGTTTATGGCTTATTATCACACCTTATATAATGAGGTATCATGGACAGAATGGTTCAGCGTGATGTGGCATGGGCTTCCGCTCGACTTTTCGATGGCAGGATATCTGACTGTAATCCCTGGATTACTGCTGATTGCATCTGCCTGGACTAATTCCAAAAAACTACAACAGATACGCCGCATCTATATCATAATAGTATCCATATTACTCTCCTGCATATTTATAAGCGATCTTGGATTGTATGGTTATTGGGGATTCCGGCTTGACACCACACCGTTGTTCTATTTCTTCTCTTCGCCCAAAGACGCACTGGCCAGTGTCAGTATCTGGGTAGTATTGGGAGGTATATTGGGCATGGTAGTTTACGCAATGCTCCTCTATTTCTTATTATCTTTCATATTGAACAACGCCAAACGCCCCTTGAAGATACCTTTTCGCCGGGTAAGTGTATCCGGCGTTCTGTTATTGGCCACTGCCCTATTGTTTATACCTATACGCGGAGGGTTCAGTGTTGCAACTATGAACCTCGGAAAAGTTTTTTTCAGTGCCAATCAGAAACTGAATCACGCATCCATCAATCCTTGTTTTAGCCTGATGGATTCTTTCTCCCGACAAGTTGCTTTTGATAAACAATATCGTTTTCTGCCAGCCGAAGAAGCAGACCACCTGTTCGCAGAACTGACAGATAAACCTGTTACAGATTCGATCCCGCAATTATTTAACACCGAACATCCCAATATCATCATGATAGTGCTCGAGAGCTTCTCTTCTCACTTAATGGAAACTCTCGGTGGAGAGCCGGGTATAGCAGTCAACATGGACAAGTTTGCCAATGAAGGAGTTTTGTTCACCCATTTCTATGCCAATAGCTTCCGCACCGACCGGGGACTGGTATCCATTATCAGTGGCTATCCGGCGCAGCCTACCACCAGTATCATGAAGTATACACGCAAAACACAAAGTCTGCCCTCTATTCCTGCCAGTCTGAAAAAAGTAGGATACGACCTGCAATATTATTACGGGGGAGATGCCGACTTCACCAATATGCGTTCATTCCTTGTTTCTACTGGTATTGAAGATATTATCTCCGAAGATGATTTTCCTGTATCCGAACGTCTCAGTAAATGGGGTGCCCATGACCACATCGTATTCAACCGGATGATAACCGATCTGAAAACCAAATCACAAAAAGAGCCGTTCTTCAAAATATTGCAAACATCCAGTAGCCACGAACCATTTGAAGTGCCTTACAGCAAGCTATCCAACGCCAGACTAAACGCATTTGCCTATACGGATAGTTGTACCGGAGATTTCGTTCGTCAGCTCAAAGAAACTCCGCTTTGGAAGAACACCGTAGTAATTCTTGTACCAGATCATTTGGGAGTCTATCCGGAGGATATTAACAACCTCTCACCTGCCCGCTACACTATTCCGTTGATCCTCACCGGAGGTGCAGTCAAGGAACCCAGACAAATAACGACTTACGGTTCTCAGATAGATATCGCTGCTACTTTATTGGCACAATTAGGATTACCACACGACGAATTCACTTTCAGCAAGAACATGTTGAACCCAGGTTCTCCTCATTTTGCATTCTTCACATTCCCAAATGCATTCGGAATGGTAACGCCCGATAACGCAGTTGTATTTGATTGCGAATCAAACTCTGTTGTACTGGATGAAGGTACCCACAAAGGTGAAAATCTGGATAAGGGAAAAACATACTTACAAAAGCTATATGATGACATTGCAAAAAGATAAGTTGTTCTATTCTCCCCTACCGACTCTAAATTTGAATTAATATTAAACAATATGACATACGAACTATTACAATCACTTGTTGAAGCAGACCAGAATTTATTACTTTATCTTAATGGATTTCACAATACATTCGGAGATTATTTCATGCCCGTTTTCACCGGAAAGTGGATATGGGTACCCATGTACGCAAGTATACTATATGTATTACTTAAAAATTTCAACTGGAAAGTCGTTCTATTCTGCCTCATAGGCATCGCGCTGACTATCACTTTCGCCGATCAGGTTTGTGCAACCGTCATTCGTCCCATCGTAGAACGTTCCCGCCCTTCTAACCCTGCCAGTCCCATTGCAGACCTCGTACATATCGTCAACGGAAGACGTGGAGGTGGCTTCGGTTTTCCCTCTTGCCATGCTTCCAACTCTTTTGGTTTAGCGTTCTTTCTGGTGTTCCTGTTCCGCAAACGCTGGCTCAGCATTTTCATTTGTACATGGGCAGCCGTTAATTGCTACACGCGCATCTATCTGGGATTGCATTATCCGGGAGATTTAGTGGTAGGAATGTTAGTAGGATTAGCTGGAGCTATGTTGATGTACTATCTGCTCACAAGAGTTACCAAAGAAGATTTCAGAAAAGCACGTCAAACACAAGTTATCATTTATACAGGATTACTTACGGTGATAGGTATACTGATCTACTCGACTATACAAGTGATATAATAAGAGACAGAAAAAAGAGGTAGACAGAGTTTCTGTCAAGAGCAGATTTATTGATTCTTAACGAAACAAGTTCTGTTTTTCGTCTTGCCGTATGTTGCATCGCAACACAATGGCATTTGCATCGTAACATAGTATGTAATCTAACGCAACACGGCATGTGATTCACCGTAACATACCTTCTTATTTTGGCTAATATACCTTCTGACCGGTAATAAATACCCTATTCAGAAGCTTTATATAGGATATAGACACAAAAAAGGAGAAAGCGATAAACTTTCTCCTTCAAGTGTAATCTAACTGAATATATTTTATGATTACAATGACAAAGATACAATTTTCAAAGGCTAAAGTCAAGCTTTAGGCCCTTTTTATTTTTGTATCGAAGTTCTTTTACTGATCATCAGCTCTTCTTAATATAATCAACCACCCATTTACCAACTTCTTTGGTTCCATACTTTTCACCACCTTCTACCTGAATCTCCGGAGTACGTACCTTTTCGTCCAGTGATGCATCTACTGCTTTGCGAATCAACGCTCCTTCTTCTTTACAGTCAAAATACTCAAACAGCATAGCTACCGACAGAATTTGCGCCAGCGGATTAGCAATATTCAATCCCTTTGCCTGCGGCCACGAACCATGAATAGGCTCAAATACCGGAGTACTTTCGCCGGTTGAAGCAGAAGGGAGCAATCCCATAGAACCACTTATAACCGAACCTTCATCCGTGAGGATATCGCCAAAAGTATTTTCAGTCACCATCACATCAAAGAACTTCGGCTCCTGAATCATTTTCATTGCTGCATTATCCACAAACATATAGTCAGTGGTTACCTCAGGATAAGCAGGCGCCATTTCTTGTGCTATCTGACGCCATAAACGACTGGATGCAAGAACATTCGCCTTATCTACCACCGTAAGATGCTTGCGGCGTTTCATTGCATACTCAAAAGCCACCTTCAGTATACGCTCTATCTCCGGACGAGTATACATATTCGTATCATAGGCTTTGTCATTATCCTGATACTTCTCACCAAAATACATACCTCCTGTCAGCTCACGAATACAAAGGAAATCAGCTCCTTCTACCAGTTCTGCACGAAGAGGAGACTTATGAACCAGGCATTTAAAAGTCTGTACCGGACGGATATTGGCAAAAAGTCCCAGTTTCTTACGCATAGCCAACAGTCCCTGCTCCGGACGAACTTTAGCTGTAGGATCATTATCAAACTTCGGATCACCTACGGCTGAAAAAAGTACAGCGTCTGCTTCCTTACATACCCGATAAGTTTCTTCCGGAAAGGGATCCCCCACTTTATCGATTGCATCTGCGCCACAAATGGCGTATTCGTAATTTACTTTATGTCCGAACTTCTCGCAAACGGCACTCATTACCTCTACCCCCTGTACAGAGATTTCGGGCCCAATACCGTCACCTGCTAATACTGCAATTTTAAAATCCATGTTAATTAATGATTTAACGATTAGTGATTAGTGATCAATGATTAGTGATTAGTGATTAGTACCATTTGGTATGATAGCGCAGCCTGCTAATCACTTATCACTTCTCACTAATCACTAAAATTAATCACTATTATTAATATTCTTCTATTATATTCAGCATCTTAATAGTCGCCTTGATAGCCGCTTCTGTCTGGTCGGCATCCAAACCACGGGTACGAAACACTTTCTCACCAAAACTCCAGGTGATAACAGTCTGTACAAAAGCGTCAGTACGCCCACCGGGAGGAATACTTACTGCATAATTGATCAGCATTGGGAATTTCCGTCCCAGCGTCACCTTATAGATTTTGCGTAAAGCACGCACAAAGGCATCATACTGACCATCACCCGACGAACTTTCCTCATGAATCTGCCCGTCTATCTCAACACTCAACGTAGCCATCGGTTTTAACCCATGCGCCAGCGTCACAAAATAGCTTTTCAGTTTTACTTTATTATTCATACCGTCGTGTTTCAAGACATCAGAGATGATATATGGAAGATCTTCCTGTGTGACAAGTTCTTTCTTGTCTCCTAATTCGATGATGCGCTCAGTCACTTTCCGCATAGACTCTTCATCCAACTCTAAGCCAAGACTTTCAAGATTTTTACGGATATTCGCTTTACCCGAAGTCTTTCCGAGAGCATACTCACGGATCCGGCCAAATCGTTCGGGCAAAAGATCATTACAATAAAGATTACTCTTATTATCTCCGTCAGCATGTACCCCGGCCACCTGCGTAAATACATTTTCACCTACAATCGGTTTATTGGCAGGTATCACAATACCCGAATAAGATTCTACTACCCGACTTACATCGTTTAAACGACTTTCATCGATATTGGTAATAGCATTAAAATGATCTTTCAAGATAGCCTGCACACTTGCCAAAGGTGCATTACCTGCACGTTCACCCAATCCATTAATTGTTGTATGAAGTCCTTTAACTCCACTTAGTACAGCTGCAAGTACATTGCTCACTGCCAGATCATAGTCGTTATGCGCATGAAAATCAAAGTGTGTATCAGGGTAACGCTTCTTCATCTTCCGCATAAATTCAATGACTTGTAACGGATTCAATACCCCCAATGTATCAGGCAGCATAAAACGCTTAATACTTGTCTCTTTCAATGCATCGACAATCTGAAATACATATTCGGGTGAATCCTTCATACCATTGCTCCAATCTTCCAGATATACATTGACTTCAATATCCAGTTCATTGGCATAATTCACTACAGCAAGTATATCTTCGATATGTTCCTCCGGTGTCTTTTTCAACTGATACATACAGTGTTTCAAAGATCCCTTACACAACAAATTGATAACGCGGCATCCGGTAGCATGTATCCAATCCAGTGAAGTACGACCGTCAACGAAACCCAGTACCTCCACTTTCTGTAACAGATTTCTCCGCGCTGCCCAGTCGCAAATCATCTTTACCGCATCGAATTCTCCTTCAGACACACGTGCCGAAGCTATTTCTACACGGTCCACCTTCAGCTCTTCCAACAGCAGTCGGGCAATCATTAGTTTTTCATGAGGCACAAAAGATACTCCACTGGTTTGTTCACCATCGCGGAGAGTAGTGTCCATGATTTCTATTTTGGGATGATTATTTTTCATCGTTATTTAATATTGTTGTTATCATTTTTATGGCACACGGACAACGGAATTAATTCATTTTCTTTCCCACGCCTCTATCTTATCCTTATTCGTCAACAAAAAATCAATATCGTCCAATCCATTCATCAGACAATGTTTTTTATATGCATTAATCTCGAAGTGTTCACTCTTTCCGGTAGCTTTATTAGTAATAGTCTGT
Source organism: Bacteroides sp. K03 (assembly GCF_019734355.1). Classification (NCBI taxonomy): domain Bacteria; kingdom Pseudomonadati; phylum Bacteroidota; class Bacteroidia; order Bacteroidales; family Bacteroidaceae; genus Bacteroides; species Bacteroides sp. K03. Next base: position 23,736 of record NZ_JAASHC010000046.1, read on the forward strand.
TCCGGCAAATTTACTTCCACCTCTGTTTTAGGATTTTTAAAGATAGAATCAAACAATTCCGCCAGAAACTCCTCTGTCACCACTACAGGCAATACAAAATTATTCAACTCATTATTCTTATGAATATCAGCAAAGAAGCTACTTACCACTACACGGAAGCCATATCCGGCTATTGCCCATGCAGCATGTTCGCGGCTAGAGCCCGAACCAAAGTTCTTTCCTGCTACCAATATCTGCCCTCCATAAATAGGATTGTTCAACACAAAGTCTTTATTTAATGAACCATCCGGATGGTAGCGCCAGTCACGGAAGAGATTATCGCCAAAAAACTTTTCTTCACGGGTAGTAGCTTTCAGAAAACGTGCCGGAATAATCTGGTCTGTATCCACATTTTCTAAAGGAAGAGGTACACATGTACTTGTTATGATATTGAATTTTGCTTTCATCTGTTTATTTACAATTTATTTCCTACGGTCATAAATATTATTTAATCTTTATCACATAGGTACGTTTACGATTTACAATTAAAGTTCTCTCGGATCTGTTATCACTCCTGTCACAGCTGCCGCAGCAGCTACGAGAGGACTTGCCAGCAACGTACGCGCTCCCGGTCCCTGACGTCCTTCAAAATTCCGGTTACTTGTAGAAACTGAATACTTACCAGCAGGAACCTTATCATCATTCATTGCCAGACAAGCTGAACATCCCGGCTGACGGATCGCAAATCCGGCTTCTTCCAATATTTTATCCAATCCTTCTTCCCGAATTTGTGCATCTACCATCCAAGACCCTGGTACCAGCCATGCTATTACATGTTCCGCCTTTTTCCTGCCCTTTACCAGAGAAGCAAATGCACGGAAGTCCTCAATACGTCCATTGGTACATGCACCTAAGAATACATAATCAATCTTCTTACCCAGTAACGGTTCACCCGGTTTAAATCCCATATAATCCAAAGATTTAATAAAAGAAGTTTTAGTCGTTTCATTCATTCCTTCCGTAGTCGGAATAGACTGTGTGATACCCATACCCATACCGGGATTTGTCCCATAAGTGATCATCGGCTCTATATCGGCTGCATCAAAACGTACTTCTTTATCAAAAACAGCATCAGCATCACTTTTCAGTGTTTTCCAGTACTCCATTGCTTTGTCCCATTCTTCTCCTTTCGGAGCATTTTCACGTCCTTTGATATATTCAAAGGTCACTTCATCCGGAGCTACCATACCGCCACGTGCTCCCATCTCAATAGAGAGATTACACAACGTCAGTCGGCCTTCCATACTCAAACTGCGAACGGCTTCACCTGCATATTCTACAAAATATCCGGTAGCACCACTGGTTGTCATTTTAGACATCATATAGAGTGCAATATCTTTCGCAGTCACTCCCTTGCCTAATTTTCCATCCACAGTAATACGCATCGTCTTGGGACGAGACTGCAATACACATTGCGAAGCAAGTACCATCTCTACCTCACTTGTTCCGATACCAAAAGCAATCGCTCCCATCGCACCATGGGTAGAAGTGTGTGAATCACCGCAAACAATAGTCATTCCAGGTAAAGTTAATCCACGTTCGGGACCCACTACGTGGATAATACCGTTCCTTTTATCCATCATACCGAAGTGAGTTAACCCGAAATCTTTCGCATTCTTCGTCAAAGTATCCACTTGTGTTTTTGATATCGGATCTTCAATGGGTTTGTCCTGATCATGCGTCGGTGTATTATGATCGGGCATGCAATATATTTTTTCCGGACGGAAACATTTTATTCCACGTTCACGCAGTCCGGCAAAAGCCTGCGGACTCGTTACTTCATGACAGTACAGTCTGTCGATATAGAGCTGAGTGGGACCATCTTCTACTGTGGTAACCACATGTGCATCCCAGATTTTATCAAATAATGTATTCATCTGTTTATTTACTATTTAGCGATTTACAATTTACGATTGAAATTACTTGGTGAATTTGTTAATACAGTCAATATAAGCTTCTACTGAAGCGGCAATAATATCCGTATTTGCTCCAAATCCGTAATACATCTGATTATCATATTCTACCTGCATATGCACTTTACCTACATCATCGCTACCTTTGCTAATGGCTTGAATAGTAAATTCTTTCAGTGTCATATGACGATCTATAATTCGTTTCAATGCTTTGATAGCTGCATCAACAGGACCATTACCACTAGCAGCTGCCTCAAATTTCTCTCCGGAAATGTTCAGACCCAGACTGGCAACCGATCGTACACCTACCCCACTTGTCACCTGAAGATATTCCAGTTTAATACGGTGATTCTCACTACGATCTGCCCCTGCCAATACTAGAATATCATCATCATGAATATCTTTCTTACGGTCAGCAAGTTTCAAAAATTCCTCATATACCTTATCCAATTTTTCCTGATCAAGCGTCACACCCAACATAGAAAGACGATTTTTCAAAGCAGCGCGTCCACTGCGTGCAGTCAATACGATGGAGTTATCATCAATACCCACATCCTTAGGATCAATAATTTCATAGGTTTGTACATTCTTCAGTACGCCATCCTGATGTATTCCCGACGAATGTGCAAAAGCATTACGTCCCACGATAGCCTTATTAGGTTGTACCGGCATATTCATCAAACTAGATACCATGCGGCTGGTGGGATATATTTTCTGTGTACTAATGTTGGTTTCTATCTCGATTTCATGATGGCTTTTGATAATCATTGCTATTTCTTCAAGTGCCGTATTACCTGCACGTTCGCCAATACCATTAATGGTCACCTCTACCTGGCGTGCACCATTCAGCACCCCAGCCATTGTATTAGCAGTAGCCATACCTAAATCATTATGACAGTGTGTAGAGATTATTGCATTTTCAATGCCAGAAACATGATCTACCAGATATTTAATTTTCGCTCCATATTCCGAAGGAAGGCAATATCCTGTTGTATCAGGAATATTCACTACAGTAGCACCAGCTTTAATAACCGCTTCTACCACCCGTGCCAGATATTCATTATCCGTACGTCCTGCATCTTCTGCATAGAACTCCACATCGTCTACAAAACGACGCGCATATTTAACAGCAGCTACTGCACGTTCGATTATTTCTTCACGGTTAGAATTGAATTTATATTTAATATGTGAATCAGATGTACCAATTCCCGTATGAATGCGTTTACGCTTAGCAAATTTCAATGCATCTACTGCTACATCAATATCTTTCTGAACCGCACGTGTCAACGCACAAATCGTAGGCCATGTCACGGCTTTAGATATTTCAATTACCGAATTAAAATCCCCTGGACTGGAAATAGGGAATCCGGCTTCAATCACATCTACTCCCAGTGTCTCCAGTGCTTTCGCTACCTGAATCTTTTCCACTGTATTCAATTGACATCCCGGAACCTGTTCACCATCACGAAGGGTGGTGTCGAAAATAAATAATCTGTCACTCATCTTTTATTGTTTTTAATCTGATTATACACTATTAAAAAAGCCTTTCGCACCAGGAAGTGAGAAAGGCTTTCGTATATTTTCATTATACACATTTACGCGCAACACTCACTTCCCCCGACCTTTGCCAGCAGAATAATAATACCACACAGTAGAATATGTATAAATGATTGATTCATCTTAGTTATCTCTTTTGTTATTTAACGGTACAAAGGTAGAGATTATTTCTTTCCCACCAAATAAAACGTTACTTTTTTATTCAAAAAAATATCATTCTATAAGATATAGACAGTTTTAACAACAAATATATAACAGAAAATCAGAAATAAAGCGTAAATCACACAAATCATTCTTTCACCACAGAGTTTCACAGAGGAACACAGAGTATTAATTATCCTGCATAAACAGAATAAATAAGAATACGACTTATTCCTCTGTGAAACTCTGTGTTCCTCTGTGAAACTCTGTGGTGAATACCAATAACGAAAAATCCCCCTTCCATCAATCATCTTGACG
>NZ_JAASHC010000047.1:0-27476 GCF_019734355.1 Bacteroides sp. K03
CTTGGTTAACTTGTTTTAACTACAAAGATAATATTTCAACCTCTATTTATTATGATGCAAATCTAAAGGATAAACGCGGATGAACGCAGATTTTCTGATGGAATATTGTTTTCAATCATAACGCAGCAATCTAATTAGTGAAAATCTGCGTTCATTTGCGTTTTAATAAATTCGTATTTATATGGCAAAAGTTTTTATATGCTTTAAAGATGAGGTTATGGACGTTTTTAGAATTGTTCCAATACCTCAATTCTCTTTTTAATAGGAGGGTGGGTTGCAAACAGCCCACTGAGTCCGCTGAAACTGCTCTTTGCCTGTTTGCCCGGATGTTCTATGAAAAGTTGGGCTACATCTTCCCGTTTTACGGCTTCAATATCAGGATCGGCTGAAATCTTACGCAGTGCACTGGCAAGGGCAAGCGGGTTCTTTGTCATTTCGGCAGCACCTGCATCTGCCATGTATTCACGTTTGCGTGAGATGGCAAAACGCATAAGACTTGCAAAAAAATAGCCAATGGCAGCTACAATGAGAGCAATCAGAATCAACACAATAACACCGTTTCCTTTGCTATTGCTACTACGCGCACGCGAACTATAATAAATAGAACGTATGGCAATCTGCGCCAACATAGAAAAGATACCAACGAATACGATGGAAACAATCAGTAAACGCACATCCCGGTTACGAATATGGCTTAATTCATGTGCTATGACTCCTTCCAGCTCCTGATCGTCTAATTTCTCAATAATCCCACGGGAAAGTGTAACAGTGTAAGTACGCTCATTAATTCCACTGGCATAGGCGTTCAGAGAAGAGTCATTGATGATGTTGATCTTCGGCATTTTCATACCTTGTGACATACAGAGGTTCTCTACCAGGTTATAGATGCGCTTGTTCTCCTTGCGTTCCAGTGTCTTTGCTCCGGTAGCAGCTTTGATAATGCTTGTGTTGGCAAAATAGGCAATAAGGAACCAAATCGTAACACCTCCTATTATATAAGGTATAGATTGGAGGAATATGTCATTCACCATATCCATACGACTATAGTCCACATACTGCTCTTGCGTAAGCATTACCAGCAAATAACAGAATAGATAGGAGAGTACCCCTACTAAACAAGGAAACAGAAACAGCAGAAATGCGGAACGGATATTATTCCGGTTCTGTTGTGTTTGAATTCCGACGTATTGCATGATTTATCAATTATCCGTGAGGAGTTTAGAAATTAATTTTAGGGGCTTGTTCCAGATTGGCACGCTGTTCTGTTCCCAGGTCGAACATAATTTCTTTGTGGAAGCCAAACATACTGGCAATCAGGTTGGAAGGAAATGTTTGGACAGCATTGTTCAGTTCCTTTGTAGCTGAGTTGAAATAGCGGCGGACTGAAGCCAGCTTGTTTTCAACATCTGATATTTCTTCCTGTAACTGAAGGAAGTTCTGATTTGCTTTTAAATCAGGATAAGCTTCCAGTGTAATCTTCAATCCCGAAAGAGCAGATGTCAATTGATTTTCCGCATTAATTTTATCATCAATAGTACGTGCGTTGATAGCTCCGTTACGAGCCTGTATAACCCGGTCTAACGTTTCTTTTTCATGAGTGGCATAGCCTTTTACGGTATCTACCAATTGTGGTATCAGGTCATGACGTTGTTTTAACTGTACATCTATATCTGCAAATGCATTTTCACGGTTATTTCTTAATTTTACCAATGAATTGTACATCGAAGCTACCATGATTCCGAGTATGACGATAATTCCTAAAATGATTAATAGAGTCATAATTTTGTGTATTTGTTAGAGTTATTAATACTTTCAAAGATAGGTGAAAGTGATCATTCTTGCAATAGAACAGAGAATAAAAATCATCAGTAGCACCCAATAACTATCAAAAAGCACCTAAAAACTGTTTTTTGATAGTTTTTACCCCAAAGAAAGACGAATTCCCCCCTACTGAAGTCTAAAAATACCTTTAAACTTGCAACATCGATAAAGAAACGAAATATTAACCGTAAAAACCATTAAGTATGAAAAGTTTAAGTTTTAAGAAAGATTTAATAGGAGTTCAGGAAGAGTTGCTTCGTTTTGCTTATAAGTTAACAGCTAACCGTGAGGAAGCAAATGATTTGTTGCAGGAAACATCACTAAAGGCCTTGGATAACGAGGACAAATATATCCCGGATACAAACTTCAAAGGATGGATGTACACTATCATGCGTAACATCTTTATTAATAATTATCGTAAGATTGTACGCGATCAGACTTTTGTAGACCAGACAGATAATCTTTACCATTTGAATTTGCCGCAAGATTCCGGATTTGAAAGTACAGAGGGGGCTTACGATCTTAAAGAGATGCGCCGCATTGTTAATGCATTACCCAAAGAATATAAAGTACCTTTCTCTATGCATGTTTCAGGATTTAAATATCGTGAGATTGCAGAGAAACTTGATTTACCACTTGGTACTGTAAAAAGCCGTATCTTTTTCACACGTCAGAGGCTACAACAAGAATTGAAGGATTTTGTTTAATCAATAGGTATAAATTAGATAGATTTTTAAACTGAAAGAGAATTAGCCGTGTTTATTTTAATTTGTGGTTTTAGACGGCTTGTTATTGTTTAATTGTAAGAAATAAGAAGATGAATTCTTCTTATTTCTTTTATTTTGTGACAATATGATATAAAACATATCCTTTTTACTAAACTTTTTTAGATTTATTTTGTCTTTATGTCAGATAACTCTGTATATTTGTAACAGATGATATGTTAACCAAATTATGTAAAATCACCTTATTAGATTACGGCAATGAAAAAGGAAATTAAATTCAGTCTCGTCTATCGGGACATGTGGCAATCGTCCGGTAAATATCAACCCCGCGTAGACCAGTTAGTGCGAATTGCTCCATTGATTATAGAAATGGGCTGTTTTGCCCGTGTCGAAACCAACGGAGGAGCTTTTGAACAAGTAAATCTGCTGTATGGAGAGAATCCGAATAAAGCCGTACGTGCATTTACCAAACCTTTTAACGAAGCAGGCATTCAGACTCATATGCTTGATCGCGGACTGAATGGTTTACGTATGTATCCTGTACCGGCTGATGTACGGCGATTGATGTATAAAGTAAAACATGCCCAGGGAGTGGATATCACCCGGATATTTTGTGGGCTGAATGAGGTACGTAACATTATTCCTTCTATTAAGTATGCTCTTGAAGGGGGGATGATTCCCCAGGCTACTCTTTGTATTACCCATTCTCCGGTGCATACCGTTGAATATTACGCCGATATTGCCGATAAACTGATAGAAGCCGGTGCACCTGAAATCTGCTTGAAAGATATGGCAGGTATCGGTCGTCCCGGAATGCTGGGCAGACTGACAAAAGCTATTAAAGAGAAACATCCTGAAATAATTATCCAGTATCATGGTCATAGCGGGCCAGGTCTTTCAATGGCATCTATTCTTGAAGTTTGTGAGAATGGGGCTGATATTATTGATGTGGCTATGGAACCTATGTCGTGGGGAAAAGTTCATCCGGATGTAATTTCGGTACAGGCGATGCTTAAAGATAAAGGCTATGATGTACCTGAGATCAATATGAAAGCTTATATGAAGGCACGTGCCATGACTCAGGAATTTATTGATGACTTTTTGGGATATTTTATGGATCCTACTAATAAGCAGATGTCATCTCTTCTTTTAAAATGTGGTCTTCCTGGTGGGATGATGGGATCTATGATGGCTGATTTGAAGGGTGTTCATGCCGGGATTAATATGATATTGAGGGGCAAAAACGAACCGGAACTAAGTATTGATGATCTGTTGGTAATGCTTTTTGATGAAGTAGAGTATGTATGGCCCAAACTCGGTTATCCCCCATTGGTAACACCATTTAGTCAATACGTGAAGAATGTGGCATTAATGAATGTGATGCAGCTTGTGAAAGGTGAAGAGCGTTGGACGATGATTGACAATCATACCTGGGATATGATTCTGGGAAAGAGTGGACGTTTACCGGGCCAGCTTGCTCCTGAAATTATTGAACTGGCAAAATCTCAAGGATATGAATTTGTGGATACTGATCCACAAGCGAATTATCCGGATGCTTTGGATGATTACAGAAAAGAGATGGACGAGAACGGTTGGGAATATGGAGACGATAATGAAGAGCTCTTTGAATTGGCTATGCACGACCGTCAATATCGTGACTATAAATCGGGAGTTGCCAAAAAGCGCTTTGAGACTGATTTGGAACATGCAAAAGATGCCGCCATGGTAAAGAATGGTTACTCTGAAGAAGAGATAAGAAAGTTGAAACGTGCAAAAGCCGATCCTATCATTGCTCCGGATAAGGGTCAGGTACTTTGGGAAGTATCAGTAGAAGGTCCTTCCACTGCACCGTTTATCGGTCGTAAGTACCAGCATGACGAAACGTTTTGTTTCCTTTCTACACCATGGGGTGAATATGAGAAGTTGTTGACCGGATTTACAGGTCGTGTTGTTGAAGTATGTGCCCAGCAAGGAGCCACTGTTAATAAAGGAGATGTGATAGCCTATATTGAACGGAGTGATATATTTGCCTGATCATCAATAGAATATAAATAAAAAAGGGAAGTACTTGCTTTTTAGTACTTCCCTTCTTTATATTATTCCGACTACGGTTTGAATTTTACGAGTTGCATACCTATCAGTTTATCATATCGTTCGCCAAATGCACGATTGTATATCAAAATCAGATATTCATTTTCTGTTTCATAATAGTTTCCTTCTATAGGCCCGGTTTCGCCTTTGGTACTTCCATTGGGTACATACAGATATTGATAATTATATGCCCCCTGTTTCAACAATTGTACCGACTCATACGAATAAGTCTCTTTGTTGTATTTCATCTCACTCTGCAAATTGAAATTATCATAAGTGAATTCTCCTTCCAGATAGAGTTTACCGTCTATAAAAGGATCTTCCCAGGGAAGGCTGAAATGTACAAAAAAGTAATCGGCCTCAATATTATTATCCGTTGCGTCATCGTAACGAATCAGATAACGTCCGTTCTGATCTTCATCATAGCTGTAGTTTTTTGTACGCGGTTCACTTGGAAAGAGTGTTGCATGATAATAAGGATCGTGGAACTGTAGGCTTGTTACTCCCATATTTGCATAACGTGTGCTGACTGTCTCAAATCTACGGTATTCATTTCCTGCCGGAAATATCAGGGCACGATTGTGTGTGTAACGCAGTTCGTCGGGACCTACATAAGTTGGCGCTACTCCTGTTACCATGTTGTCCGTACGTCCATCCTGCATCACTTGTACTTTTATTTCCTGTTGCGGATTTCGGATTGTGTATCCTTTGTAATTAACATTGAAGCTAACTTGCTGGTGTCCTTTGTTACGGTCTATTTCTGTATCACTGCTTACTACAGCCGATACATTGACTAGTTTATCCAGTATCCGGAAGCAGGTCTTGAAGATGGGTTTACTGCTATCAGAATCATCATAAACAGTCACAATATAATTACCGGATAATGTCATGCGCACTTCATCATTGGGCAGTTTGAGGCGATAGTGTGTATAGGGCATCGTAGTATTGACAGATGTTTCGTAGTCTTCAATCGGGTTATTATTAAATCCGTCCAGATAGTCTATATCCGAAAGGTTGGAAGGAGTCCAATCTACATTGGCATGAGAGAGAACATACTGATAACGATGATAGTCATGTGAAAGTTCGTCGAAAGATATTTCCACATATTCTCCGGCTTCCAGCGTTATAATTGCCGGGGCATTATAATTATCGTTGGCTATTACCTGCACCGTTTGTATATGCGGAGCGTATACTTCTGTACGTTGTGCTCTCATTCCGACTGACAGGCAGGCCAGAGAGAAAAGAAGTGGGATGTATTTCTTCATAAGAGTTATAATTTTATAGATGAATACAGATTAGGAGGCTATCGCTTCTTTTTCTTTTGTGGTTTAGAGGCCTTTTTCTCTTTTTCTGCAGGTGGAAATTTAGGGACCAGGTTCATCAGTCTCAATATCTGTTTTTGTCGCTTCAGGATGTAAGATGACGGATGAGCCGAATCAAAACGTATCGGATTAGGAAGCGTGGCAGCAATGAGGGCACATTGTCCTTTGGCCAGTTTGGCTGCTGTTGTATTGAATTTATATTTCGCAGTGGCCTGTGCTCCGTAAATACCTTTACCCATTTCGATGGAATTGAGGTATACTTCCATGATTCGTTCTTTTGACCAAAATGTTTCGATGAGAAAAGTGAAATAGACTTCTAACCCCTTTCGTACCCATGATGATTGTGGCCAAAGAAATACATTCTTTGCAGTCTGTTGGCTGATGGTACTCGCGCCTCTTTTCCTTTTTCGTTTCTCATTTTCTTTGATCGCTTTTTCTATCTCTTTGAAGTCGAACCCGTTGTGCTCTGCAAAACGGTTGTCTTCGGAAGCGATGACTGCCATAGGCAGGTAGGGGGAGATTTTATCAAAAGAAACCCACGTGTGTTTGCACGTGGGCTTATCTCCTGATGCTATCTGCTGCATGCTTCGGATGACCATTAATGGAGTAACATATACCGGAACAAACCGATAGATGATAACTGCAAGCAAAGTCGATACGAAGAAAAAGAGCAGCAGATTGCGTATAAAACGAAGTATTTTACTTACCGGCTTCTGCATTTTTAATCATCTGCTCACTGGCATACATATAAACTTCCACACGACGGTTTTGAGCTGCAGTCAGCGCTTCGTCATATTGTGAATAACCGACTCCTTCTACTGTCTTAAACTGAGAAGGCTGAACACCGCATGACTGAAGGTAATTTTCTACTGCATAAGCACGATTGTTAGAAACCTTTTGGTTAGCTTCCTGCGTACCTACTTTATCGGTGTGTCCGATAATAGCAATATCTATGGTCGGGTCACTTTTCAGTACACCTGCAAATTCACGCAGTGATTGTTTGGCAGTATTGCTCAATGTTGAAGAATTGAAACCAAAAAGAATACCGGAATCAAATGTTACTTTCACAGCAGCCAATCCGTTGTTATCGGTGATCTGTTCTACCTGTGCACCTTCAATTCGTGCAGCTTCTTCTGCTTTTTTATCCATTTTTCGACCAATCAGCACACCTGCGGTACCACCAACAGCTGTTCCGATAGCAGCACCAATAGCGGCACCTTTACCTTTACCGGCAATTCCACCGATGATTGCACCCAGAGCAGCGCCTGAGCCACCACCGACTATTCCGCCCTTGGCAGTATTGTTCATTGTTCCACAGCTTCCGAATACTAAGGCCATACTCAAGAAAAAGGCCATAAATTTAATCTTTTTCATACTTTTATTAAATTAATATTAGTGATAAATCTTAGAACGGGGCAAAGATAAAGAAAATATTTAGTTGCGTTGTCGTTCCTTTACTTCAAAAACAATCATCTCTTATATTTTGTTGACCGAAAGTACTTTTTTACGTATAATTGCAAACCATGTCAGCAGTATCAGCCCTTTAGCTACTGTAGTAACACATACTGCCCACCAAATACCTTCAACTCCCATCCCTAAACGGACAAAGAAAATGGCAAGTGGAATGCGCATATAGTTGCATGTAATGCTGATGATAGCCGGCGGAACTGTACGTCCGATACCATAAAAAACTCCTTGCATAGTAATTTCCAGCATCATGAATAGTTGCGAATAGCCGTCTATCCTTAGGAATACCCCTCCTGCTTCATATGCAGCCTGCTCCGGTACAAAGATAGCAAAGATCTCATTGCCAAAGAATACAAACAGCAATGTGCAAAACGTTCCGAATACTCCTGTCATCCATAAGGTCATATGCCAGGCACGTATAACCCGCTCTGTTCGTCCCGCAGCGTAGTTTTGTGCAATGAAAGCACTTAGCGCAGTTGAGAACCCCTGTGAAGTATTCCAGGTTATGGCTTCAATTTGTCCGCCGGTAGTAAAAGTCATCAATCCGATATGGCCACCATGCGTTGAAGCTGTGCGACAAAGGAACATATTGACAAAAGCAAACAGGGTATTGAGAGTTGCTACTGGCAGTCCTAATTTTAAAATACGGTGCGTATATTTCTTTTTTAATCGGGTGAAGAAAGGAAAACTACCCAGCAGTGCATCACGGCAACGCAACTGATATACAAAAACACCAAATACGGTAGCTTGTGATAACCAAGTGGCATAGGCGGCTCCGTTTGTTCCGAGTCCCAAACCGAATATAAAGAGAGGATCAAGTATGATATTCATTATTAATCCCGTACCGCTGATATAAAAGGGTACTTTGCTCCGGCCTGCTGCATTATATATACCTGTGAAGGCAGCCGAAAGAAAAACAAAAGGTAAACCGGTAGATACAATCCTGAGATAGGAGATGGCATTATCCGTGATATGTGGTGCCAGTTCGTATATTCTGATTATCGGGCTGGCAAAAAGAAAGAGCAGTCCGCCCCAACAAAGAGAAATGATCAGTGCAATTGTAATATTATGTGATGCAAAATGACGTGCATCCTTTTGATTCTGTGCTCCTATGGACTGACCTACACTAACTTCGGAACCTACTTTGTTTAATAAAGAAATAGAACCGGACATCCATGTAAGGATCCCCACAGAGCCTATTGTAGCTACTGCTTCACTACCCAGACGTCCTACCCATGCCATATCTGTCAGGCTATATGCCATCTGTATGAATGAGGTTGCCATAATCGGCATTGCCAGATTGAACAACTGGCGATTGATAGGACCTTGGGTTAAGTTTTTTATTCCTTGCATCGATATTTTTTTAGTTGGTCTTTTTGAAATGAGGCGCAAAGATATAAAAAACTATGCTCGGATATGCCTATCTTTGCTGCGATTTTTTTTCTTCTAAGCATAAAGCATGAATACAACAACTAAACCCTCCGTCTGGTTTCATCTTATGGCAGCAGTAACAGTTGCTATCTGGGGGACTACCTTCGTTTCAACTAAAATTTTGATTGGCTACGGTCTTTCTGCCACTGATATCCTGTTCTACCGTTTCATCATGGCTTACATTTGTATCTGGTTCTTTTCGCCCCGTGTTTTGTGGGCTAAATCATGGAGGGACGAAGGCATTTTTGTACTCCTCGGACTTACGGGAGGTTCACTTTACTTCATTGCCGAGAATACAGCTCTTGGCATGACACTTGCATCCAATGTATCGCTTATCATATGTACTGCTCCGATATTAGCGGCTTTTCTATCTTTCTTTTTTTATAAAGGTGAAAGATTGAAACCGAAACTGATTATCGGTTCTTTGATGGCATTGGCTGGTGTGGCTTTAGTAGTATTCAATGGTAGTTTTATTCTTCGTATCAGTCCGCTGGGGGATATCCTGACTTTAATTGCTGCTTTGATGTGGGCCATCTATTGTTTGTTGCTGAAGCGTATGAATTCTAATTACTCTACTCTTTTTATTACGCGTAAAGTTTTCTTCTATGGTATATTGACATTGCTTCCCTTTTTCTTCTTTTATCCTTTGCAGACAGATACCACTATTCTGTTTCAACCGCTGGTGATTGCGAATTTATTGTTTCTGGGAGTCATTGCTTCCATGCTTTGCTATATAATGTGGACATTGGCTGTGAAGCGTTTGGGGGTGGTATGTGCAGCCAATTATATTTACGTTGTACCATTGGTTACACTGATTACTTCTGCTGTTGTAATAGATGAACGGATTACTTTAATAGCGTTGATTGGGTGTGCTTTTATTCTTAGTGGAGTGTATCTGGCTGAGAGATGATTTAATAATGTGCCAATATTATAATGTGTCAATATGCCAATAGGAGGACACTATCATTGAATAAAATAAAAAGTCTGAATAGCCCGGGAGAAAACAGATATCTGGTTGTATTAATACAGAAAGAAGTCATCACCTTTTCATAGCAAATATCAGATATATGGAAATTGAAATTGTTGAAGCATTACAGAATGGCGATCATAAGGCTTTTGAAGATATATTTATTGCCTATTTTGGGAAAGTTAAGTATTTCCTAAACGGACTTTTAAAATCAGAAAGTGATGCGGAAGAACTGGCACAGGATATTTTTGTAAAGTTATGGATAAACCGTCAGTCTATAAATCCACAGAAACCGTTTAATGCTTATATATATACTATTGCCCGGAATACTGCATTTAATTATATCAAGCACAAATCTGTTGAAGAGGCATTTCTGGAAAACTGTAATCATTTGGAAGAGGCGGACTGTTCTGATGAAATTCTTTTTGCTAAAGAGATCAGCTTACTGATAGAAATGACTGTGTGCAGAATGCCCTCTCAGCGGAGTAGAATTTATCGTATGAGTAGGAACGAAGGTATTCCTAATGATGAAATAGCCGGTAAATTGGGGATATCAAAAAAGACTGTGGAAAATCAGCTTAGTTTGGCTTTGCAGGAAATAAGAAGGGTAATATCTGCTTTCCTTTTATTATTTATCTGAAAAAAAATTGTTTTAGGTCGGGAGTGGTTGATGATAGAGTTGTATCTATAGTATAGAACATAACCAAAGTTGGTTATGGAGTATTTGATAAAAAACATAGCCATGCAGTTAAAAGAAGCACTTTTCATTTTCGGATTACTATTGCCGGCATTGCCTTTACAGGCTCAATCCGAACATACTCTCACAGAGGTAAATATTTATGATAATCTTCCTGAAAGTTCCGGGTTACTTATTCCCTCCAAAGAACAGATCAAAATTGATGCGGAATATTCTGTAAGCGAGAGTTCTCTTATGGATCCGGTCAGTGATTATTCCGGATACTATCCTCTGCCGGTTCAAATGCCCCCGAACACTTTCTCTTTCTTTTCTGACTACAGCAGAAACGACATTTTTGCTATTTCCAAACATACATTTATATTTTTAGAAGGTGAAAAATATACTTATCAGAACTTGGGAAGCTATATTTCGGCTTTTGGTGCAGTGGGATTAAGAATAAATAGCAAGCTTTCTATAATGGGAGGACTGCTTGCCTTGAAGCAATTTACCGGAATGCATTCTTCAGATCGTTCCGGCACAAGGTTTCTGTTTCGTTATCAGTTAAGTGATAGAGTAAACTTTGATATTTGGGGGCAGTACTTAACTGATGTGCTTAATGATGTATCCCGCTCTTCGTATCGGTTGTTGCCTAAGACAGAAGCAGGTGCGGCGGCTACAATGAAGATCGGAAACAATTCGCAGGTTGGAGTAACTACGCGGTATCAATATGACCCATACAAAGAAAAGTGGAATAGTGAATCAAGTGGTAATGTGAAAATAAATTTTTAAGTGTATGAAACCTGATTATATATCACGAGTTATTACTCAGTTTTTCACCCATTCTTATCCACCGAAAACAGTAGATGAAGTACAAAAGTGGATCGTTGACGAGAAATGGACAATGGAGAAAGATCGTTCATTGTATGCTGTCTGGAATGAATTACAGATTCAGCCGGATAAGTCTCTTTACACGTCACTTGAAAAAGTAAAATCAACGATTGGAATGAAAGAGGCTGTAAAGAAACGTTCTGTTTTATCTTTCAAATGGTTGCGTTATACAGCAGTAGTTATTCCGGTACTTTTATTTTTAGGCGGATATCTGTATATCAACAGGGAGGTACGAATGATAGAGGTAATCACTCTAAGTAGCGAACAGAAGCAGTGTACACTGCCCGATGGGACGGTTGTTCAACTAAACTCGTGTAGCAAAATTATTTATCCTTCCGGATTTAGTGATACAATACGTACTGTAACGTTAGTAGGTGAGGCCTATTTTTCGGTGGCTCCTGATGTCGGAAAACCGTTTGTTGTGAAAACCAATCATCTGTCAGTGAAGGTTCTTGGTACTAAGTTTAATATTTGTGCTTATCCTACTGATGATAGAAGTACGGCTACCCTGAATAGCGGAAAAATACAGGTTGATGTAAGAGCGGGGCAAACAGACAGCCGCTATGTATTGAAACCCAGTCAACAGATTGTTTACAACAAAACAGATGAATCGGTATTGGTAAATACTGTTCCAACCGGGAGTTTCAGTTGGAAGGAGGGGAAGCTTATTTTTCAAGAGTCTACCTTTAACGATATGATGAATACACTTGAACGCCGGTATAATGTGATTATTCATTATGATAAGAAACTGTTTGCGAATGACTCTTATTCTGTTAAATTTATTAATGATGAGGATGTGAAGCAAATATTGAATGTTCTGCAAGATGTTGTAGGTGGATTTGAATACGAGATACGAAACAATGAGATAACACTGATAAAAAAGGAGGGAGGCAGATAGAAAAAAAGAACCGGAAAGCTGTTTCGAAGCCACTTCCCGGTTCTGAAAAGTCAGATATATTCCATTCTGTAAAATTAAAATAGTACTTAACTTTTCTATAATAAAAAATAGATATGCGTTTCTTAAAATCCAAAAATAAGAAAAATAATACGATCCCTAAAATTATCTGGTTGATAATTGCAATTTTTGTCTCAGTGACATCAATGGCACAAGCTGTAAAAATTTCAATTTCGGGACAGAATATCACAACAAAACAGGCTTTTGAACAGATAGAAGCACAAAGTAACTATACGGTAGCTTACAACATTGCTCAATTTGACGCACAAAGGAAAATAACCGTCAATGTAAAAAACGTAAGTTTGAAAGAGGCACTTACTTTTATCTTTAAAGATACCGGATTTACTTATAAAATTAACGGTTTACATATTATAGTCGTTCGTGAAGCCTCCAAATCTTCACCGGATACAACTCCAGCCGGTTCTCCGAAACAGACAATAAGAGGCGTGGTCAGAGATGCTGCATCCGGTTTACCTGTTACTTTTGCAAATATAGCTTTGTTGAATATAATTCCCCAAAGGGGAGGACCAACTGATAGTCTGGGAAGATTTCGCTTCGCAAATGTTCCGGTGGGAAGATACGATCTGCAAGTGACATGTCTTGGCTATGAGCCTGCAATTATTAAGGAAATATTGCTTACTTCTGCCAAAGAAGTTTATTATGAGGTTACTTTGACTGAAGGTGCACAAAAATTGGATGAAGTAATTGTACGGGCAAATATTAATAAGGAACATCCTTTGAATCCTATGGCACTGACCGGTGGGCGTATGATCAGTGTAGAAGAAGCTAACCGTTATGCCGGTGGTCTGGATGATCCGGCCCGTCTTGCTACTTCCTTTGCCGGTGTAGCCGGAAGTCCCGGAACAAATGCCATAGCAATACGAGGTAACTCTCCTCAGTTTTTACAATGGAAACTCGAAGGTGTAGAAATCCCGAACCCTACTCACTTTTCGGATATGATAGGCGTTGGTGGTGGTTTGTTTTCCGGTTTGAGTAGCCAGGTAATGGGGAATTCTGATTTCTTTAACGGGGCTTTTCCTGCAGAATACAGTAATGCACTTTCGGGAGTATTTGATTTGTCTATCCGAAATGGTAATAATGAAAAGTATGAACATGCTATCCAGGTTGGGTTATTAGGGTTGGATGTAGCTTCCGAAGGACCAATAAGTAAGAAAAACGGAAGTTCTTATATCTTTAATTATCGTTACTCAACAACCGGCCTGATGGAAGCTTTTACTGATAATACGGGGATTACTTATCAGGACCTTACATTTAAGATTAATCTGCCGACACGTAAAGCCGGAACATTTGCCATATGGGGAATAGGACTTCTGGACGGAATAAAAAGTGACCCTTTGGAGCGTAATAAATGGGAGACGTATAGTGACAGACAATGCTCAGAAACATCAATGATAAAGATAGCGGGTGGAATTACTCATCGATATAACCTGAAGGACAATGCCTATTTTAAGACCTCGCTCGCTGCTACTTATTCAGATAATCATCCTGGATTAAAGCAGGTTGTTTCTGAAAATCCCTTGTTTTATTTACCTGTGGTGGATATGAAAAGTACGAATCTGGACATTGTACTGAGTTCGTACTTCAACAAGAAATACAGTTCGCAGCATACCAACCGCTCGGGCGTTACTATTACCGGGTTGTTATATGACCTGGATTTTAATCTGTCGCCCAATTTCGGATTGAACAAACCTATGCAGAAGATTGCTAAGGGAGACGGACATGCTATTGTAGTGTCGGCATATAGTAATTCTGTCATTAAACTAACAGATCTGCTGACGGCCAATTTAGGGGTGACTACCCTGTTTTTTACGCTTAACGACCATTGGACTATAGAGCCTCGGTTCGCTTTAAAATGGGATTTTTTACCATTTCAATCATTGGCAATAGCTTATGGCATGCATAGCAGGCGGGAAAAGTTAGATTATTATTACATAAAAACTCCACAGACCGGCGATAGGGAGATAAATAAGAACCTGAATTTCGCCAAAGCGCATCATTTCGTATTAACCTATGATTTTGGCATTTCTAAGAATACTCATCTGAAGATAGAACCTTATTATCAGTCTTTGTATAACATCCCTGTGGAGCCAGGTACTTCATTCTCTATCATTAATCATGATTTCTATTATCTGGACCGCCCTTTGGTAAACCAGGGTAAAGGACGAAATTATGGAGTGGATATTACATTGGAACGCTATCTGACCCAAGGGTATTATTATATGCTTACTGGCTCGGTATTCAAGTCGGAATATTGCGGCGGAGATAAGATCTGGCGTAATACGAGACTCGACCGGAGGTACCTGTTCAATGCTTTAGGTGGTAAAGAATGGATATGGGGGAAACACCGGCAACATATTTTTAATGCCAATCTCCGTATTTCTTATCAGGGAGGAGATCGCTATACCCCCATTGACGAAGCTGCATCAATGGATAGTAAAGATATTGTCTATGACGAGACACAAGCCTTTAGTAAACAGTTTTCACCTGCTTTTACTGCCGATTTAGGTATGAGTTATAAACTAAACAAAAAACATCTTTCGCATGAATTTGGGTTTCAATTGCTAAATGTTACCGGATATACAGGCCAACATGGATATCAATATAACGAACAAAAGAATAAAATCGAAAAAATAAAGGTTAGTAATATGTTGCCCAATCTTAGTTATAAAATCCAATTCTAAGTCTGGCCAGCTTCTGCTTTAGGAAGTTACAACTATCTATATCTTTATTTACAAAATTACGTATTTAATAGTGTGTTAATTAGGTAGTTTTATATACAAAGAGTACGTAGTTTTGTGGTCTAAAAGTACGTATTCTTACAGTCAGAAGATATATAGATATAATTTCCCGTTAACAATGTTAATTTCAAACGAATATCCCGATCTATACTTACACCTGACAATCTTTAATCAGAGTTGCCATTGGTAGGTAATATTTTATTGGGTTATTGTAAATTATTTTAAAATAATTAAAAGAATAGGGATTGATGTATGTAAGATGAAAAAATGATACATTTTTAATCTTTTATAACGCTTTGTTTATCAGATGGTTACGTGGCTTATCTTTTTCTCTACGACAATTATTCAGATTGTCGTAGAGTTTCATCCCATTTATCGTAGAGTAACGGGGTGAAACTCTACGATAAATGAATAAGATGTTTATAAGATATGACAGAAATATTAAATTTTAGAATGATAAATTGCTTATTTTATAATAAAGATTTACGTTGTAATAATGGGGTTGTTATAGGACTATAATCAAAATCTTTGGTTATGATACGAGTTGATGAATAGGAGAGGAGGAACTCAATATTTATACATTGATTTCCGATTCCAGTTGTTTAAAGTTGCGTTTTAATATTAATGGAACAATAGTCCGATGAAATGGTTTTATTATGAAAAAGTAATATTTTCCTAATTTATCATTCAACTTGACGATGGTTGTTACTGTGATCTTTTTTTCGTTTTCATTGTACTTACTTTGTTCCAGAAGTAGTGAAATTCTTAGGTCCAAATGTTTATCATCTTCGCCAAGGATAATTTCTGTTGCTGTTTTACCATATACTTTGAATATTCCGGCCCGTGTTCCTACTTCGTATTTATTACTATCGTTGTCTTCTTTTTTGGTGATTATAGAAGGTGTTTTTAGTTTAAAGAGTGATGCTATTTTATTTCTTAGGGCAAATAGTCCTTCAAACCATTTTGGACCAGGCTTGGCAAATGCTTTCACTATTTCAGGGATATCGATCCTGTTTTTCTTATCTATGATTGTATATTCATAACTATCAATGTAGTCATAGGCCGAATTATCGAAATGCAGTAATGATTCTTCTTTCATCTTCTCTTTAATTTTATGTTGATATGATAGCTGTTATAATTTAGATCTTAATGAGAGTTACTCTAATTCCTCTGCATAGATATTGATTGTTTGCAATGCATTTAGCACATCAATTGGAGTTATCTCCAAACATTCTATCCTTAGTATCTTTTCCCAGTCTTCTAAATCTACGTTCCATTTATGAATAGTAGGATATTGGGTAAAAAGGGT
This sequence comes from Bacteroides sp. K03, assembly GCF_019734355.1. Lineage (NCBI taxonomy): Bacteria > Pseudomonadati > Bacteroidota > Bacteroidia > Bacteroidales > Bacteroidaceae > Bacteroides > Bacteroides sp. K03. The sequence continues at coordinate 16,412 of NZ_JAASHC010000047.1, forward strand.
TTTGATACGCTTTATATCCTGTTTATTTTTTATTGATGTTCGGAATATAAAAATTTGATTTTGCATATTTTATTTTTTTAGCTGATTTAGTTTATGGGCAGGTTACTAAACATTTTAAACATTCCACACAATGATATCGACAAAGCGGATGAAGTCTGCACCTAATCATTTTAATTTCTGTTGAATCACATTTTCTATAGGCATAGGTAGAATAATAAATTAGTTTGATGATGATAGTTACTATTTTAGGTGTAAAGATAAACCGAATAATTCTGCAGTGAGAGATTATTTGACGAACTACCTTGTTACTTATGACAAAATGTATAATATAAGCGACTAATGCTCATATAATAGTCATAATACCTAATGATTTTTATCATATCAAATTAGTTCTGTTATTGGGAATGCAAAGATAAGTCAGGTGTTCTTTTGTCATATTGAAAATAAAGCCATATATTTGTCCAAAAGCGACAAATATATGTTTATTACAGCCGGATTGTTAAATATGCTTTTAAAGCATTTTAGAACTACGGAAGCCGAATTGTCTGAAGTTCTGGTGGAATTGAAGTATGATTATGCGATATTACAAAATCCGACAGCCAAAATTGATGCCAATATACTGGGGTTATATCTGGAATATATTGTTAAAAAGACAGGTAACTCCAGAATCGGTTTGGAAACGGGATTCTTGTTACCGTTTGTTTTGACCGGAAGTTTCTTTAATATTTTCAATCAAAGTAAAACGGTGCGTGATATTTTTGAGAATGATGCACCATTTGACCCGGCAATAAATGACATATATACATTTGTGACGAAAGAGGATGATATTAATTTTTTTCTTGAAATATCGATAGAACCCCGGTTCGAGCGATTGTATCCGATAGCTTCCAGACAGTGGATTGAAATGCAATGTGGCTTTTTTCTCCAATATGCTTATAGTTTTACAGGGCGGTTTCTGTACCCTATTCTTGTGTATTCTATGTATAAGGAAGAGGGGAGGAGGGATAAACTTGAAGAGTATTTGGGATGTCCTGTGATATTTAATCATGATCGGTTGATTCTTGTTTTTGATAAGACGGTATTGGATTTACCAATCATAACGGGAAATAAAGAGATGCTTGTGATTTTTGAAGACTATATGAATGAGATACAAATACAGGAAACAGCACAGAATCATGGCTTGTCTCAAACGGTTCGCAGGTATCTTGTGCATAGTCTTTTAAATGATGATTTATCTTTGAAATATGTTGCAAAGAGATTTAATATGAGTGAACGTAATATTCAGAGAAAGTTAAAGACGGAGGGTACTTCATATCAAAAGATTCTTGATGATCTACGTATGGAGTTATCTTTAAAATATTTGAGAGAAAAAATCTCCCTGACAGAAATCGGATTTCTTCTTGGATTTGAGAGCCAAAGTGCATTTAATAAATTCTTTAAAAAACATTTTGGAGTGCAACCATCCGCATATAAAGAGAGTAATTAAATTGATTATTTAAGGGGGCTTTAAAGAATGATGCTATTGCTTGTGTGAAAATATCCGTTACAATTTACCTAAAACAAATAATAAAGTTACCTGCATTGATAAAAAGTATTACATACAACGACGCTATTGAAGAAGCCCTTTACTTTGGGTGGATTGACAGTACAATGAAGTCGTTTGACAAAAAACATAAAGATATATTCCAAGAATAAAAGAAGAGCGTTTTTCAGATAAGAAAAAGAAAAAATATATATGAGATTCCAAAGGAATTGTCTATCTTTACACCCAAGTTATTTGACAGTATAGCACTGCAAATCGCTGAAATACGTATGGTTACTAACTCGTTATTTCTGAAGCTTAAACTTAATCTATTGAAAATGGAATCACTTCCGAAAGAATATAGTTTACTAATGACGATCAACAAGTATATTGGGGAGTATTTTGCTATAACGGTCAATACGAAAACTGTAAGAAGTACAGATATATATGAGTTCCTAAAACATAAAAATGATTTTAGACAGCATTTTGTATCAGCTAAAGAGTTTAATCGTTTTATGCGTAGGATGCATGATCAGGGAGTATTAACTCAAATAATAAAGAATGTAAAGGTTGATACCTCTAATAAAAGTCTTTATCAATGGTATTTCTTTCCTCCTTTAAGAGTTTTCTCAAAAAAAACGACGTCAGAAAATAAGAATATTGCAAGTTCTCATCCGGATAAAAGCCAGTTTTTTAAGGGAAATAAAAAATATCGGGCGGCTAATGGAACAATGGTCCGATCTATGCAAGAACTTAATATTATGAATCGGTTATTGGCAGTAGAAGTGTTCGATGTTTATTATGAACGTCTTTTGGTTGCTGCTGGTAAGGAACGATACCCTGATTTTACCGTATATAATAAAGAAACTCGGACTGTCTTTCACTGGGAACATTTCGGTATGACAGATAATCAGGAATACGGCGAAAAGATGGCCGATAAAATAGAATGGTATAAACAGATTGGCTACAAAAGTATTGATGAGGGAGGGCGTTTTATTGTTTCCGTCTACCAAGATGAAGAGCATTTCATTGGGCTAATAGATAGTATTATTGAGAAAATGAAGGTTATATCTGTTCCGTGTGGCTTTTTTAAAGATAACTTATGATGATGATTTGAAATGGAGATCAATATATTTTTTCTGTAAGTTGTTTAGGGTAATATGTGATAATTGATCTTCTTTAATGAATTATTTTTCTGTTTTTCAAGCGAGACTGAAAAATATGAAAAGTCCTACAATACGTTGATATTGTAGGATGTGTCTCTTTTTTTTCGCCGTTTGGCTTTGTTCTTATGTGATCCGTCTGGTTCGTGAACCTTGCGGTATATTCTCCTAAAAAACAATATCTTTGGAATTATAAGCTTTGTATCTTGCAAAGGTAAATAATTAAATATATGATAGTATGTTTTGAAATACATTCTTTTAGCGAGATTCTGTCTGTAATCTATCCATATTGGTAATGTTCTTTAAATTACCATTGGCAACAATGTCCTTATAGCTCTTGAATACGAACTTATACGGTTACCCATCCTGTTGAATTGAATGATCGTCTAATTCCTGTCGAAACAGAGGATGGTTTTGAATACGTCTGTTACGTGGCAAGTCGTTGTCATCCGTGCAGATTTCCGACTTGTTCGGCTTCTCGTCACCTGCCTATTTCAGCCGCTACGTACAACCGAATCTTGGCCTCAACCCGCCGGAATACAGGAAATGAATCGGTTGTCGGGGGCGTTCATCAGTCAATTCAATGACCGGTATTCATTTGGCGTACAACCCACTACTTTCTTGAACGCCCGGCTGAAATACTGCGGGTATTGATACCCTAAAGCGTATGCGATTTCGCTGATACTCTTTTCGGGATTAGCAAGCATGTCTTTTGCCGTATCCATGATTTTTTGCTGCACGTATTCTTGAGCCGATTTGCCCGTTTCTTTTTTTATCAGGTCTCCGAAATAGTTGGCTGACAGATGCAGTTGTTCCGCACAATAGGCTACGGATGGCGTTCCATACGATTGAGATTTTTCTGATGTGAAATACCCGTCAAGCAATTCTTCGAAACGGGTCAATATGTCCTTGTTGGCTTTCTTGCGGGTAATGAACTGGCGATCGTAAAAACGGGCACAGTAGTTCAGGAACAATTCAATGGCAGATGTAATGATTGTGTTACTGTGTTTATCTGTACCATTGTTTATTTCATCATCTATTTTCTTCAAGCAATCGATGATGGTTTCACGCTCTTGTAACGAGAGGTGCAGTGCCTCATTGACATCGTAGGAAAAGAACGAGTAGTCTTTCATGTGTCGTCCGAGTTGCGTTCCGCGCAGCAGTTCGGGACTGAAATAAAGGCACCAGCCTTTCGCCTGATAGGTGGAACCGTCCGCAGGATAGCCGAACACCTGTCCCGGTGACACGAACACGAGCGTGTTTTCCTGATAATCGTACTTTTTACGCCCGTATTTCAGATAGTCGGCGCACATTACGTCTTTCAAAAAGATGATATACAAGCCGAAGTTTTTCCGGCAGTTCGGTATGGGGCGTGTAATTTGCGAGCCTTCAAGTACATTGACCAAGGGGTGTCGGTTTTCAATGCCCCAATGTGCGTTGTAATCACTGACCGTTGTTATATTTATTATCTTATCCATAAATTGTTTATCTCTTGTTGAGTGCAAAAATAACATATTTCCACCACAATCTTCCGTAATCAGTAAAAGTTATACTCTAATCTGTAATCTGGATAACTGTTTCCTTGCAGAGCCAGGGTAATTTTGCATCATCAATCAAAAAAGGATATGAATTTGAACAAGATGAATACAAACAATGTCATTACGGTAGATCTGTTCAATAAACTCACAGGACAGGAAACGTTGCATCCGTTGGTTAGTCTTGCCAATCTGTCTGGCGACAAATTGAGTGAGGACTTGCGTATGCCATGCAATTTTTACGCACTGATTTGCCGACCGGATGAAAATGGAATACAAACTTCCCTGCGACTGGTTAATCCGGGGGAAATGTTCGAGATACCCGCTACATTCCATCGCAATACAAAAGGCTATACGGGTGTGATTTTCCATCCCGACCTGCTTTGCGACACACCGTTAGAACGACATATTGATGATTATCCGACCCGATGCAGTTGTCATGGAGCTTTGACTGAGCGGGAGCGGCAGACTATTGCTGATTGTCTGGAGGAAATCGACAAGGAGCTGCACCATGCCATCGACCGACACAGCAGCACCATCATTGTTTCACATATCGAATTGTTGTTGAATTACTGCACGCGGTTTTGCAGTAGTACGAAATAAGCTGATAGACATAAGTCATTCCGGAATAATTTAAAAAATGAACTAAAAAAGGGTATAGCAATGGATAAGTTTGTTTATCAATATCCCGTCCGACAATATTTCGGCAAGGGATGCGCTGAAGAAGCAATCAAAGAAGAATTGAAAAACGCAGGAGAAAACATCTTGCTGGCCTACGGTGGCGGTTCGCTCAAACGCACCGGACTCTATGACCGGATACGGTCGTGGCTCGCGGAGTGTGGCAAGTGCGTGACGGACTTCGGCGGCATTATGCCCAATCCCACCTATCGGAAGGTACAGGAAGGCGCACGGCTTGTACGCGAAAATGACATCGACTTCATTTTGGCCGTAGGCGGCGGCTCGGTCATCGACTGTTGCAAGATCGTGTCGGCCCAGTCGCGGCTCGATGAGGATATTTGGGACATGTGGTATGACCATCACCGCCTGCCGACCGATTTTGTTCAGATGGGGGCCGTTGTCACGGCATCGGGTACGGGTGCCGAACAAAACAACGGTGCGGTGATTACCCATGAAGAGAAGAAGCTGAAGCAACCGTTGTTCGGTGCCTATCATTCGTTTGCAGTCCTTGACAGCGACTTGACGAGAACTCTGCCCATGAAGCAGGTCATCAGCGGAGTGTTCGATACTCTATCACACTGTATGGAAACCTATATGGGCAAGCCGCAAGCGACGAATCTCAGCGATGAAATCAACGAAGCTGTGATGCGCAATGTTGTCAAGAACCTGCGTGCCCTCATTGCCAACCCCGACGACGACTTTGCCCGTGGCGAACTGATGTGGGCTTCGGCAATGGCGGAGAGCGGGATGCTGAAACTTGGTAAGCAGACCGATTTCCAGTGTCACATGATAGAACATGCCGTGGGGGCTTACACCGACTGTAACCATGGACAAGGGCTGGCGGTCATCCATCCCACCCTCTATCGCCGGATGATCGGCTATGGCACGGAGAAGCTGGTACGCATGGCGGAAACGGTGTGGGGCGTGAAAGGAGAAACAGCCGAAGAGACTGCTGCACGGGGCATCGACGCGCTCGAATCGTTTATCAAAGAAGTCGGACTGCCCACGCACTGGAGCCAAATGGGTATCACGGACGAATCCGTATTGCGTGCCGCTGCCGACACCTGTTTCCTCATGCCGGGCTGTTGTAAGCAGTTTTCAAGAGATGAAATTTTTGAGATATTAAAGGAACGTATGTAAACCATTAAACAGATAAAGTAATGAAGAAAGCATTTATAATCGCAAGTTGCATGGCTGCCACCCTTTGTGGAACAGCCTGCGCACAAAGTCAGGCATTTGTAGAAACACCTATTGTAAAGAGCCATAACAACAACCCATGGGGATTGGTCTATGCCGACGCACTTATGGAAAATGTGGCCGGTAAAATAAATATTCATCCTATTACTTACGATCTGAACGGATTGAAAATCGCCGCCAACGTCTATACGCCTGCGGGTTACAACCCGGCAAAGAGTTATCCCGCTCTCGTGGTAGCGCATCCCAACGGTGGCGTGAAAGAGCAGGTCGCAGGGCTTTATAGCCAACGCATGGCCGGGGTGGGTTATATCTGTCTGGCATTCGATGCAGCCTATCAGGGAGCCAGCGAGGGAGAACCGCGTAACACGGACAAGCCCGCCAACCGAATCGAGGACATCCGCCGGGCGGCCGACATCCTGCTGCAATATCCGGGTGTAGATCCGCAGCGTGTGGGTATCCTCGGCATCTGCGGTGGTGGCGGCTACACGCTGAAAGCCGTGCAGACTGACAAACGGTTCAAGGCGGTCGCTACCTTAAGCATGTTCAATACAGGGCTGGTACGCCGCAACGGGTTCCTCGATTCGCAGATCAATACTGTACAGGAGCGTCTGGCCGATGCCTGCGCCGCCCGTCAGAAAGAAGCCGAAGGCGGTGAGATCCAATACGTGGGCGACATGAGCGGCGTGACACCCGAACAGGCGGCGGCATTGCCTTTCGACCTCTATCGTGACGGCTACGAGTATTATCTGCAAAGCCACGCCCATCCCAATTCGACGTTCCGTTACACCCAAAGCAGCCTCATGGACCTCTTTGCCTTCGATGCCGCAGCGGACATGTATCTCATCAACCAGCCGTTACTGATGATGGCCGGCAGTATTGCAGATACGTTCTACATGACGGAGTTGTGTTACAGTCGTGCCACGGGTACGCAGGATAAGGAACTGTTCCTTATTCCCGGTGCGACACACATCAAGACCTACTACGTGCCGGAGTATGTGGATATGGCAGTTAAGAAGCTGACGGAATTTTTCGATAAGAAACTATAATGACGCAAGATATGAAAAAAATATATGTAACGATTTGCTTCTGTTTCATGACAGCAATGAATATGATGGCGCAACCCGTATCGACAGAGAACGGACTGACCTTGCGTCAGCAACACATCGTGAAAATCGCTTCCTGCACGGGCAAAGGCGATTTGGCGAACCTGAAACCCGCCCTTGCCGCAGGATTGGACAATGGACTGACCGTGAATGAAATTCGTGAAGTCTTGATACATGCATACGCCTATTGCGGTTTCCCCCGTAGTCTCCGTGCCTTACAAACCTTTATCGCCGTTTTGGACGAAAGAAAAGCGCAGGGGATTGAAGACACAGTGGGCAGGGACGCCTCACCCGTCGAAGACAACCGTACCCGTTACGGACGCGGCCGCGACATACTGGCTGAAATCTCCGGCGTACCTGCCGATGCACCCAAAGCCGGGTATGCCGAGTTCGCTCCCGTTATCGAACGGTTCCTTAAAGAGCATCTTTTCGCTGACCTCTTCGAGCGCGACGTGCTGACATACTCCGAACGGGAATTGGCCACGGTATCTGTCATCGCCGCATTAGGCGAAAGCGTGGAACCGATGTTGCGCGGACACATGGCCATCTGCCGGAATCTAGGCATGACAGAAGAGCAGCTCGACCGGATACTCGCAATTGCGACAACCGACATGGCTGATTGTGCCGTCAAAGATATTTTCCCGAAAGGGAACAAACTCCCCGATACGCTGAATTTCACAGGCGAGGCGTGGCTCGAAATGTTCGTCACGAAAGCCGACTCGATGGACTGTACGGTAGGTAACGTGACTTTTGCGCCGGGCGTGCGTAACAGTTGGCATTCACATCCGGGCGGGCAGATTCTGCTCTGTACCTCCGGCGAGGGATGCTATCAGGAGAAAGGCAAACCTGTACAGGTGCTGCGTCCCGGCGATGTCGTGAAGATTGCCCCGAACGTGGTACATTGGCATGGAGCCGCACCCGACAGCGAGTTTACGCACATTACCATCGGCCCACAGCAGTCGAAAGGCGGTGCCGTATGGCTGAATACTGTAACGGATGAAGAATACGATAACCAATAAAAATGATAGGACATGAAAAAGTTATTTATTATTCCGCTTTTACTTTTTTCGTTGACCACTATGGCAGCATGCTCTCCCGATGACACTCCCGCGCCGGAAACGGAGCAGCCGATGACTGCCGAAGGACCGGGAGATGGAGAAGAACCCGACAATCCGAACAATCCAGACGAGCCTGGAAACCCGGATACTCCGTCCGAAGACGGCAAGATACTCGTGGCTTACTTCTCCGCACAGGGACATACGCAAGCTGTGGCCGAGCGTATCGTGGAACTTACCGGTGCGGACGTGTACCGCATTGAAGCGGCCGAAACGTATGCTAAGAATCCCTACGATGACAGTGACCGTATCCAGAATGAGGCTTACAACGATCTGCGCCCGGGTGTGGCCAATCTACCTGATGCGGAAACGATAGCGCAGTACGACACGATTTTCGTCGGCTCGCCCTGTTGGTGGCACCAACCTGCTATGGTAGTCTGTACGTTTCTTGAAACATACGATTTGAAAGACAAGGTGATTATTCCGTTCTTCACCTACGGCGCAACTACCTATCTGAACGAATCGATGCAGAAGATTTACAAAGTAACGCCCGATTCGAAGCACATTCCGGAGACACTGCCAGAAGACCTCGATCCGGACGACATCACGATACCGGGCCGTCCGGATGATGCCGGCATTGACATGCCGGGAAATGCTAACGGTACGGAGGCGTGGTTACACAGGATCGGAATGATAGAATAAACAATTATAAAACGAATAAATATGAAAAAGGGAATTATAACAGCAGGAATACTGGCAATTATTGCCTGTGCAGTAACTGCTTATTGTTGGGCGGCCGGACATGAAAACATCTCGAAAGAGACGACGGTAACGGAAACAGCATCAAAGCAACAGATAGAATCGGTTGCTAATGCGGGCAATAGAAAATCTTTGGTCGTTTACTTTTCCGTTCCTGAAACAGACGGTGTGGATGCTTCGTCGGGAGCGAGCCGCGTCCTTTTCGGCGGAAAAGTGATGGGAAGCACTCAATATGTTGCTACCATTATTAGTGAGGCTACGGGAGGCGACCTCTTCGAGATAAAGACCGTCCATGCCTATCCTGGATCACATAAGGCCCTGATCGATACTGCGAAAGTGGAAATAGACAATAACGCCCGTCCGAGGCTGGCTACACATATCGAAAATCTGAAGGATTACGACATGGTGTTCGTCGGGTTTCCCAACTGGTGGTACGACATGCCGATGCCGCTCTACACGTTCTTCGACGAGTACGATTTCAGCGGGAAAATCATTGTTCCGTTCTGTACGCATGGCGGCAGCCGTTTTTCGGATGCGATTAAAACCATCCGCGAACTGGAAAAAGGTGCCACCGTCTTTGACGGATATGCCATCGCCCGAGACCGTGTGGCGGATTCAAAAGCTGGGGTACTGAAATGGTTGGAGAAAATAGGGATGAAGTAATAAAACGGAACCTATGTTGATTGGAACGGGCTGTTTGGAGTTGTCAGACAGCCCGTTTCCGATTTGCGGATAGTAATATTCTTTCGGAGGCTCTTATAAAGAGAGTTTCCCCATCTCGTCGAACATCTCTCGGTGTTCGTTACTCCACGCATCCATCATGCGGATGATGGGTACGAGCGATTCGCCGAGTTCGGTTAGAAAGTATTCCGTTTTCATCGGTACGGTGTCATGTACTATGCGACGCACAATGCCGACAGATTCCAATTCGCCCAGTTGTTGCACCAACACACGCCTTGTTGCGCCTTTTATCGCACGTTGAAACTCTACGGGACGATGAATGCTTTTGGTCATACAATTTATCAAATAAGGTTTCCATTTCGCGCCCATGACATATTGTGTAATCGTCACGCCACAATCCAAATCTATCGGAGGTATTTTATATTCATACATAGTGTTATACACGTATATCCTTTATTTGTTGCGAAAGTACGCAATTTCTACGGTATGAGCAAAGAATCATACTGTGATAAAATTATCACATATTGCAGGCAAATAGGTGATTATATAATTTTGTAACCAGTAATAACCAAAAGAAGATGAAAAGATTATTAACCGCAGGATTGCTTGCAATCCTCACAACAATATTTTGTATGGCTCAAGTCAATGAACGGGAAATCTTGTCGGACGAACTGTGCGACAAGATGTGTGCCGCAGCGCACGAAAAGAGTAAGGAATTAGGCATCGACATCAGTTTCGCCATTGCCGATCGGCACGGGTTGCCGCGCGTCTATCGGCGTTATGGGGATGCGCTGGTATTGAGTATCACACTCGTACCTGGTAAAGCGTACACGGCAGCCGTCACGCAATGCAAGACGAAAGATGTGGCGGGCGCGGCCGCCGAAGGTGCGCCGCTGATGGGTATTCAGACGAATGATCCGCGTATTACGCTTGTGGCGGGCGGCTATCCGTTGTTCGTGGATGGAAAGATAGTCGGTGCAATCGGTGTGGGCGGCGGTACGGAAGCGCAGGACTGCGAAATTGCCGAATACGTGGTGAACGTGTTCGAAGAGCTGACGAAATAAAATCATTATTATAATGAAATAATTTGCGTCCACGCATTTACGCGATAAAGATAGTTCCTTCTTTCAACTACGCCTCACGGTTTTCTAATAGCTGTGAGGCTTTATCCTTATTATGCACATTTTACTGAAATCAGTAAAAGTTATACTCCTATCTGTAATTTGGATAGTGAAAGTGCTATTCTATAGACGGCTGCCGATTGCCATTTTACCTGTTTTATCAAAGAAATCCATATACTTCTATGTTGTATTCCTAATAATTGAATACTTTTTTATTTGTTATTAACTTTATAAATCAATTAGTTATCTCT
>NZ_JAASHC010000048.1:0-25571 GCF_019734355.1 Bacteroides sp. K03
CTAGATAGCAACCCATTTAACTTATTTAACTGTTTTTTCTTGCACAAATATTTGCGCAGGTCTTAGAATTCTGCGTTAATCCGCGTTTTATCAGATAAATAGTACTCTGTGGAACTCTGTGCTACTCTGTGGTGAACTGATTCGCATAAGTAGGGATTTTTAAGGTGCTGTAATACGGATACTTATTTCTACTTCCCCTTTTTCATTGGGTTGTACAATCACAGGGATAAAACAAAATCCGGGGACAGGGTTGAAAATACGTCCGTTTTCATCTGTTGGAGCGATTGTAAGCGTTTGCGGGCTATTGAGTACTAAAACTCCTCCTTCCTTATTTACTTGAACAGAATGTTCGGTTATATTTTCTTTTTCCTGCGGCGCGGCAATGATGGGCAGCGTTAGTTGCACACCGGCTTTTCTTAGTGGTTCAGGGATAGAGCAGTGAATGCCGATCTCTTTCTCCTGGAAGATATAATCAATCTCCACAGCTTCTTTTCCGGCAGAAGAAAATTGCTGTTTGCTATCTACCAGATGCGTTACAATATGAAACTGATGGGCGTTTCCCTTTTTCTGATAAGTTATTTTTGTGTCCAGATCGTCGAGGTTACTATACATCGTTCCATTTTCAATTAATTCTATACGAGGGCTGCCAGCCATACGGTGTGGCTGTGTATAGGCCTGCATATTAGGAGCTTCGATCAGTGTATAGAGATTCATGGTGGCAGCAAATACCGGACCGATCTGTTTGTTCCATAACATAGAAAGAACTCCTCCCATCGGATGTGTACCTTTCACTTTGTATTCCGAATCGAATCCGGTGACGGTAGCCCGCCATTCGCCTTCGCTCACCAGCCAGGTGTTGATATCCTTGAAACGTTTCACTCCATAAGTCTTATCTCGTGGGAGTAGAACGGGGGCCGGAGTAACTACCGGTTGGTTGAGAAAAGAAGCCAGTGCTTTGGCATGTCCGAAGGTATGATGAATGCAGGCTTCTACACCGCAGTCGTGATAATTCATACCTCCGTGTAATAGTCCGTTGTGGGTTGCCTTTTTCAGTAAGGCGATGTTGCGGTGTATGGCTTCTGCATATTCCGGATGTCGGTCGGCAAGTGTATAGTATCCTCCCATGAAACCGTCACTGGTACGTCCTCCCCAATACGTCCATTTAAAGCTGCGGGTTCCCCAACTGTTGTCCCATGCTCCGTCGGGGAGCATAAATTCAAGATGGGTATCCATTGATTTTTCCAGGAGTGCCATTAGCTCCTTATCATCTGCCATACGGGCATAGTAAACCATATTGGGAAGTGACTCTTCTACATTATATAGAAGGTCTACCGGGAGGCAACCATTGCGTGTTTTATTTTTTATTTCGGGACCTTCACCAAAAAGGAAATATTCATTGGTGGTGAAGAAGGCTTTTAAGTCTCCGGCCGTTTCGCGGGCACGGGCGATGAAGTCCTGCCGGTTGAATTCTGTGCCAATAGCAAAGAGGGCATAGATTGCCGAGGCGGAGTAGTTTACATTCATATTGCGCATCCCTTCACGACGACGGCTGTAGATGAATTTATCACCATAGATAAATTCTCCGGCCTGCAAGAGTTGTTCACGCCAGGCATTGCGGGTCGAATCGTCCAGTAAATGACCGTGATGATGTAAGGCTTCATAAAGAGCGATGGCAGCAAATACGGTTGTTCCGTTCCAGTCCGACACGTTCACATCATTCATCCATGAACCATCCGGTTGATGAACGTTGCCCATCCAGTGCATCAGGTTTTTGGCTGCTGTTACATATTTCTCATTACACGTTTTCTCGGCAATATACATTAAAGGTAGCACAGCATCACCACAACGCCCGTGTACACGGGCACAGGCCGGACAAAGAAGTCCTCCGTCCAATGAGGCATTTTTGTGATTGATCTGATAGGTAAGGAGTGTTTCCACCCATTCGGCAAGTAGCTCATCGGCTTCGGCTTGTATAGAGCTGTCTTTGTATCCGGCACGTACACCGATAGCCGAAATTTTATCTCCCGGATTTACGCTGAACGGACCTGTGTAGAGGAACCAGTGGTGTTCGTTCAATCCACGTCCGTTTATCTGGTAAGCAATGGAAGCTCCTTCGGTGCTACAAGTCAGGGTAGCTGTTCCGTTTTCTATCTTTACTTCAGGGCGGGCTACTACAGGCTGTACACCTCCCGGGCGAAACATTTCAATGAGTTCCGGTTCGGTGTATTTCCACATCTTATTATAAGTTGATATCCAACGGTCAAATTCATCACTCAGTTCTTTTATCTTTTTCTTATATTTAGGGTCATCCGCCAGATTGTTTAGTTCATGCGGATCAGCTTGTACGTCATAGAATTCTATTTCGGGACGAGGATATTTGAACCATTTCTCCTGATCGGCATTTAGTTTTCCGGCTTCATGGAGCTCTGCCATACGGGCCATCATAGGCATAGCGGCGCGGGAGATGATGGGTAGATAGTCGGGTTGTTCAGTACGATAGTTGCGTATATAACGATAGCGCTCATCACGTACACAGCCTTGTTTTTCATAGAAAGTATCGAGGCGGTCGCGCGCACCATAAACATACTTACGCGGTTTCTGCTTGTATTGACCTAAAAAAGCACGACCGTGCATATATTCAGGTACAGGTAGTCCGGCCAGTGAAAGGATTGTTGCAGGGATATCAACAAACATGTGCAACCCCTGGTCTACCGTTCCCGCTTTGTATCCGTCGGGAAAACGTATCATAAACGGCACAAGTGCCCCTGATTCATATAGTTCTCTTTTTTGTCTGGGCATGGGGCCTCCGTTGTCTGAGTACCATATGATAATTGTATTGTCCAGTTTACCCGATGCTTTAAGCTCGTCTACCAGTATCTGAAACTGACGGTCCATTTCGGTGATATTGCTATAAAGAATGGCCATGTCTTTGCGTACAACAGGATCGTCCGGATAATAGGGAGGAAGAATGATATCTTCCGGCTGAACACTCAAAGGCTGGTCTGCACGTTTCATTACCTGAAACTCATGCGTCACATTGAGATTGAAGATGGAGAAGAAGGGCATTCCTTCGGGAGCATGTTTCCAATGTGCCCGATCTCCTTGTTCATCCCAGGCGGTTAGAGGAGCGGCAAACTGATAATCTGTTTTTGAGTTATTAGTGCAGAAGTAACCTGCGGCACGCATCTGTTCCGTATAGCATTTGATACCTGCCGGAAGTACTACATCGTATGGATGTATGCCGGCCGGTTTCGACTTGTTTTGTGCTGTACGCATATTGTTGGCACCAATGGAGGTTGGATACATCCCGGTAATAAGTGCTGCACGACTTGGAGAAGAGACTCCGATCGTGGTGTACATACCCGTGTAGCGTATACTCTCGCGTGAGAAATTATCCAGGTTGGGGGTAACGGCTACAGCGTCGCCATAACATCCCAGGTAAGGACTGATATCTTCGCAAACGATGCAGAGAATGTTTGGCCGTTCGGGCTGTTTTTGCCCGGTAGCGTTACTGTGTGCCAGAGGTAAGATGAGGCCCGGCAGGGCTGATAATAACTTGTATTTCATAATTGTCAGGGATAAAAATCTGTATCAGCTTTCCCCTTAGACCGCAGATTATACAAACCCGGAACAAAAGATAATCACACTAATTGTTATGGACTTAAGAGTTTATAATTTGTATAGGTTCATACAACCTGCGGCCCGGGGTTTTATCAATATTTCGGATTCTGGGTCACGATACCCTTCGTCTCCCGTATTTCGTAAGTTGGTATCGGATATAATTCATGTTTGCCCGCTTCGAAACGATTTCCTGCTGCCCAGGTATAGGCTTTCAGTGTACCGTCAGCTACGGCTGCTTTGAACTTCACTGCAAAATCGGCAATTGTACTACCCAATAAATTCCATCGGATAAGATCAAATCTGCGAAAACCTTCAAAGCAAAGTTCGCGTGCACGTTCCATATATAGATAATCACGGACGGTTTGCTGTGTGGGAAAGTCTGCTTTTGTGAAGTCCAGCTCTGCATTCGGGGTTGTAGGGTCGGCTTCATAAGCCCGGCGACGTACCTGATTCAAACATTCAATAGCCAGATCGTCCAGCTGCCCGTCGTATTCATTGACAGCTTCAGCATACATCAGCAGTACGTCAGAGTAGCGTAGCAGGATGAAGTTTACATCTGTGTTTTCGAGGTCTTTTGGAGAACCTGCTACCCAGTTGCGACGCCATTTGCCTGGTGCCCAATTATAACTCTCGTTAAGGGGAACAGCGATTACTTTATCATTTTTGTCTATTTTGAATGTAGCAATAGCGGTTGGGAGGCGTGGATCATCTTCATCAAAATAATTATAGAAGATGTGAGTAGTTTTGATAAATGAATTTCCTAACCCATAAGAAGAGTTTCTGTCAATCTCAGGTGAGTTGTATGAGCCGATTTTACCGGTATGTTCCGTACCTCCTGTCGGGTTATAGAACTGTACTTCGTACATCACCTCTTTCGGTTCCAGTTTATACTCGCATACATTGCGGAATACCCGTTCATAACTTGGATTCAGTGAGTGGTGATGCGAAGTGATCAGTTCGTTACAAACTTCTTTGGCCCGTTTGTAATACTCTTTGTAATTGTCCGGGCGTTTCATCTTTCCATCCTGGTGCAAGGAGTATCCGGCACGAAAGAGATAAGCACGTGCCAGTAATCCCATAGCCGCTCCTTTGGAAGGACGTCCCGTATAAGAAACTTCGTCATGCCAGGGCAGGTCGGCAACAGCAGCTTCCATATCCTCTATAATCTGGTCATATACTTTTTCACGATCAGTGCGGGGGATCAGGAAGTTTTCGCTCTTTTTTGATGAGGTTAGTTTCATCGGTACATCGCCCCACATACGTACAAGATCAAAGTAACAAAGTCCACGCAGAAGGCGAGCTTCGGCAATCAGGCGTTTGAAAGTAGCTTTACTTGCTTCATCCGGTAATTCCACTTTCTCTTTATTGTCCATGATACGGTTTACACGGTCAATACCTGTATAGTAAAGCCCCCATGATTCTTCCAGCCAGGTATGTGCGGCATAGATATTATAGTGGCCAATATCTCGTGCAGCTTGTCCTGTACCCGAACCTTTGATATGGCTCAGGTCAGTATCGCAGTCGTTGACGAGCATAAAATGTCCGTAAGTCATCTTCTCACTCAGCACTTCATAAGCTCCGTTTACGGCAAGTTCTAATTCGGTATTATTGGTATAAAAGTCAGCTTCGTCAATGAAGTCATATTTCTTTTCTGTAAGGAAATCTTCGCAGGAAGTAAATATGCCCATACCCAAAACAATAAGTGGCAGGGTTACTATATGCTTAATCGTTGTTGTTCTCATAATACATGTTCTTTTTTTAAGTTTAAAAAGCGATGTTTGCACCAAATACGAAGGAGATAGAAGAAGGGTAAGCTCCCCAATCGATTCCCGGAGTCAGACCGTTGTTAGGGTATGTGTTTACTTCCGGGTCATAACCGGAGTATTTTGTGAATGTATGAAGATTGTATCCGGTGGCATAGAAACGTACTGTTGACAGTTTGATTTTCTTTGTCAGTTCACGTGGAAGGGTATATCCCAATGAGATATTGTTAATCTTCAGGAACGAGCCGTCTTCTACATAACCGGAGTGGAGATAAAGATCAGAACTTCCTTCAATGGATACGTAGTTTCTGTTTCTGTTCACTTCTGCCAGTTGTGCCGGATCGTTGAAGATATATTCACCTTTGGCATTCATTACGGTAAAACGGCTCAGGGCTTCGTCTTTCAGTGTGTTGCGCCACTGGTTATTGAACTTTGTATAATACATTTTATTGGCGCTGTATACCTTGTTTCCTATGGAGAAATTCAAGAAGATACTCAGGTCAAAGCCTTTCCAGGTCAATGTATTGGTCATACCACCATAGAGTTTGGGATTGGCATTCCCGATAACTTCACGATCTTTATCGGTGATTTCTCCGTTTTTATCTATATCTTCAAACTTCCAATAACCGGGTTTGGGATAACGGCTTTTATCATAGGGTATACCTTCTTTTAATATATATTTTTGTTGATTGGCATCGTATGTAAAGTCATCCATCGTATAAATGCCTTTCAGGCGATAGCCATACATTTGTCCCAACGACTGTCCCACCCGGATCATGTAGTCACTCTTATTGAATTCAGAGGTTTGTGCCCATCCTGATACGATTTCCATATAGTCGGACATGTACAGCTCTTTCACCTTGTTTTTGTTGTGTGCAAGGTTGATGTTGGTAGTCCAGGTAAAGTCTCGGGTATGGATGTTATGTGACGTAATAGATACTTCTACACCTTTGTTATTGGTTTTTCCCGCATTAATCATCATGTTTTTAAAGCCGGATAATTGAGGGATAGGAGCGTCCAGTAGCAAACCTTTGGTTTCTACGTTATAGATATCTACAGTCAGTTGCAGGCGTTGATCGAAGAATCCCATATCCAGTCCCAGGTTGGCAGTGATATTGGTTTCCCATTTCAAGTCGGGATTGTATAGCTGTTTACTAACAAAGCCACTTTGAGTACCTGTACCATAGGGGATCCATACCGAACCTATTTTTGAAAGTGAAAGGTAGTTATCGATGTGATTGTTGCCGGCAGCACCGTAACTGAGTCTTACCTTCAGATTAGAAAATACATTCCAGCGTTTAATAAATTCCTCTTCGGAAGCTCTCCATGCAAAAGAGGCAGAGGGGAAATAGCCCCATTTGTTGTTTGCTCCGAATTTGGATGAACCATCTGCGCGGATGGAAGCTGCGAAAAGATACCTTTGTTTCAGGTTATAGTTGGCACGAAAGAAGTATGATAGCATACGCTCTTCCTGATTGATCGTCTGTACAATATCGGGTGAAGCCCCTAACGACATATCATTCAGACCGAAGTTCTTGTCGGGGAAATTAGTTGCCCCTGTCTTTAAGTATTTTGATTTGAAAGAGATAAATTCCTGACCACCTACCAGATCGAGTTGATGATTGATGTTAAATGATTTATTATAGGTCAACACATTATTATACATAAAACTCTCTTCGTCCGTTGATTTTTTCCATCCAAAAGGAGCCCCGGCATTCTTTGCCTGCTTTGAACGTTCCGAATAAAACACATCTTCGTTGCGCATCCGCTTACGGATACCAACCGTTCCGCGATAAGACCATTCTTTATTGAATTTGATTTCAGCATCTCCATTGATATTCAGGATGCGGTTTCGTTTTTCTATAGATTCGCTTTCGATAGAAGCAATCGGGCTTTGCATGGGGCTTGCACCTTCGAGTAGCAATACCGGATCGTCATCATTGATAAGTAAGTCATTGTCACTGCCGTTTTTGCCGATAGTAGGACGATATTGTATCACATGTTGCATGCGGCTGAATGCTCCACCTTCCTGGAGACTTCCCAGCCCTTCTGTTGTTTCGTCAATATAACTTGCATTGGCCGATAGGTTAAGCCATTCGGATGCTACCTGGTTGATCTTCATACGGAAGTTATCGCGCTTTAGCCCACTACCATACCAGATACCTTTGTCATCATTGCGTGTATAAGAGAAGAGATACTTTGAGGTTTTACTCCCTCCGCTGATTGTGAATTTATGCTGTTGGCTGATAGCAGAGTGGTTTTCAAAAACCTCTTTCTGCCAGTCGATACCGGATCGGTTTCCATATAACTGGTTGTATTCATCGAAATTTCCATAAGTTGGAATGATCACATCACGCATTTTATCCGGCTGATCGATGTAACGTTCGTAGTCTAATTTTACGAAATCCTCTACATCCAGGAGGTCGTACTTCTTATTTACCTTTTTGAATCCTATATACATGTCGTAACTGATATTCAATTTGTCCTGTTTACCGCCTTTCGTTGTTACTAGAACCACACCATTTGCTCCTCTTGCTCCATAAATGGCTGTCGACGAAGCATCTTTCAGGATGTCAATTGACTCAATATCATTGGCTTCGATTCCTTTCAATCCGTCTTCCGAGGGGAAACCGTCAATAATATAAAGAGGTTCGTTACTTTGTGTAATCGATGTACCTCCACGTACTTTTATAGATACATCAGCATCGGGTGAACCTTGTGAGCGGATTACCTGTACACCGGCCACTTTACCACTTAATGCCTGGGTTACATCTGAAATGGGCACAGCTGCCAGCTCACTGGCTTTTACTGAAGACACCGAACCTGTCAGGTCTTTCCGTTTAACAGTAGCATATCCGATTTTTACGACTTCTTCCAGTTCGACAGCAGATGATTCAAGAGTGACATTAATTCTGCGTTGATTTTTCACGGCCACTTCTTTCGAGTCAAGGCCTATAAAAGAGAATACTAACACGGCTTGACCGGGATTAGTAACGGTAAGTTTGTAGTTACCCTCCACATCGGTCGTAGTTCCTACTGTTGTTCCTTTAATAAGGATATTTGCACCGGGTAAACCTTCCTGATCGGCATCAACCACCTGACCAGTAACTTCGATACTTCCTTGTGCGTGTACTTGTAGAGTGAAGCAAGTACATAATACAAGAAAGATGTAGCGTAATACATTTTTCATACGTGTTTGAATTAAGATTAATACTTAGGTTTTAGTGTCTGCAATGTAATATTTTATTTCTTTTTGCGCTTTCAGCTTCGTTGTTGTTATTTTTAATTTTGATTTTTGGATTTTAATCTTGTGTAAATTAAATATAAATTTGTTGAATATTATAAAAGATGTCCCGGAAAGAGATCAATATTCTCTTTCCGGGACATCTTTTTAAGTGCTGGTATTTACTTCGGTTATCTCGTAGAGAATTCCTCTGTATATTGAAGAATTAACCGAGTAACTCTTTCACTTTAGTAGATATAGCGCGGCCTTCCGCCAGTCCGGCAAGTTTTTTGGAGGCAACTCCCATTACTTTACCCATATCTTTACCGCTTGTAGCACCTGTTTCTGCAATGATTTCTTTTAGCGCTGCCTCCAGTTCTTCTGGCGTCATCTGTTTAGGTAGATAGGCTTCCATAACCTTTACTTGCGCCAATTCACCGTCTGCCAGGTCCTGACGTCCTTGTCCGATGTAAATTTCTGCAGAGTCTTTTCCCTGTTTAACCAGTTTCTGGATGATCTTTAAAGCAGCATCATCTGTCAGAATATCATTTGCTCCCGGAGCTGTTTTGGCTTCCAGAAAGAATTTCTTTACATTTCTCAGTGTTTCAAGGGCTACTTTATCTTTAGCCTTCATTGCGTTTTTGATGTCTTCGCTGACTTTTTCGAATAAATCCATAACTATATTTACAATTTAGCGATTTACAATTTACAATTAAAAAAAACTCTTATTTCTTTAATTTTCAACTCTCAATTTTCAACTCTCAATTCAAAAAGTGATTAGTCCGCTTTCGTCCACGGCTTCTTCCGTTGCGATCTCTTCTTCCAAAGCTGCCTTTGCTCTGATTTTGCCAAGAGTAGTTTTATCACGTTGGTAGGTTGGTGAATTTTCTACCATTGCAATGATATCGTCATTATCCAGATCTTCAGCACTGAAAATATAGATATGACGACGTTTACGGATATTTTTACTTCCAATGCTGCTGGCACTTTCGCCATATGCTTTGCGAATACGTTCTTTGTTTTTCTCCTTCTCTTCTTCCAGTTGGAGTTGGCGTTCTTCTTCTTCCTGGCTGCGTTTCTCGAGCACACTGTCCATACCTGGCACGTCTTCTACACCAAATCCGGTAGCAAGTACGGTTATTTTTACTTTCTTATCCAGTGAATTGTCCATAGCCACACCCCAGATTACTTCTACTCCTTCACGGAATTTGCTCATGAACTCGTGAATTTCGTTCATTTCTTCCATCATCAGTTCTGAGTTAGGACAGAAAGAAACATTCAGCATGACCTTCTTTGCGTTGAAGATATCGTTGTTGTTCAGTAGCGGTGAGTGCAGGGCATCATCGATGGCCTTTGTCACACGATTTTCACCCTCTCCGAAACCGGTACTCATAATGGCTACGCCACCATCTTTCAAGATCGTTTTTACATCTGCAAAGTCCAGATTTACCGTACCGCGCATGGTGATAATTTCAGCTATACTTTTGGCTGCGATAGAAAGTGTGTCATCCGCTTTTCCGAACGCATTCATAAAAGTAAGGTCTGAATAGATTTCTCTCAGGCGTTCATTGTTGATAACCAACAGAGCATCTACATGTTGGGCGATACGCTCTACACCATCCAATGCCTGGATGATTTTCTTTTCTCCTTCGAAGATGAAAGGGATAGTTACGATACCTACAGTCAGGATATCCATCTCCTTGGCGATACGGGCTATAACAGGAGCAGCACCGGTTCCTGTTCCCCCTCCCATTCCGGCAGTGATAAATACCATTTTGGTACCATCATTCAGTAGGGTCTTGATGTCTTCGATACTTTCTTCGGCTGCATCACGTGCCCGGTCGGGGCGGTTACCTGCTCCCAGACCTTCCGTAATGTTACGACCTAATTGTAGTTTCACCGGCACGGGCGATTCTGCCAATGCCTGATTATCTGTATTACAGAGAACGAATGTTACGTCATGTATACCCTCCCTGTACATGTGGTTTACGGCGTTACCGCCACCACCGCCTACACCAATTACTTTGATGATCTTTGGCGAATCTGTCGGGAAATCGAATTGTACTATCTCGTCCGTCATGATATTTATTATTTATTCCCTATGGTCATGACCATTATCTGATATTGACACTAAGGTACGTTTTCTATTTACAATTTACTATTATTTCATATCGTCATCCGAGAAGATCTCGTTAGAAATCTTATTGAAAGTCTTTTCAAACCAACTGGGACCCTCTTTTTTCTTCTTTCGTGCCTCTTCTTTCTTACGTTTTTCTTCTTCTTTACGACGTCTGTCTTCGTCCCGGCGTCGTTTATCTTCTTCATCTTTTTTCTTCTTTGCTTCGCGGGCGGCAGCTTCCTGTTCTTTCAGTGCTTCATCTTCTTCGAACATATTGACCGGTTCGGTTATGACAGGTTGCGAATGAGTTACGGGACGTGCTTCTACCAGACAGCAGTTCTCTTTCCCTTCAAAAAGCAAACCGAATAATGTATTTTGTGTGCCGTCTTTCTTTATCAGATTGCTGTCTGTCTGTATCGTATTGCGGATACTTCTGGCAGTTCGTATCTTTTCAATCTTACTCCTTTTGCGAAGCATAGTATCCAGATTTTTCAGATTAGCGGCTCCACCGGTGATGATAATGCCGGACAATAATTTGTCATCGTAGCCTGATAACTGAATTTGATTCCATACATTTGTGATGATTTCTTCTGCCCGCGCTTCGATAATGTTGTTTAATGCTTGTAACTCGACTGTACGACTTCCGTCCTCGAGTTGGCAGGTAGCAGCTTCTTCACTCTCTTCTTCCTCGTACATTACATTCCCGAAAGTTGTTTTCAGGCGTTCGGCTTCTTCCTCTTCCATCTGCATGGAAGTAATGTCACGTGTAATGCTGTTTCCACCTAATGGCAATACAGTGAGGAAACGAAGAATATTATTTTTATAAACAGAGATTGTAGTGGTGTCAGCTCCGAAGTCGATAAGTGCACAACCGGAACGGCGCTCACTTTCGCTTAGTACGGCATTGGCAGTTACTAATGGAGAGATAAGCAGGTCGGCTATCTCTATTTTAGCCTGTTCGAAACAGCGTTCCAGATTCTTTTTGATCGAAGCCCGTGCTACGATATTCAGGAAACGCCCCTCTATATGGCTACCGGCCACTCCTACAGGATCTGCTTGCAGGTTGTTCCCGATCTTATATTCCTGTGGGGCAACATCCAATATATCCATGTCTACCAACGGAATTTCCAGATTCTCATCGCAGATAGCATCCACTAACTCTTGCGAGATGATTGTTTCTTCGTTCAGATCACGGCTTACGACATTCCGTACGGTACGGAGTGATTGTCCGCCGATACCTACATATACCTTGGCGATTGAGTTTTTCAGATCGCCTTCCAACTTGTTAATGATGGATGTAAGGCTTTGGGCTGTCTTATCCAGATTATAGATAATTCCTTTTCGGATGAACGAAGAGGAATCTTCTTTGGCATAAGCCAACACCTGCATACTTCCGTCACTGTTCTTTCTTCCGGCAATGCCGGTAACCTTTGATGAACCCAGTTCAATAGCGGCGATAAATTCTGTTGTTGCCATATTTCTTATTTACGATTTTACAATTTACAATTTACAATTGGCTGCGCGCAGGCATTCATCATTGATGCTTGGTGCAGATAATCTGGTTACTGAACTCCAGACTGATGCGTGAATATTTATTCCATCCCACCTCGTTCAAGGCTTTCCTATAGAATGTTTTCAGGCGATCCAGCTTATCTTCAAAGTGTTCCAGTTTTCCAAGATAGACAATATGATCACCTACCCGTGGTACCAATTCAATATCCTTGCCGGGTAGTACATGAATTTGTTCTATCTGAGCATCCCAAAACGGATTGTTCTGCAAAAATACACCAAACTTATATAAATCCCTCATTGCAAACGACTTTTCTACATTTCCGGTTACAATTGTCCGGCGAGCTACGCATTTGGCTTCGGGGGGCATGATGGTTCCTTTGTTATCTACGTAATAGTTCTCGCCATTATTGCTCATGATACGGAGGATTGGAATACGCTGTTTAACTTCTACGCAGAGTTTGCCACTGGGAGTTTTATAGCATTCTGTTTCGTCAATAAGCGGGTGTTTATCCAGTTCCCGTTCCAGGGTTTTAGTCTGGATACGTTCCATTTTCTTTCCTACGGGGTAGATTCCTTTCTTTTGTAGTATTCCGGCTACTTCGTCTTTGGTTACGAAACCGGCATAAACCGTGTCCTTGATAATTAATTCCATGTCACGACAAACCTGGTTGGCCGGTTTACGGTTGAATACTGTCACGGCTATACATAGATAGGCAGTGACGAGCAACAGGACGAGGGATAAAAGAATCCGTTTCAGCATAATGACATTTACAATTATACGATTTACAATTTATGATTGAGGTTTGTTCAATCTTGTATTTAATTTTTCTGTAATAGATGGAACATAGTTGTCTATGTCACCAGCTCCAAGAGTGATTAATACTTCTATATTCTTGTTTTCCAGGATATTCAGTATTTCTTCTTTTTTACACATACATCTTTCAATACCGGGACGGAGATTATCGTAAATCAGTTGGCTGGTTACTCCCGGTATGGGTTGTTCACGCGCCGGGTAGATATCTACCAGAATTACTTCGTCCAAGAGGGATAAACTACTTGCAAAATCTTTATAAAAATCACGCGTACGTGTATATAGATGAGGTTGAAAAATAGCTGTAATCTTTTTGTCTTTATACAATTCGCGGATAGACAGCACACTCTGTTTGATCTCTGACGGATGATGAGCATAATCACTCAGAAAGACTACGCGATCGTTTTTGATTTTGAAATCGAAACGACGGTCCACCCCATGGAAACTCGCCATACCTTGTTTAATTTCCTCATTAGTAACACCATTCAGGTGAGCAAGTGCCATGGCAGCCACTCCATTTTCAATGTTGATACTTATGGGTACCCCCAGTTGGATATCGTTGATACGTACATCCGGTCCCACAAAGTCAATGAAAATCTCACCGTTTCCGATACGGATATTTTCAGCATGGAAATCACCTTCGTCGCGCGAATAAGTATATACTTTCACTCCTTGCTGTACCTGAGGTTGCAGCGAAATACCTTTGCGAATAATCAATGCACCACCTGGCTGAATAAGCGTGGTGTAGTGCTCAAAACTTTCAAGGTATGCTTCTGCTGTTCCGTAGATATCCAGATGATCGGGATCCGTAGATGTGATGACAGACATAAACGGAGATAGCCAGTGGAAGGAACGGTCAAATTCATCCGCTTCGATTACAGTGTACGGGCTTGTCTTCGAAAGTAGCAGGTTAGTTCCATAATTTTTGGAAATACCTCCTAGGAAAGCTGTACAGCCCACATGTGACTGGTGTAACAAATGTGCAGTCATCGTCGAAGTAGTTGTCTTTCCATGGGTCCCGGCTACGCAAAGCCCTTTACTGGAGTGTGTAATGGTTCCCAGTACTTGAGCGCGTTTCTGTATTTCAAAACCGTTGTTACGGAAATAAACCAGTTCGGCATGTTCCTGTGGTACGGCGGGTGTCAGTACGACGAGGGTACTTTCCTTGTCTTTACATACTTCAGGAATCAGGTCTGCATCTTCTTCGTAGTGTATTTGTGCACCTTCGGCAATAAGGCACTCAGTTAGTTCGCTGGGAGTACGGTCATAACCGGCTACAAATTTTCCTTTGGAAAGAAAGTAGCGTACAAGTGCACTCATTCCGATGCCACCGGCACCAACAAAATAGACTGATTTTATAGTTTCGAT
Source organism: Bacteroides sp. K03 (assembly GCF_019734355.1). Taxonomy (NCBI): domain Bacteria; kingdom Pseudomonadati; phylum Bacteroidota; class Bacteroidia; order Bacteroidales; family Bacteroidaceae; genus Bacteroides; species Bacteroides sp. K03. Next base: position 14,418 of record NZ_JAASHC010000048.1, read on the forward strand.
ATTCATTGTTGTGCTAATTTTATCACTTCTTTTGCTATGATAGTAGCAGAGTCCGGCAATGCTAACTTTGCTATATTCTCACTTAAATCTCTTAATTTCGTAGCATTGGTAATTGTTTCTAATGCTACGGACAACAGTTTCTCTTCTGCTTCTACATCTTTTACATATATAGCAGCCTGCTTATTGACTAGGGCCAATGCATTTTTAGTCTGATGGTCTTCAGCTACATTAGGCGAAGGAACCAGAATAACCGGTTTGTTCAGCAGACAGAACTCTGATATAGAACCCGCACCAGCCCGGGAAATCACTAAATCGGCTGCTGAATAAGCTGTGGCCATGTCTTTAATAAAGTCTGCTACATACAGATTCGGAATTTCTCCTGCTGCCTTAACAGCTTCCATTACTTGTTGATAATATATTTTTCCTGTTTGCCAGATGAATTGAATGCCGCTTGTTTCTTTTATGGTTTGTAACCCTGCTATCAGCGTATTATTAATGGTACGTGCGCCAAGGCTACCTCCCAAGATCAGTATTGTTTTCTTTTCCGGACTGAGTCCGAAAGCCTGTATGGCCTCTTCCCGGCTCTGATTATTGGTGAACAGGTTTTGGCGAACCGGGTTTCCTGTCATCAGTATTTTAGCTGCCGGAAAGAATTTTTCCATACCATCATACGCCACACATATTTTACATGCTTTCTTTGCTAATAACTTATTGGTTACTCCTGCATAAGAATTTTGTTCTTGTATCAGAGTTGGAACTCCCATCATACCAGCCATCTTCAGAGTTGGTCCGCTGGCATAGCCACCAACGCCTACTGCTACCTGAGGGCGAAACTTCTTAATGATACTTTTTGCTTTCCATTGACTACGCGCCAGTTTAATGAGTACAGCGAAGTTCTTCCACAGACGTTTGCGGTCGAATCCGGCAACCGGCAGTCCGATAATCTCATAACCAGCATCAGGTACACGTTGCATTTCCATTCGGCCTTCAGCACCAACGAATAATATTTTAGCATCAGGACATTGCTCTTTTATGGCATTGGCGATGGATACAGCCGGAAAGATATGTCCTCCTGTGCCACCGCCACTGATGATAATTCTAAGCTCTTTTTCCATTATACATTATTTTAGTGAACTACTGATTGCGGATATCATAGGATATCGGGACGCAACGACCTGTAACTCTCAACTATTTTTCTTTCTCAAACTCTGCATCACTATTCAATACCTGTGCTGTAGGTTCTGCAACTATCTGAGCCTCGGTTGTTTCTGCTGCTATCTGCATCTGTAGTTGTGCATCACGTTCTTTCTGCTCTTCAAGATACGCAGTATAACGACTTACACTCAGTATCATACCGATATAGGCACAATTTATTAAAGTTGAAGTTCCTCCTTTACTGATGAGTGGCAGAGGCTGACCTGTCACCGGGAATAAACCAACGGCTACCATCATATTTAAAATCGCCTGCGATACCAACATGAGTGCTATGCCCATTACCAGAAAAGCCGGGAATGTTCGTTCACATTTTTGGGCTATACGTCCGGCACGTACCAGTAGCCAGATATAGAGGCAAACTACGAAAGCTCCTCCCACCAGGCCAAGCTCTTCTATAATGATGGCAAATATAAAATCAGAGAATGCCTGACTTAAAAAGTCGCGTTGAATAGAGTTACCAGGTGCTTTACCAACAAAATTACTTGTTGCAATAGCAATACGGGCATGCGCTATCTGGGCATCTTTGTCTATATCAAACTTAGCAGCCGGTACTTCCTCTTTCTCTGTGAAGTTGGTGATACGACTTTTCCATGTGTCAAAACGGTGTAGGAAAGGAATATCCGAATCCTTTGGAATCGCCAGCAGAAACACGACACCTATTATACCTACCAATCCCAATGAACCTATTAAAAGAAGTAGTTTCCGTGCTGCTACCCGTCCGATAAACATCATCAGAAATACAACTCCGAATAGTAACATTGCTGTTGAAAGGTTTTCCGGAGCAATCAACAGGCAAACAAGCCCGGTGATAATCATGATGTATTTGAATGCCTTCGGATTGGCTCCTTCGTCATCCTGTCTTTTGGATAGAATAAAAGAAACTGCAATAACCACAGCCATCTTTGCCAGTTCCGATGGCTGGAACTGTAATCCCATGAACGACATCCAACGTGCTGCACCATTGACGCGATCGCCTGTGATAACACCCATCAGCGTAACGAAAGCCAGCAGTACAACAGAGACAGGGTATAGGAAAACAGGGAATACCTGAAACCATTTATAAGGGATATTGTGCATCAACACTACAACAACGGCCCCCACCATCAGGATGATAGAATGCTGTGTGATCGGTCCCCAGTGGTCCCCGCTCTTATACGTCAGGGTGCTGGCTGCCGAAAACACCTCAATGATTGAGATGAGGCAGAGGCAGAGGAAGATAATCCAGATTACCTTATCGCCCTTGAATATGTTCTTTAATAGATCCACTGTTTAATTTAAAAATTAAAGATTAAAAATTAGAGGGCGCGAACGTACTCTTTGAACTGGTCGCCACGATCTTCGTAACTCTTGAAGAGATCGAAGGAGGCACAACAAGGACTTAACAGTACGGTTTCACCTTTTTTAGCCAGTTTATATGCAGCTTCTACTGCGTCTTTCATGCCGGTCTGTACATCGGCTACCGGTAATCCGAACCGGTCGAAAAAAGCATGTAGCTTTTCATTGTGCAGTCCCAGATACACCAATGCCGAACATTTCTCGCGTACCAGATCTTCTATTTCTGTATAGTCATTTCCTTTATCCTTACCACCAAGTATAAGCACTGTTTTGGTTGTCATACTTTGCAGAGCATACCAACAAGAGTTTACATTGGTAGCTTTGGAGTCATTGATAAAATCAATACCACCTACGCGGGCTACTTTCTCTAAACGGTGTTCCACACCTTTAAAATCCGACAATGCTTTGCGGATATCTTCTTTGGTAATACCGGCAAGATTGGCCGAGATACCTGCTGCCAGTGAATTATAGAGATTATGTTGTCCGGTCAGTGCCAACTTCTCTTGTTCCATGTTGAACGCAATTGGCTCTGTGATTTTTACCTCATTATCCTCTACATAGGCAATTGCTCCATCCTCTTTTACTGCTGCGAATGGGTATAAGTGTGCCTTTAGACCATGCTTTTCCAGTTCTCGTTTGATGATAGGATCGTCATTCCAGAAAATGAAAGCATCGTCCTGAGTTTGGTTTTGAGTAATACGGAATTTTGCATCAATATAATTTTGCATACAGTGATCGTAACGATCCAGATGATCTGGCGTAATATTCATCAGGACAGCGATGTTTGCACGAAATTCGTACATGTTGTCCAGTTGAAATGAACTTAGTTCGATTACATAATAATCATGCTTGCCTTCTGCTACTTGCAAAGCCAGGCTTTTTCCTATATTTCCTGCCAGTCCCACATTTAGTCCTGCACTTTTAAAAATGTGGTAAATGAGGCTGGTTGTTGTTGTTTTTCCGTTTGACCCGGTGATACAAACCATCTTTGCATCCGTATAGCGTCCGGCAAATTCTATTTCCGATATAATCGGCGTGCCTTGTGCCTTTAGTTTCAGAATCAATGGAGCGTCATTCGGAATCCCCGGGCTTTTTACCACCTCGTCGGCGTTCAGAATCAATTCTTCGGTATGATGGCCTTCTTCCCAGGCAATACCGTGGCTGTCGAGTTGTTTCTTGTATTTGTCCTTAATGGCGGACATATCTGATACAAACGTCTCGAACCCTTTTACCTTGGCTAATACGGCAGCACCTGCGCCGCTTTCACCTGCTCCTAAAATTACAACTCTTTTCATTCTCAATAATGTGCTAATAGGCCAATATGCTAATGCACCAATGGCAGTGCACAAACTTTAGTGGTTAATAATCCGGTTAATTCTCTTTGTTATCTTTGGGGTTCATGCTTCATTACTCCATTGGCTTTTCTTAATCGGCACATTGGCATATTGACGCATTGAATCTTTATTTATCTTATCTTTAATGTAATAATCGTTATGGCTGCCAGGACAATTGTTACAATCCAAAAGCGAACTGTGATTTTTGATTCGTGAAACAGATTGTCCGGTTTTGTAAACACTACCCGGCATCCGTCTTCTATCTGATTCATTGATGTACGGAAATGGTCGTGTATAGGCGTACGTTTAAAAAGACGTTGTTTCACTCCTTTGCGTTTACCAACTTTATAATAAGCACGTTGCAGAATTACCGACAGGTTTTCAACCAGGAACACACCACAAAGAATCGGGATCAGTAATTCTTTGTGTATGATGATGGCAAATACGGCGATAATGCCGCCAATTGTCAAGCTACCCGTATCTCCCATAAATACTTGTGCCGGATATGCATTGTACCATAAGAATCCTATCAGTGCACCGATAAATGCACAGATGAAGATTACCAGTTCTTCCGATCCGGGGATATACATGATGTTCAGGTATCCCGCGAATTCAATATGGCTCGATACATATGCGAGTATTCCCAGTGTTAATCCGATAATGGCGGAGTTACCCGCAGCCATACCGTCCATACCGTCATTCAGGTTGGCTCCGTTGGATACGGCTGTCACCACAAAGATGGTGATGATAACGAACAATATCCAACCGGCTGTTTGAGCATGATCACCCATAAAAGCTACCAGATCGGCATAGTCAAGGTTATTGCTTTTAAAGAATGGAATGGTAGTCTGAGTAGACTTAAGATCATTCGTTCCATGTATAACCTCCATTTCACGTCCGGGAGTTTGTACTTCGATGTTTTCACGAATTACCACATCCGGGCTGAGGTATAAGGTTAATCCGACAATCAGCCCTAATCCTACCTGACCGATAATTTTAAACTTACCGTGTAATCCTTCTTTGTCTTTTTTGAATATTTTGATATAGTCATCGGCAAATCCCAGTGATCCCAGCCATATAGTGGTAATGAGCATCAATATCATGTAGATATTGTGTAATTTTCCTAGCAACAGGCAAGGTATCAAAATGGCTACAATGATGATAACTCCTCCCATGCTGGGCACACCTACTTTGTTGACGCCAAAAGGATCGATTTTAGCATCACGCTGTGTTTCCGTGATTTGCTTTCGTTTCAGCAAGTTGATAAACTTGTCACCCCAGATACTTGAAATCAGCAGTGCCAGAATGATAGCCATCAATGCACGGAAAGATGTATATCCAAACATTCCCGCTCCGGGGAAGTTTAATTTATGTAGCCACTCAAATAGATAGTATAACATGATTTTAGTGATAAGGGATTAGTGATAAACGATTAGTCGGCTGTGCTGTCAGGCTGCATAGCACTAATCATTAATCACTAATCATTAAACATTTCTTTCAGTATCTCTTTATCATCAAAGTGATGTTTCACTCCTTTTATCTCCTGATAATTCTCATGCCCTTTTCCGGCAACGAGAATTACATCTCCTTTTTCGGCCAGCATACAAGCGGTGCGAATAGCCTCTTTACGGTCTGTAATACTGATTGTTTTCTTTCTGTCCTCTGTGTCCAGACCAGCTAACATATCATTTATGATGTCCTGAGGTTCTTCAAAACGAGGGTTATCCGATGTGATGACAACGCGATCACTTGCTTTGGCAGCTTCTTTGGCCATAATAGGACGCTTGCCTTTGTCACGGTTACCTCCGGCACCTACTACGGTAATCACTTTTCCTTTTCCTTCGAGTACTCCATGAATGGCATTCAGCACATTTATCAGAGCATCCGGAGTATGTGCATAATCAACAATTGCTGTATATCCCTGTGGAGAACGAATGGCATCAAAACGTCCGGCTACCGGATGAAGTGTACTGAGTGCTACCAGTACGTCTTCTTCTTTCTTACCAAGCAACACTGCTGCACCAAATACAGCCAGAAGATTGGAAGCATTGAATTTGCCTATGAATTGTACCATCAATTCATGGTTATTGAAATCAAGCAACATTCCTTCAAAGTGTGATTCCAACACTCTGCCTTTGAAGTCACTCAAACTTCTCAGAGAGTAGGTGTACACCTTCGAACGTGTGTTCTGCGTCATTACCAGCCCGTTTTTATCATCCAGGTTAGTAAGACTGAATGCACTCTTGGGTAGGTCATCAAAGAATTTTTTCTTTGCTTTCAGATAGTTTTCTACTGTCTTATGATAATCCAGATGGTCGCGGGTCAGGTTGGTGAAGATACCTCCTGCAAACTTTAAACCACTGATACGTTTCTGAGCAATGGAGTGGGAGCTTACCTCCATGAAAACATATTTACAGCCTTCATCAGCCATTCTTCCCAGCAATCGGTTTAGTGTGATAGGGTCAGGAGTGGTATGCTCAGTCGGAATTGCTTCATCATCAATATAGTTACATACAGTTGAGATGAGTCCTACTTTATATCTGAAATAACGGAATGTATTATATAATAAGGTAGCGATTGTTGTTTTTCCGTTTGTTCCGGTTACACCCACCAATTCCACTTTTGAAGTAGGATCTCCAAAGAAAGTAGTGGCAACTTTACCGGTTGCGTCTTCGCTGTCTTTCACTTGTATATAGGTGATACCTTCTTCCGGATGTTCAGGCATATCTTCACAAAGCACAGCTATGGCTCCTTTTTCAATTGCTGCGGGAATATATGCATGCCCGTCTGCCTGTGTACCACGCATAGCCATAAATAAATGGCCTGCCTCCACTTGTCTGGAATCAATGTTGACTCCTGTTATTTCTATGTCCGAAGCTCCGATAACTTGTATCGGTTGAATAGCCTTTAATAATTCATTTAACTTCATCTTCTTTTTTTATATTCGGTTGACACGTACTACTTATTCAAAATCTTCACTTCCATCTCTCTAATGCAGTACGAGTGTTATTGTTTGTCCCTTCTTTACTCTCGTTCCGTTAGCTATCGACTGGCTTTTCACCTTGCCTACACCTACCAGATTTACTCTCACTCCTCTGCTTTCAAGCAAATAAACAGCGTCTTTTGCTCCCATGCCTATAACGCTTGGTACAAAATCCCGCATAAGATCTCTGCTTTCTAAAATAACACTTTTGGGAGCTGCATGTGTACTTCCCCAGGTCTCCTTGCCACTCTTTAAGTCAAATTTGCTTTGGCTTTGTATGTTCAGTTCATCCAGTACCCGTTTTGCGTCATTCATCTCTCCGGCTTTTACGTCGGGAATGACTACGCTATTTGTGTCGATGGCATTTGTCAGTGGCAGACGCAGGTCTTTTGCATAGACTCTTTCTGCAATTTTACCAAATACACTACCTGCCATCAAACCTCCCGAAGCTGGTAACCCGGGTTTCTGAATCGAAACAATACAGCTGTATTTCGGAGCTTCCGAAGGGAAATATCCACAGAAACTAACTAAATAATTTGTTCTTCCTGTCTTATATCCGGCGGCACCTTGTGAGATCTGTGCCGTACCTGTTTTTCCCGAAACGGCAAACTGCTTACTACCTGCCGGTCCTGCCAATCCCTGATGAACAACTTTGTACAAAATCTCCTGTATCTGCTTCAATGTATTGTCTGAGCAAATTTTAGGATTAATCACCTCTGTTGGAAACTCTTTTACTACTTCTCCATCCTTCACAGCTGCTCTTACAAATTTGGGGCGTACCATAACACCATTATTTGCAATGGCATTATAGAACGTCAGGATATTCATGGGTGGTACCTGAGTTTCATAACCAATACTCATCCAGGGAAGAGTCGTTTTTGCAAAATAGCGTTCTTTGGGTCCTTTAATATTAGGCTTACCTTCTCCTGATATCTGTAAATGTAGGGGTTGGTCAATGCTCATACGTTTCAGTCCATCTACAAACTTTTGTGGTTTGTCATGATAGAATTGGTCTATGATACTTGAAGTTCCCACGTTAGATGATACTTCAAGAATACGTGTTACATTGATTCTTCCGTATCCGCCACGATGCCAGTTCCAGTCTCTCATTGCACGTCCATACATCATTTTGATACCGTTTCCCGTATCTACTTCATAGTCCGGAGTGATGTGTCCGTCTTCCAAGGCTACCATAATAGAAGCAGTCTTGAAAGTGGATCCCGGCTCAAGCATGTCACTGATAGCATTGTTACGCATTTCGTAATAGTTACCGTCTGCAGCTTTCATCATGTTGACTATCGCTTTGACTTCTCCTGTTGAAACCTCCATCAATGCAACAACGCCTACACTGGCATTTAACTCTTTCAGTTTGTCCACCAGTGCCTTTTCGCAAATATCCTGCATTCCTACATCAATGGTGGCAATAAGATCACAACCATCTATGGGAGGAATGTCTACGATGTTAAGGTATTTGTTCATTACCTTCTGACGGTGTGTGATTCCGTCCCGTCCTTTGAGCAATGTATCAAAAGCCAGTTCAATTCCATTCTTTGCACCTTGTGCTGTGTCAGCGTAAAGATCCCCTAAGGTACGAGCTGCCAGAGAACCGAATGGTTTCTTGCGTTGGTTGTATGCCAGTTCATGAAACCCGCCTTTATATTTGTTCATGTTAAAAACAGGCAGGCGTTTGGCTTCTTTGTATTGAATGTAAGAGATTCGTTTGGGATAGAGCAGGTAGTTCCGGCTTCCTTTTTTTATTCCCTTTTGAAGATGCGCTTTAAACTCGGCAGCACTTTTGTCTGGAAATATCTGGTGTAATCCTTCGCAGATCTCATTCATGTGTTTTTTTAATGAGTCTATTTTAACAGGAGCTCCAGCTTTAAAGTCCATGTAGATGCGATATTCCGGCAGTGAACTTGCCATTAATTTACCGTCGGATGAGATAATATTACCCCGGTTCGGTTTTACGGTTACATTCTCCTTTACAAAACGGTCTGCTACATCCTGCCAGTATTGTCGTTCGGCAAACATGGTAATGCCTGCCTTTACAACAATTGCTACTCCCACCAACCCCATAATGAGGATGACGAAGAAGTAACGGGTCATTATGTTTTTTTTATTAACTGCCAAGACTATTAACTGTTTAACGATTTACTATTTAAAGTTACCTGTTCTCTGTGTTTTTTATTTTTTGATTTCATACGGTGGATTGGTCGAAGTCTGCAAATCACTTTCTTTAGTCGAGATATACTCTTCGATACGTGACTGGCGGCTTTTTTCCATCAACTCCGAACTACGTGTCAGTGCATCATATTTTATGTCGATAAGCTCTTTTTTAAGCCGGTCTATTTCAATCTGTTGTTGCTGGCTGGCATATCGGTTATGGATATAGAAGATGATAAATACCATGATAAGTACCAGCAGCTTCGTTTGGCGGCGGAAAAAGTCTGTTGCCAGAATATCTCCTCCAAGAATACTTTTCAGGGAGGCTCTTTTTTTCTTTTTCCCTCCTTTCGGCTCTTCTTTTGTTATCTTTTCTTCTTCCATCGTTGTCTCTATTTTAGTTGACTTATCTTTTAGAAAGTCTGGTCTCAATTTACTAACAAGCTTCTCTTTTATTTCTTTTCCGCTATCCTTAGTTTGGCACTTCGTGATCTCGGATTACGTTCTATCTCTTCCTCATTCGGGACAATCACTTTATTGTTTACCAGTTTGAATGGAGTTTGCAGATTTCCAAAAAAATCTTGTGTTGCTTTGCCCTCAACATTACCGGTTTTCATGATGTTTTTTACCATTCGGTCTTCCAACGAGTGATAAGTGATTACTACTAATCTTCCACCCGGTTTTAGCGCTTCCGTTGCTGCCAGCAACATTTCTTTCAATGCTTCCATTTCCTGGTTTACTTCTATGCGAAGTGCCTGAAATACTTTGGCTAATTCTTTCTTTTCCCGTTCACGTCCAAATAACGGTTTGATGATTTCCAGAAACTCACCTATTGTCTTAATCTGTCCGGCAGCACGGGATTTTACTATAACCGATGCCAGTTTACGACTGTTTTTTAATTCTCCGTACAGATAAAAAAGATCTGCCAGCCGTTCTTCATCATAGGTATTTAATACATCAGCAGCTGTGAGTCCTGCCCGCTTGTTCATACGCATATCCAGTGCTCCGTCAAAGCGAAATGAAAATCCTCGTTCGCTGTCATCAAAGTGATGAGATGATACCCCTAAATCTGCCAGTATAGCATCCACTTTTTCTATTTCATGATAGCGAAGAAAATTATGCAAATAGCGAAAGTTACTTCGTACAAATGTGAAATGTGGGTCATTGACAATGTTCCGTTCGGCATCCTCGTCCTGGTCAAACCCCAGTAAACGTCCGTCTTTTTCTAAACGTGAAAGTATCTCCCGTGAATGTCCGCCACCACCGAAAGTAACGTCTACATACGTTCCACCGGGGCGAATATTCATTCCGTCTACGCTTTCTTTTAGTAGTACAGGTACGTGATATGTCAATTCCTCTTGTTCTTTCTTCATCTATTTCACCTTATTATATAAGCAAGTGTCGGCAAAAATACGTATTTCTCAAAGAAAAAAGAATCTCTCCGATAGAAAATGTGAAATAAAGTTTTCAACAGATTGTTAAATGCTTCTTCGTTCTCTTTTTCCCTATTATTTTTATGTTCACTTCTCATTACCTGCTTCTGCTGCTTTCTTCTTTTTAGCAGCTGCTTTTCTTCCTTCTTGCAATTGGATACTGATGAATTTGGTTTTTATTCGTACCTTTTTCAAAAAAGCAGGAGCCGCTTTGAATCCGATACGTGCTACCCACACTTTATCTGCTGTACACTCTTCCGGCTTTTCTACTCCTTCACTACTAATGGTTGGGAAGAAATTTCCCAATCCGTCAATACTTACTGTCCTGCCTTCGTGCAAGTGTCCGGCGATGATCCCCGATAACTGTGTCAACACCGACATTACATCTCCATCTTGCAGAGAGCTTCTTTCGGCTAACTGCATTGCAATCTGTGAACTGTCAACAGGCTTTTTTTGCATAGCCCTTGTGGTAGCATAATAACGTACTTTTACTTCTCCTTTCGTTTTATCCACCTTTTTGGTTACTACATAGTTGATAGACATATACTTTTTATATTATTGATAATAATGTTTTTATGTACAAGATTACTGTGTTCTTGTATACTTGTCTTGTGACAGGGCCGACGCATTAAAATGCGCTGTCCTGTAAAAGTGTTGACAGGTATTTTTCATCCCATCCTGCTTTCAGCCT
>NZ_JAASHC010000049.1:0-22695 GCF_019734355.1 Bacteroides sp. K03
AAGGGCAGGATTAGAGTTGCTAAGAATTAAGATGGTGATGGAACATGTCTTTTTCAACTAAATTGAAGAAGAACCATAATAATGTACACTTTTGCATGGTAATAATGTACACTCTTGCATATCCCTTGTCAAAACGCGTGTCGCAAGTCTCTTATTTGTGTTGTTTCACCATGCGGATAGTGCCGTCTTCATTGTGATATAACTTATCTACACAAATGGAACGTAGCCAATCGTGTTGTGACAAAGCACTGTTGTGATAAAAAGCAAACCATTGCCCTTTATATTTCACAATAGAGCCATGATTAGTACCACTATCTGTTGGTTCCATATAGATGCCCATGTGTTTCCAGGGGCCTAAAGGATTGTCACTAATGGCATAGCGCATACGGTTATCTCCTTTGACGCCATCATTCCAGTTGTCGTCATGATTGTCAGAATAAGAGAGGTAATATTTTCCTTTATACTTATGTATCCATGTAGCTTCGTGGAAGTCTACCAAACCTTCCATGACTTTCATTTCACCGTCCAGCTCCATCATGTTGTCTTTTAACTTGCCGCCTTTGCAAACTCCACCTCCGCCATTGTAGATGTAAGCCTGGCCGTCATCATCTATGAAAACACAAGGATCTATCAACGAATCCATTCCTTTAATATATCCCTGTACAGTAAAGTTGGCAGCAGGCTCTTTGCTCGTAGCTACCCCTATTTTCCAACTATTGTTCCAGTCCGTATCGCTGGGATGTGGGAAATAAAAGTAATATGTACCATTTTTATAAGCACAATCCGGTGCCCACATGAATCCGCCTTCTTTACGTCCCCATGGTACCTGGGAAGAATTCAGTATTTCACCATGATCTTTCCAGTGTACCATATCATCGGTAGAGAAGACATGGTATCTGTCCATCAAGTCGCATCCACGTGGTGGGGCTATGTCGTGCGAAGCATAAACATATAAACGTCCGTCGGCCCAGACGTGTGCAGAAGGATCGGCCGTGTACATGTGTGTGATAAAGGGGTTGGGAGCCAAACTATCGATTGTTGCTTTTCCTGCATTTTTCTTCTCGGAAGAATGATGAGAGGTTATGCATCCCGCGAATAATAAAGTGCATATAATATAAAAATACTTTTTCATAAATATGGGTGTCGATATTTTTTTGTTTAATAGAATAGAAATAATAGTTATTGTCACATACATTATTTGCGTTGTTTTACCATACGGATAGTGCCGTCTTCGTTATGATACAACTTATCTATACAAATAGAACGTAACGCAGGATTGTTGGATAAGGATATCGTGTGATAGAAAGCAAACCACTCCCCTTTGTACTCCACGATAGAACCTTGATTGGTAAAGCAATCGGAAGGTTCCATATAGACACCCATGTACTTCCACGGTCCTAAAGGGTTGTCACTTATGGCATAGCGCATGCAATTATAACCATTCATGCCATCATTGCCATTGGGCTCGTGATTATCAGCATAGGAAAGATAATATTTTCCTTTGTATTTATGTATCCACGTAGCTTCGTGGAAATCATCTAAACCTTCCATAATTTTCATTTCACCATCCAACTCCATCATATTGTCCTTCAGTTTACCCCCTTTGCAAGTTCCACCTCCGCCATTATATATGTAAGTCTGGCCGTCATCATCCGTGAACACGCAGGGATCTATCATTGGGTCCATTCCTTCGATATATCCCTGAACGGTAAAGTTGGCAGCAGGTTCTTTACTGGTGGCTACTCCTATTTTCCAACTATTGTTTGTATACGTATCGCTGGGATGTGGGAAATAGAAATAATAGGTACCGTCTTTATAAGCACAATCCGGTGCCCACATGAATCCGCCTTCTTTACGTCCCCATGGCACTTGAGAAGCATTCAGTATTTCTCCATGATCTTTCCAGTGCACCATATCGTCGGTCGAAAAAACATGATATCTGTCCATCAGGTCACAACCCTGAGGTGGATCTATGTCATGCGAGGCATAAACATACAAGCGGCCGTCTGCCCAGACATGGGCAGATGGATCGGCTGTGTACATATGTCGAATAAAGGGATTGGGAGCCAGACTGTCAATCGTTTCTTTCCTTATTCTGTTCGTTTTATTTTCAGACGAATGGTGAGAAGTCATACACCCCACTAATAATAAAGTACATGCAACATAAAAATATTTTTTCATCATAGTATTGTCAGGGAATTAATGTCTGATTTTTTTTGATTTAATTATGCTTTCTCCTGAGATTAACCCATCCGAACTCACTTTTACTTTTATCTTTCCCGGTTTAAAAGTAGTACGTACAGCTGCTCTCATAAGTCCTCCTTCTGCCTGTAATTCTGTATCTCCGGGGGCGTGATAGGATAATTCTTTACCTTCGGTAACATAGAAATTATAGGAACCTTTATATATACCTTCGCCTTCAACTTCAAACTTCAACAGGTTATCGGCCCATGGACACCAGTGTCCTGACTTATCGACTACTTTGGCTGTAACAATGAAAGCGTCGGAAGCATTTGCTTTCAAGATAAATTCTTCTCCGGAGGGTTTGGCCACAGGCTTCTCGATTGTAACTTCTATGGCATAGGGCTTATCGGAAGATTCTATTTTCTCTGAACAAACAGGGTATTTGTTCGTATCAAGACCTACGGCTTCTACGGTACCTGGTTCCCATTGGATATCTCTCCATGTACATTGGCGGGTTCTTTGATCTGGCTCAACAATACCGTACGACTTTTTATTGATAAATAGTTCGACGTAGGGACAATTGCTCCAGGCATCAATATTTTGAATACCTGAATAATTCCAGTGGCTTTGGAGTGCAACTCCCGGTTGCTGAGAATAGGGTACCCAAAGTGCTTTTTGGTAGATTCGGTACTTCAGTTTAGGAAAACGGTTTCCATCCATTGCGCATGAACCCAGGCTCTTCTGATTTTTCATTCCATTCAGATAGATTGTATAACCTTCACCGTAAGTTTCTACCAGCATCCAGTCAATCCAACCGCAAGCCTGATTGTCCAGATTATCGAAATAGTTTCGTATGTAATCCATTGAAAATTCCTTCTCGTTATTATAATCAAACCGTGCGATGCACCAACTCGGAAGTCCACTCCAGTTGGCACCATAAACCTCTGTGTTTAGTGACGGACGTCCTTTTACTTTTTCATAACGATTGGTATAACCAATCACAATGGGCTCTTTCTCATCCCATTCAGGAGGATAACCGTCACGATTAAGAACCAGCCGGGGTTGTATATAATCCCATGCTTTCACTTCGCTGAGAGTATGTGATGGTAGGTATTTATCTCCATCGTATGCCAAGCCGTTATTCGATTCCCAAATAACGACAGACGGATGATTACGGAAGGCCACAATCATTTCCCGGTCATACTCCCGTTTATATGTTTTGGCCGGCTCATTCTTTAGTGACCATTCTCCGTCTCCACTGTTTACAATTAGTAAAACCCCGTAAGCATCACAAGCTTTGAGTGCTTCTGTGAAAGGTGGCTGATGTCCTACACGCAATGTATTACCTCTACACTGGGCAATAAGGGCAATATCTTGCCATTGCAAAGCAGCGGGGACAGCAGCTCCTAATCCCGGATATATGTTTCTGCTTCCGAAACCTCGTAAAATACATTTTTCTCCGTTCACATAGCAGTAGTCTTCATCCCAAGTAATTTCTCTTATTCCAAATGGCTCGCTTTGGCTATCTGCTAATTTGCCGTTTACGTATACTTTATTCAATACCGTATACAAGTACGGAGTACCGGAGCAACCAACGGGGTACCATAAATGAGGGTTCTGAATAGATTCTGTACGATCAAACAACTTGGTTTTCCGGGCTGATACCTTTTGCTTGTCGGAGAAGGACAATACGGTGTGTCCTTGTTGATCCTGCAAATAAGTGCGTAACTCAATATCCTGCTCTTGATCCGTAGTGTTGTCAACATTCACCTGGAAACGTATCATTGCTTTTTGAGGTGTAGCCGATACTGTCCCCAAATAAGTACCCCATTTCTTTAATGGAGAATAGCGGTTGAATGGAATATGTATTTTATGCTTTTTGTGCATGTATATCGGGCAAACGATCCCACCCATAGCCTGTCCGAAGCCTTCATTCGTACCGAACTCCGGCCAGGTAAAGAATGTGTTTTTAGCGTTAGAGACTTTAATGGCTATCTGATTTTCCGTATCCCATTTTATATATTTTGTGATATTCACAACAAAGGGGAGGGCACTACCTACATGAGTGACTATACCCGGATGCTCTACTTGTGTGCTACCAGGGATGGCCTGTCCGTTAATAAAAACAATAGCCGCGAAGTTTATTCCCTGAAATTCAAGGAAGATTTCTTTATCCCGGTCTTTTTTGCTGAAGCCTATTTTTTTTCTGTACCAGGCTTCTCCTCTCCAGCAACGCTCACCTGTACTGGCATTCAAGTAGGTATCGCGTTCATTAAAACAGTGAGGAATGCCGACCGATTCCCATTGATCGTCTTTAAATGCCAAACCTGCTATTTCCTGGTCTGAATAATTGTTTTCGACCGGATAAATGGCAAGTTCGCTGATACACTTCGGTAACTCTTCATTCTTTTCAGACTGACAACTTAGAATTGTCAGCCTGATGTATCGACAGGATGCCGAAACAGGGATGGAGAGGTAGGTATATGTTACCTTTTCAAAATAACCTACTGTATTGTTCACATTGGATATGTCACCTTCTTTGTGAAGGTCACATGCTCTTTTTACTGTACCTTCTGCTATCGGATACCAATCTTCGTTATTAAGGCTGGTTTCCATTTTCACAGTGGCAAACCGTGTCTGATCTCCCTTGAATATTAGTTTGACGTTTTTAAGCTGTTTCTTTTCATGCAGATCGATGAATAGATGTTTTTCTGATGAATAATCTGCTCTCCATTCCGTATGAATATCATCGTCATTTATCTCTGACACTTTTTGCAATCCATAAAGAATACTTGCGTCCTTGGCTAAGTTTGTTTCTTGCCGGATTACTTTAGAAAATTTCCATGGAGTGTCTCCTAAATTAATGGATTGTTGCTCTTTTGAATATACATGTAATTGGGCGAACAGGGCAACGCATGCGAGTAATAAATATTTCTTTTCCATATAGTGAGAATCTGAATTGGGTTATAGAATAACGCACTTCTGCCTTTTTATAGTTGAATTTGTTTTGATCATGACGATATAGGTACCTTTTTCCTGTAAAGTGATGCTCCCGGCCTCCTGGATTTGATTCTGATACACAATGCTACCGTCAGTTTTGAATAGGGTTATATCTCCCGTTCCTTTGATTGAATAGTATACTGATTCTCCCTTGCTATGGATAAAGATAGCTTCTTCTTCCTGACTTGTGATTCCACTAACCTGGTCAATCGTTAGTGTGGATTTTGCAAAGAGGCTGCCTCGTTTTCCATTATCTATGGCCTGTACTCCCCATTCATATACACCATTGGATTCTATTTTTATTTTGTATGAACATTGAGTGAGCTGGCCCGAAATGCGACCTACTTTGATAAAGCCGGAAGATATATCTGCCGGTACCGTCATATAGCATGTCCCGGAATCTTTCTTTTTTAGATAAATGTTGTACTGTAATGCACTTTGAGGGGTGATGTCGTCAGTGGCGGGATCCCACGATAAGGAAAGCAGGTTAGTACCTTCTATCAAACTGGCTCTTAAATTCTGGGGTGTTCCCGGAGCTTCATTCTTGCTTACATTAGAGGTGTTTTTCCAGAGTTCAGTATTGCAACCCAAATTGCAAGCGTCTTTTGACCATCCTGAAATCCATGCATCCAGCCGGCCGTCATTGTCAATGTCGATCAGTTGTTCACTTCCATGGGTAACTCTCGGAAATGCCCAGCCGTAATTCTCTTTATTGTACCATGCTATAGGCTCAAAATTGAAATTCCCTCTGTTTATATAGAGCCAGGTGGTATGTTCGTAAGTTCCGTTATGACCACCTGCCAGCATATCGGCCCACCCATCATGGTTGATGTCACCGAATGAAAGCTGCCCTCCGTCTATGGGGAGCAGTTGTTTCTTCTCTATCTTTTCAAAGTTGCGGTTTCCTTTATTCTTATATATGTAGAATTTTTTTTGGTTGTTATTGAAATATACACCTGTCATGATAATATCTGCCCAACCATCATTATTTAAATCGCATACATCACATGAGGAGTTAGTGGTTGTATCAAAGTTAAAATCCGATTCTGTAAATGTACCATCTTGCAAGTTCCAATAAACATGCATTTCAGATTCTCTTGAATAACCATATCCGGTAGAAACGATATCCAGCCAGCCGTCATTATCCAGATCGACGAAACACACACTTCCGTCCGTCGTTCCATGAAAAGGTTTGTTGCCGTTTAGAGGTGTTTTCTGAAGTTCGAAAGATTCTCCTTTTATGTTTCTGAATAAATACACCACTCTTACTGCGTCTTCATAATCATCTCGATTCGATCTTTCTTTTTCATCGAAACCTGTGACGAGCAAATCGGTATATCCATCATTGTCATAGTCACCTGCCACTGCCCAATTGTGCCCTTTCCCTCCGGTTTTTCCATTGAATATGGGTATTAATCCTGATTCTGATACTGGTATCTCTTGAAACTTGTATGTGCCGTTAGTCTGTACTCCCTGGTTGATATATAAACGTGCTTGTATTGTTGAGAGGCGAGTACTCAAATCATTCCATTGGTAATTCCAATCACTTAGCCCGGGAATAAATAGATCCAGAAGTCCATCATTGTTCATGTCAAACCATACCGGACACGAAAAAGCGGTGGAGGCAAATGGAGAGGTTAGTTTGGTGAAGGTACTATCTCCGTTATTCTGATAGAAGCTTTCCTGAGTTTTCGTTGCACTGCCATGATTATTTTTATCACTGTAGAACAGGTCAAGACTTCCGTCGTTATTATAGTCACCCCATGCCATGTTGGTATATGTGGCATGGGCAAAGTCCAATGGATCTCCACCGACACTCAATAGTACAGGTTTTTCCATGTATTCAAATCTGACATTTTCAATGTCTCCTGGAGTCTGAGCATGTAATACTATGCTGAGGCAACTACTACATGCGATTAATAATAGTTTCAGTTTCATAATATAAAATTTAAGAGATGATTTTATGTATTGCTATTTCTTGAAGGACCATTCAGGTTTCCATTCTATGCTTATTCCCTCCGGATGGAAATTAATTGGTAACCAAATATATCTGGAATCTATTAAGTCCAGTTTATTCCACCTGTCAAACATTATGATATATTTATCTTTCTTTGGATCTACTGATATGGCAAATGTACTTTGTCCTCCAAATGACTTATTTGCATTCTCTCCGATACAGGGATTACCCATTGTTTTCCATTCGCCCAATATGGAGTCTGCGATTGCATATTCTGCTTCATTAGGGTCCCATCCACTACATCCGGAAGTAATCAGATAATATTTGTTTTGCCTTTTAAAGATGGCTGGGGCTTCTCTGTACTTTCCGGAAAAAGCAGCTTTATATATCTCTGTGTGTGTCAGATAATCGTCTGAAAGTAAATGGAAGAATAAAGTGGAGTTACCTTTGGTTGAATAGATATGGTATGCTTTTCCATCTTCATCTTTAAACAGGGTCATATCTCTACTTTCTTCTCCACCGGGACGGAGAGAGTGTAAATATTGGAAGTTTCCTGTCGGGCTGTCTGATATAGCCACTCCGGCTGCGGCCTTCGAATAATTATAGTTGTCAATATGCATCCACATCACAAACTTCTTTGTTTTATCGTTGTAGATTACCTTGGGACGTTCTATGACCATAGATGGATGGATGTCGGATGTCGGATCTGTCATGTCAGGTTTTAATACGATACCTTCAAACTTCCACGATTGCAGATTTTTGGAAGAGTAGCAGGCTACTCCTCCCGCCTCTGTCCTGTAACAATCCCACTCTACACCGGGTGCATGGTAAGTCGAGTCATTTTTGTATTCACCATACCAATAATAGGTTCCATTGTGATATAAGATTCCTCCTCCGTGTGCATTAATCATGTTTTGGTCTGTATCTGTCCATATTTCTCCTGAACGAATCGTTTTTGATGAACCACATGAGTAAAATACAATTAAAATCAGGCTTAATAGAAAAAAACTTGTTCCTTTCATCTTGTTAAATTTATGTTATAATCATTTGTGTTTGTCATCCTTTGCTGCTTCTCAAATTCTTTGGGGGTCATATTAAATTGTTTCTGAAATAATTTGATGAAATAGGAGGGGGAATTTATTCCGACAATGTAGCATACCTCTCCTGTACGATAGTGCCCTTCGGCTATCAGTTCAGAAGCTTTTTTAAGCCGGATGAGTCGGATAAAGTCGGTAGGCGATGTTCCGGAAAGGGCTTTGATCTTTCGGTGTAGGCTTGACCGGCTCATATTAGTAATTTCAGACAGGCGTTCGACACCAAAGTTTGAGTCTGTTATATTCTCCTCAATAATGCCAATGATCTTATTTATTAATTCTTCATCAGCTTTGCATAATCCTATTGAATGAGATGTAACGTAAGGCTTTTTGATGAATGCCTCTTTTTCTCTTTTTCTGTTTTCCAGCAGTGAACTCAGTTGGGTTATCAGATATTTGAATGAGAAAGGTTTTTCAATGTAAGCATCTGCTCCGGTTTCAAGTCCTCTGATTTTACTGCTCAAATCATTCTTGGCTGTTAATAGAACAACTGGTATATGACAATATTCAATATCTGTTTTTATTTTCTTACAGAGTTCGAAACCATCCATTATAGGCATCATAATATCTGTAATTACAATATCGATATTTTTTCTTTCAATAATATCAAATGCTTCGGCACCATTTGTCGCTTTCTCTATGGAGAAGCTGGAGTTCAGCTTTTCTGTCATAAATGACAATAATTCAATATTATCTTCTACAATTAAAATGGTCTCCTGTTTAGATGGCGGCTCAATAAAATCATCGTTAAACAAATCGATTTCTTTATCTTGTTTCAATACTTCACCTTTTGGTATAACTAACGTAAATATATTTAGATTATTTGCACTTTTGTATTTTAAAGTACCATGATGCAATTCTGCAAGTGATCGGGCTAAAGATAAGCCTATGCCGGAACTGGCATTTATATTTGCATTTTTTTTCAATTGATAGAACGGATCGAATATTTTATCTTCCATCTCAGAGGGTACTATTTCACCATCATTTTTTATTGTCAGATGGAAATGTTTACTTGTATCCTCAAGTTTTATGCTGATATTTCTATCTGAATATCGGATTGCATTTGAAAATAGATTATTCAAGATTTTGATGAAAGAACCCCGGTCGATCTGCGCATAGATGTCTTGTTCGGGCATATCAATCCCGATTATTCTATTTATAGATAATGCCATAGGCAGGAATTCCTGATAGACTTCATTGACAATGACTGATATATTACTATCAACAAGATTCATGGTGACTTTATTGGCATCGATTTTTCTAAAGTCCAGAATCTGATTGATTAAAGTAAGCAGTTCAGATATATTTTTCTGCATAAGCTGAACATTCTTTTTAATGTTGGGCTCTTTAATATCCATTTCTACTAATGATTCTAAAGGACCGTTGATTAACGTCAGTGGAGTTCGTATTTCATGAGCGATATTGGTAAAGAAATCAATTTTAGAACTATATAGTTCTTTCTCTTTTTCGCTTTCAAATAAACGTTGTTTTTCTAATGACTTTTTCCTATGTACATAAGTGTAGTATTTGCTTGCCAGATAAATACAGATAATAATTATAATAGCATAGCAAAAATAGGCAGTCCAGGTTCTCCACCACGGAGAGAGAATGATGATTTCAATGGATGCACCCTCTTTGTTCCACTCGTTATCATTGTTGCAGGCTTTTACAATAAATTTATATTTTCCCGGCGAAAGATTAGTATAGTTTGCACTTTGGCTATCTTTGGTATATATCCATTCTTTGTCAAGGTTTACCATTTTGTATGCATATTGGTTAGCGGTTGGACATGCATAGCTTAAGGCAACAAAGCCTAACTCAATACTATTTTGATCATGTTGTAATGTGATTGGTCCTGATTTCAGGAATTCGCTGTTCGTTTCCTTGTCTTTTGATTTGTTGTTCTTATAATTGATATATGTGATGTATACAGGTGGGATGAAGTGGTTTTGTTCCATCTTTTCCGGAAAGAAAGAGATGAGTCCTTCTGCTGTCCCGAAGAATAATTCTCCTGTGCTGCTGGCTAAGGCCGATTTATAGCTAAACTGGTTACTGGGTAGGCCATTGTTTGTTGAAAACATTTTGATACTATAATCCTGTGGGTTTAGCTGTATCAATCCATTGTTAGTTCCGAACCATAAATAACCATTTTTATCTTCTACTATTTTATATGCACTATCATCCGGTAGCCCTTCAGCTAAAGAAATTTTATGAAAATTGTTTTCTTTGCTGTTATATTTGCAAATACCTCCTCTGTCTGTAGCGAACCATATATCTCCGTTACTTGTTTCCGTAATGTTACTCACCGAATTGGAACTCAAAGAGGATTTGACATTAATTTGATTGGTATAATGCTCTGTTTTCTGCGATTCTTGATTGTATTTATATACGCCATTACCCATAGTTGCTACCCAAATATTACCATTAGAATCTTCAATAATATCATAAGTATAGCACAGACCGAATTCTTTTACATTGACAAACTCCATTGTCTCTTTATTGCCTTTATAAACTCCCCAGCCGTTCCCTAACCAAATATTACCATATTTGTCTTCACACAAGGCATAAATACTGGATTCATTCAATCTTAACTGATTTCCTGAATAATGTTGTATATTGTAGGTCTTCGAAGAAATAACATCCAATCCGTTTTTGAATAAACCAACCCAAATATTTCCATTAGTATTCAATAAGCTCAGAGTCTGATCAGATGTTAAATCTTTACTCATTTCTCTCCCTATCTTTTTGAATGTTTTCTTTTCCGGAGAAAAAATGTTAACTCCGGCATCTTCTGTCCCTATCCATATATTCTGGTCATTATCTTCAATGATTTCTCGTACACGTTTACTGCTGATTGTTTCTTTCCTATTCAGTGGGATGTAACGGGTAAATTTGAGAACTGACTTTGATAAATAGTTGATTCCTCCCGCATTTGTTCCAACCCATACACCCCCTTCCCGATCTTGATAGATTTTTCCCACCTGATTGTCCGAAAGTGAATAATTAGACATCGGATCATTGTATATCTTGAATACTTCGCCTTCTTCATTTAATATATATATACCAGACTGGGTACCTACCCATAATTGATTTCCTAATTTGGTGATGCAACGAATAATTTTATAGTGTATCTCCGGTGCATTTACATCAGTAACTGTATTTTTCCTTTTATGAATCTTGCGTAGTTTACCTTCGTGTATACCAAGAATCAGAAACTCACCATCATCTGCCATTGTATAAATATTTTCTCCGGCAAGTGTGTTGCCTTGTGTATCTCCAAGATATTGATTGAATTGATTGGTGTTTTTATTGTATAGATATACTCCTTTTCCATTTGTCCCTATCCAGACTCTGTTACTTTGATCTATACATATACTTTGAGGATTGCCATGATCCGGAACTGATTTTTTCCCAAATGCATAGAACATTAATTCTTTACTGTTTTGAAGATAACGGAATAATCCCTGATTAGGAACTACAATCCAGATATTCCCATCTTTGTCCTCTTTTATATCAGATATCCAGTCGGTCATGGTAATCCCTTCTGACGTTTGTATATTCATATAAGTGAATTTCCCGGTTTGAGGATTTAGTCTGAAAACACCATTATCAGTTCCTACCCAAAGCTGTTTTTCTTTATCTTCAAATAAGGAAGAGATGTTGTTATTTTGTTTTTGTGCTACATGATCATAACAATCAAACACTTTAAATGTATTTCCATCGTATCGGTTGAGCTTATTGCGAGTTCCAAACCACATAAATCCATTACTATCTTGAATGATTGCTTTAACGTTGGTCTGTGATAATCCTTTATCTCTACTAATAATATTAAAATAGTAGTTATTCAAAGCATATCCAGACATGTTGAACAATAACATCGAGAGAAGGATGAAAGTGTTGAATACCGGCTGTTTCATACCTTTTTATTAATTAAATTATTGGTGCAAACGTAGCCATAAATAAAATAATGCCTGGTTCAAAAAATAGCAAGTTAGTCGTATCTGCGATTGAGTAATGGTTCGTACGGGTTTCTTATACACGGATGCGTTATAAAATGAAACCAACGTATTATTTTTTTTTGTTCCTGTTTGGGATATACTTCTATTTTTTTACCAGAATATGTTTTGGGGTTTCGAATGTGTTGTATAGAAAAAAAGCCTTGTGACCAAATTGTTATTTTTTGAAATAATCGTGCGATGTAAAAAGAAAAGGAAGCCATACTTTTGTCAACAGTGAAATTGTTAAAGATGATTGGCTCTGAACAGGGGATTCCGGGCAATATCTCTGTTTTTAGTAAACAATTAAAATGGAGTCTGTTTTTAGCAAAAAACCAAGTATGTAACTATGAAGGCTTCCGGAAAATTAAGAGCCGAAGTAGTTGTAATCTTGGGTCACAAATAAATGTTTAATTTAAATTATTTTACAATGAGAAAAAACACATTACTTATTGGGGCTTTAGCTCTTTTAGCAACAGGTCCTGTACTGGCTCAGGATTTAGTGATTGAAACAATGAAAGGGAATGAGAACATTGAGCTGGTTCAAGATGCCATCTTTGATATTGTTTATGGTAATGTTGGGCAGACAAGCAACATGACCATTGTTGGTTTGGGAGAGGTTGATTTTGGGGCAGATGGAGATGCCTATAAAGCTACTGGAGTAGAATTTGCACAGGGATGGGGCGATTTTGGAGTTGAGAGATATGTAGTTCTCAGTGCTGGAGAAACATCGGAAACGGCTGTCCCGTTTACAGAAATGTTAGTTGATAGAACCTATGGTTACCATTGTTTTGAAATGTTTGCATACAACATGAAAGAAAGTGAAGATTTTGAACGCCCAATCGGTAAGCAGAAGGTTTGGTTGACTTTCCGTTTGGGGAATGGAAATTTACGTTCTGTGAAGTTTTATCAGGAGGCCTTTGCGGAAGCAGACGAAGGTGTTCAGCCATGGCCAAGTGAATTGCCTGAGTATAAAGAAAATGCTACCATTATTGGCGCTTCTGAATTTGTGAGAGCTGTAGCTATACCGGAAGATCCGGATGTAGTAGATCCTTATAAAGATACTAAATATGATGGGAATAGTGATTGTTGGGGTGGTGTAAGAGAAGGCTTTATCGCTAAGTCTACTGAAAAAGTTGATTTTGGGAATGGAGAATTTCAACAATTAGTTGCTTTTGTCGGTCATGATGGTGAAAGATACAGAGAATATATGGAGTTCTATATTGATGAGGTGAAACCTGAAAATATGATTGCAAGAACCTGGTCGGGTATTAACCTGCAAAAGTGGAATGATTTTACTCCAATCGCTACTCAACTGAAAAAAGTGACAGGTTCTCATTATCTGTTTGTAAAATGGGGAGATGCTACTAATCTTCATAGAATAGATTTGGTGAAAGAGCCGGTTTGGTTTGAGAATCCACAATGCGGTATTGTTTTTGAAAACGTATTGCCCTCTGAGGAGGCTGTGGTATATGTAACTAAAGGAACCGGTGAATCAGGTGGCGACTCAGCTGCAGGTGAGATGGAATGGAAAGTTGTAGTTGCAGGTAGTGCTACTGCCCGTGGTGAAGGTAACAATATTGGTTTTACTTCCAATGGTGTTGTGGTTTGTTATTATGATGTTGATTTCAAAGATGGTGAATACAAAAGAGTAGTCATTAATCACTCTTGCGATAAGAATTGGTTAGGCACGATTGATGAGGCTAACTTCTCCCTCTATACAGATTTGGATGATATAAAATGGGGTTACATAACAAATACGGAAGAGTTGAACGCGGCACTTGCCGATCATGAACCAATTGCCAAAGTCAGAGCCCAGGGAACGGGAGCGTGGAGTATAAAAGAGGGTACTGCCGGACTTCTGAAAGAGGTTAAAGGAGTACAAAACCTATATATTGTTTACAACTTACCTCAAAGTGCCGGAGCCAACATTTATGGTCTGTATCTGGATCCGAATGTAGGTGAAACGACAGGTATTAAATCATTAACATCCATTAAAGGGTTGGATATATACTCTGTAAACGATGAGGTTATTGTGAATTCTGCAGAAGAGGTAAATATAGCTATCTATACAGTAAATGGTGTACAAATAGCTAATAAGAGTTTACCAGCCGGTACTACTACAATCAGTAACTTTGCTTCTGGCTTGTACATATTGAAAGCTGTCAACAAACAGGGTGCTGTGAAAAGTACTAAGTTGTTGGTGAAGTAAGATAAATAATAATTTAACTAACATGGGGGTGTCTCGTATACGGATATGGGCATCCTCATTTTTTATCTAATAACATGAAAATAAAAGTAATGCAAAAACACTTCATTATTGGAATGTTTTGTCTCATTAATGCTTTGGTTATAAATGCTCAGGAGTGGCAAATAAAGAAAGCTCCCATGATGACTCCATGGAGTGAAACAATGGATGTCAATAACGTACTGCCCGAATATCCGAGGCCTCAGATGGCAAGAAAAGAGTGGATGAACCTGAATGGCATCTGGGATTTACGAAAAGGTGTAAAAGGAGAAAACTACGATCCGAATTTTACTTTTAATCAAAAAATATTAGTTCCTTTCCCAATAGAATCAGCTCTTTCCGGAATTATGGAAGAGAGTAATAGTCAATGTTATTGGTACAAACGTATTTTGAAGATTCCTGAAGCCATGAAAGGAAGAAATATACTGCTTCATTTCGACGCGGTAGACTGGGAAACTATTGTTTACATAGATGGTATTAAAGTTGGGAGCCATACAGGGGGATATGATCCTTTTTATTTTGATATAACTTCGGCTCTTAATGAGCAGGAAGAACATGAACTGGTTGTTTATACATACGATAATACAGGTGGTGAAGGACAGCCTAAAGGTAAGCAAGCATTGAATAAATGGGGGTGCTGGTATACTCCGGTGAGTGGTATCTGGCAGACGGTATGGTTGGAACCTGTGAATTCAATTCACATAGAATCTCTTACGATACGTCCTGATGTGGATAACTCCTGTTTGAAGGTTAGCGTGAGTGCCTCTCTGACTACCGGCGTATCTGTAAATATCAACCTGTTGGATAAAGCAGGCAATAAGGTAGCTACTATGGCAGGTGGTAAAGTGGGCCGGATCTTGACATTACCTATTGAGAATCCTCATTTATGGTCAGTGGATGACCCTTATCTTTATGATCTTGACATAACTATTATAAAAGATGGTGTTCAGACCGATGCGGTAAGCAGTTATTGTGGTATGCGTAAAATAGAGGTCAAAAAGGTAGGCGAAACTCCTCGTGTCTTCCTTAATGGAGAACAGATTTTTCAGATGGGACCACTTGATCAAGGCTGGTGGCCCGATGGTTTATATACCGCTCCGAGTGACGAAGCACTCTTGTTTGATATAAAAGCCATGAAGTCTTTAGGCTTTAACATGATTAGAAAGCATATAAAGGTGGAACCCGCCCGTTGGTATATGCATTGTGACCGGGAAGGGATTTTGGTGTGGCAGGATCTGCCCAGTCCTAATCTGCCTTCCGGATACGAAGATTTTGCTAAGAAGACATTTCAAGAGGAGTCGGTAAGGATTATTGAGGCCTTTAGAAATCACCCCAGTATTATCCAATGGATTGTATTTAATGAAGGATGGGGGCAATTTGATACAGAAAGAATGACTCAAATTGTACAAGGTGTGGTTGGTCAAACTCTTGTTTGTTGTGCCAGTGGTTGGAATGATGCTAACATAGGAGATATCAAAGACTCTCATAGTTATCCGGACCCTTCTTGTCCGCTTGACCGAAACCGTGCAGCAGTTTGCGGTGAGTATGGTGGCATTACCTTGAAAGTACAAGGACATGTTTGGCCGGGAGGTGATTTCCAGTACACAACTGTAGAAACCGGAGGTGATTTTACTGTTTTATTCAATCGTTTAGCTGATAAAATAAAGGACTATTATTATTATGGCTTGAATGCGGCTGTATATACGCAATTATCCGATGTTGAAATTGAGAGAAACGGAATATTGACTTATGATCGTCGTGTTCTGAAGCCTTATTCTGCTACCGGGGAGTTGAAAGCAAAAATCGAAGAGTGTATTAACATGCCTCGAAGTGAAGTGAAAGTACAAACTATCATTTCCACGTCTCAAGAGCATAAATATAAATGGAGATATATAACGTCTGATGATGTACCCCGCAGATGGTTTGCCAAAGAGTTTGACGACCGTGCATGGGCACAGGGAGAAGCTGCTTTTGGAAGAAGTGCTTTATGGAACACGAAAGATTTGATCTCAACTCCCTGGAATACTTCTCAGATTTATATGCGCCGTTGGTTCTATCTGGGTGCAATTACTCCGGAAATGGTAGAAAAAATGCGTTTCAAGCTTTATCATGATGACGATATCCATATCTATATCAACGGCGTATGGGCAGCATCGAAGAAAGGTTCTGTCTCCAATTATATTCCTTTCGATATTTCTTATGAAGCCCGGCAGACATTGAAACCGAACAGTTGGAATTTAATTGCTGTGGAAGGCAGACAGGGAAGTGGAGAGCAGATAATGGATTTGGGTATTTCTGTTTTCTCTACGGAAGATTTTAACTATAAGGAAATATATGATGATTTGTCCGATCCGGAATATTCAGAAGTCACTATACCCGGTAATCCGGTTGAGCCCATTTTTACCAAAGTGAGTAAACCTGTTCCTGCAGAACCTATAGGCAATTCCATAATCAAAGGGCAGTTTTATCATACAGCGGACCGTTCGAATGTAGCGTGGGGCGATTATGACAATGACGGTTATCTGGAGATTGCTTATTCCGGACAAAATGTACACATTAAAAAAGCTTTAGCTCAACAGGTTTCTGTATTATATGATTATGACGGTAAAGAAGGTTTTGCCCGTCTGGAGAGTCCTTTTGATGTTTGTTATTATGCTTGTCCGGTTTGGTTCGACTATAATAACGATGGTCTGATGGATTTATTTGTTCCCGGTTTGAAGTCAATGAATTATACAAGTAATCTCGAAGATATAGCTGCATTCTTATATGAGAATAAAGGAAAGGGTCAAGACGGACAATATCTGTTTGAAGAGGTAAATG
The DNA here is from genome assembly GCF_019734355.1 of Bacteroides sp. K03. Taxonomy (NCBI): domain Bacteria; kingdom Pseudomonadati; phylum Bacteroidota; class Bacteroidia; order Bacteroidales; family Bacteroidaceae; genus Bacteroides; species Bacteroides sp. K03. Next base: position 17,299 of record NZ_JAASHC010000049.1, read on the forward strand.
CAGCTAATCTGACAGAAAATAAGATGGGTATTACTCCGATCTATAACACAATGGATGGCGGACGATCGCGTCAATGGGTTTCAGTGGGCGATTACGATAAGGACGGTTATCAGGATCTGGTTGTAACAGGGCTGGATGACTACATGGATCCCGATGGCAAGGTAGATGAGAATGGGGTTCCCATTGTGCATCATGACCGGCGTGTTGTTTATCTTTATAAAAACAACAAAGGGAAGGGATTTATCAGACAAGAAGTTCCATTGGATGGGATACAACCTTTTCCGGGTTTGTCAAGAGGATCTGTACATTTTGGAGATATGGATAATGATGGTTGGTTGGATATCGTATCTTCCGGTTATGGGCCAGGTGAGGGTAACTTACATGTTTATTGGAATAATGGGGATGGTACTTTCTCTGAGAATGAACAATATCTGTATGGGGCCAATGATTCTTCTTGTTCGTTGTGCGATTTAGATGCCGATGGATATATGGATATTGTAGTGACGGGTTATTCCCGTAATAAAGGTTCGGGGGCAAAGTCTTTTTATGTATACCGAAATTGTGGAAATCGTAATTTTGAAATGCTGAACGATCTTTTCTGTGGATTTGAAGGTGTAGACGGTGCGACTCCTTCCTTTGGAGACGTTAATCACGATGGTTTGCCCGATATTCTGGTAGGCGGACATGGAGAACAACATGCCATTACTACCTGGCTTTATGTGAATAAAGGAGACTTCGATTTCAAAGTTTGCGGGGCCTATTATAATACAGGGCAGGCTTGGACTTTCGATCGTATCAGCCACGGTAACAACCATCTGGTAGATTATAATAATGATGGTTATCTTGATGCATGGAATATGGGATGGGCACAGGATAACGTTTGTAGTCGAGGTTGTGCTACCCAACTTTGGCAGAACACCTCTTCGACAGCGGGTATCACACCCAACGAGGCCCCTTCTGCTCCATCTAACCTCAAGAGTTCTTATAATAAAGAAACGGGTATGGTTACTTTCTCCTGGGATGCTTCTGTGGATGACGTAACTCCTTCGAAAACATTGCAATATAACCTTTATGTAAAGAAAACCGGATCGAAAGAGTTCTTTATGACAGTTCCTGCCGATTTACAAACGGGATTTATCAAAGTAGGTGAAATCTCGGGGCAGATTACGGCTACCTCTTATTCAATGTATATCGCAGATGAAGATGCAGAATATGAATGGGGAGTACAAGCTATTGACAATGGAAAAAGAGGAGGAAGGTTTGCTTTTTCTTCTTTTAATCCGTTGGCAAGTAGCGTGTGCGAGAATACACTTCTTGATTTATGTGTGTATACAGCTAATGGTAATATTTATTATAACGTAGGAGATAAAACTCTTCTCGAAATTATAAATACATCTGGTGTACAAATTTTGCGGACGATAGTAAATGGCAACGGGGTATATAGTGGTTTAGAGAAAGGGGTATATCTGGTATCTGGTATTATAGGGAAATTATCAAGAACTTTTAAACTCGCCTTATAAAGCTTTTAGTTAATGATGCTAATTGATCTATATATGGCATTATAAATAATACTATTTAAGTCATTGTTAATATGCTTTTTAACAGTGGCTTAAATAGTATTTTAACTCACTGTTAAAATGGATTGTTAGAAATGTGGATTTAAATTATTAACGGGAACTATTATTGATGTATTCGTTTCATAAAGTAATATAGATGTTGTAGAGGGTTTCTTTGAGCGTGTGTTTGGGACGAAGTTTATATTTTTTGCGTGTATTTTGCAATTTTGAGAAACATGAACCGCCTATCTTTGACTTAACGAAATGGAACGATTGTTAATTTTAAATTCAACTTATATCTATGAATAATTTAAAATGTCTATTTAAGTATTCGCTTTCTATCTTATTTATTCAGATGGCCTTTTTGGGGAACACTTATGCAGGTATTAAAGAAAAAACTACTATTGGAAAATGGAGTATCAATTTAGACAAAGACACCAGACTGGTGAACTTGTTGAAGAATGGCGTACCTATTCTGAATGATGTGTCTGTCAGGTTCAATAATTCTTCTGTTTATTATAATAGTTCTGAATATACAAATGTGACTGTTGCAGAAGAAAATGTGGTAGATGTAATAGGCACAGCTCGTAAATTCGCTATACAATATAAGAAAGAGGGTGCTCCTACAATAGATCAGATTTTTTATGTATATCCTGAAGAAGACTTCTTCATGACCGAAGTTTATCTTACTTCTGTTACTGGAAAAATGCTTTCCACCAATTATATTGCACCGCTTTATACCACTTCCGATAATCAATTCTTACCTCAAAGTGCTAATAACCGTTTGCTGTTTGTCCCTTTTGATAATGATGGCTTTATAACATATGGCTCTTTGCCGCTGTCTCAGTCTAAATCAATAGATGCAGTGCATTCTCCCGGGCCATTAGCCCGCGATACGATCTCTTTTGAAGTTACTTCTATATTTAATGGAGATACTCAGGCTGGTCTGGTTCTTGGTTCAGTAGAACATGATACGTGGAAGTCGGCTATCCGAATGACCGGATCACGTAATAATCGAAGCATTACTAAATTAGAATGTTATAGTGGAGCAAGTCACTCTGCTACACGGGATGAAAAACCGCATGGATATCTGAAGAAAACAACGGTGAAATCAGCTAAAATGTTCGTTGGCTTTTTTGATGACTGGCGTTTGGGAATGGAGAAGTTCGGAGAAACGAATGCGGCTATCGTTCCGAAACGTGAGTGGACCAAAGGTACTCCTTTTGGATGGAACAGTTGGGGAGGAATGAGTACGCATGTTAATTATGAGGGCGTCCTTTCCGCATCCGATTTTGTGAAAGAGCATTTACAGGGTAAAGGTGGTTTTGGTGCGGATGGAGTTGTGTTTGTAGGCTTGGACTCTTACTGGGACAATCTGAACTGGGAGCAACTCGAAGACTTTGCCCGGCATTGTGTTGCTAATGGGCAGATACCGGGGATCTATTGGACGCCATTCAATGACTGGTTTCCCGACAATGAACGGGATATTGAAGGTAATAATGGCTACAAGTATAGTCAGTCTCATCTGAAAGTGAATGGGCAGAAACGGAAACTGTATGGTGCCGGTTGTATGGATCCTACAGCTCCGGCTACGCTGTCGAGGATTAACTTTTTCATTGATAAGTTCAAGGCTGCCGGTTTTAAGTATCTCAAACTCGATTTTTTGACTGCTGGTATGGTGGAAGCCGATAAGTATTACAATAAGGACATTACCACCGGTACACAAGCTTTCAATTACGGAATGAAGCATCTGCGCGAGCGCTGCGGTGATGATATGTTTATCGTAGAGTCTATTGCTCCTCTTTTCCCGTATCAATATGCCAATGCCCGGCGTGTGAGTTGTGATGCCTGGGGTGAAATGTGGCATACCAATTATATGATGAACAGTTTGTCTTTTGGCTGGTGGCTGGATCGGGTATATGCTTATAATGATCCGGATCATCTGGTAATGGGCGATCGTAGTGAGGCAGAAAATATGTCTCGTATTACTACGGGAGCTGTAACCGGCTATTTTATGATCGGAGATAATCTGACTACTAAAGGAAGTTATGTAGGAACGGAAATGTCACAAGAAAAGGTGAAAACTTATGCTGTGAATGAACGAGTGAACGCAGTGGTCCGCCTGGGGAGATCTTTTAGACCGGCATATGGACATAAAGTGTCAGGCTCCAACCGTTCGGTCGATCTGTTTACTTTGGAAACTGAAGACGCCTATTATATTGCTTATTTCAATTATGATGAAGGAGTAAAAGAGGGTGAGTTAACTTTAAATGATCTTGGGATTGATCCGGAAAAAATATCCGGAGGTATTGAATGTTGGTCAGGAAACAGAGTAAAAGTACAAGAGGGAAAACTGTCTTATAACCTACCCAAACACCAGGCTGAAATATATCATTTGTATAAAAAATGAATAGTTCTAAGTACTAAAAAATAATAATATGAAAAAGAGTAGTAAAATTAATTTTTTCACTTCCCTGTTAATGTGTCTCTTCCTGGCAGGGTTCTCTTCATGTAAAGATGATGAGAACAAAAAGAAGGAATATGATCCAAATCAGCCGATCATATTAACGGATTATTACCCGAAAGAGGGAGGGATTGCGACTCAAATGATCATTAGTGGTGAGAATTTTGGCACTGATGTAAGCAAAATCAAAGTGTATTTTAATGAAGCAAAAGCGGCTGTAATTCAAAGTACAGGTGATAAGTTGTATGTAATCACTCCGCGTAAACCGGGGGAAGATTGCGTGATTACAGTTTCTATTGGCGGTGATAAAGCGGTATTTGAAGAACATTTTACTTACCACATCCAAACAACTGTAACTACCCTTTGTGGGGTAAAAGGGGCTCCTGGTGTACAAACAGGTAATATGGCTGAGACTCAATTCCCGTATGTAACTTATCTGGCGATTGATGTGGATCATAACTTATTTGTTTGTTGCCGCGAAATAAACAACTATTATGATCAAAATAAAGTGGTGTTAGTGAATGAACGGGAAGACAAAAGCCAAATTTTGATTCCGAATACAGGGGCTCCCCTCAATCAGCCTTGTATATCCGAAGATGGTAAAACCGCATTTATTCCAACAGATAATGGAAATGATTATTGGGAACTTTCATCGGATAATATGTGGATTCCGCGTAAATTGACTTTGCGTAAGTCAACGGAAGACTTCTCTATTGACTATAAACACTCTTTTTCCATGTGTAAGTATGATGGATTTATGTATACACGTGCTAAAAACGGAACCCTATTGAAGTTTGATCCGAAAACCGGTTATGCTCAAGTGGCAGCTACAGGATTGATGAATGGTAGTGATTCTTATATTTTGTTTAGTCCTCAAAAGGGGGAAGAACATATTCTATATTTGGCTTATACGAATGCACATTGCATTTATACCTATAATCTTAAAACAGGTGCACATAAATTATTTGCCGGAATGATCAATACGCCAGGATATGCCGATGGTCCCTGTGAGTATGCTCTGTTTGATACACCTCGCCAAATCATATTAACAGCAGAGAATGATTTATTCCTGGCCGATTCGAATAATCATGTGATAAGAAAAATAACACAAGATGGAGTGGTGAGTACAGTAATCGGACAGGCAGGCATGACTGGGAATCAAGATGGTACTCCGGAGGTTGCCTTGTTTAATGAGCCCTTTGGTGTAGCGGTAGATACTGATGGAACAATCTATATTGGTGATTCTAAAAATCAGAGTATACGTCGTCTTGCTATAGAATAGGAATTGAGATTTTATAAGATAATAGTTACTATGTTTGTAAACACTGAAAACCAACGCTCGTCGGGACGGGTGGTCCCGCCCCTTGCCGCTGGGCG
>NZ_JAASHC010000005.1:0-220677 GCF_019734355.1 Bacteroides sp. K03
CCGTTTGTGGAGTTGAATACATATAAAAGTTAAACAGGCTGCTACACTAGATAGCAACCCATTTAACTTATTTAACTGTTTTTTCTTGCACAAATATTTGCGCAGGTCTTAGAATTCTGCGTTTCAATAAAGATTTAAAGCTCTGTGTCCTCTGTGTCCTCTGTGGTGAAATACACTCAAAATCATACAAATATGAATCAATCTATATCAACTTTGAAGCAAGAGGTGCAGGAGGTACTTACTACCAATATCCTGCCCTATTGGATGAACCGAATGGTGGACGAAGAGAACGGTGGTTTCTACGGGCGTATCACCGGCATGGAACAACGGGTGCCCGAAGCAGAGAAAGGAGCTATCCTTAATGCCCGCATTTTGTGGACTTACTCCGCCGCATATCGTTTGTTGAAAAAAGAAGAATACCTTGCTATGGCCACCCGTGCCAAAGAGTACATTATTCACCACTTTTACGATAAAGAGTTTGGTGGTATTTATTGGAGTCTTGACTGCAAAGGAGCGCCGCTCGATACAAAGAAACAGATTTATGCCCTCGGCTTTGCTATTTATGGGCTGAGTGAATATAATCGCGCTACCGAAGATAAGGAAGCTCTTGACTATGCCGTACGCCTCTTTGAGAGCATTGAAGCGCATAGCTTTGACGCTGTGAAAAATGGTTATTGTGAAGCCCTCACCCGCGAGTGGGATGAAATAGAAGACATGCGTCTCAGCGAGAAAGATGCCAATGAGCGTAAAACGATGAACACTCATCTTCATATTCTCGAACCCTATACCAACCTTTACCGGGTGTGGAAAGATGAACGACTGAAAAAGCAACTGTATAATCTTATCCTGATTTTTACCGATAAAATACTAAATCGGGAAACAGGTCACCTGCAACTCTTTTTTGATGATGACTGGAATAGCAAATACCGGATTGTTTCTTACGGTCATGATATTGAAGCTTCCTGGCTTATTCATGAGGCCGCACTGGAGCTGGGCGACAAAGACTTGCTGGCAAAGGTAGAACCGATTGTGAAACAAATAGCGATAGCAGCTTCTGAAGGGTTTACTTCGGAAGGAGGGATGATTTATGAAAAGAATCCCGATACTTACCGGGTAGATGCCGACCGTCATTGGTGGGTACAAGCTGAGACAGTGGTTGGCTATATGAACCTTTTCCAGCATTTCAATGATAAGGAGGCTTTGCAAAAGGCCATTGCCTGCTGGGATTTTATCAGGAAGTATCTCATAGACCGGGAGAATGGTGAATGGTATTGGAGTATCCGTGCCGATGGCACAGTGAACCGCGAAGACGATAAAGCCGGTTTCTGGAAATGCCCTTATCATAACGGGCGTATGTGTATGGAAGTACTGATGAGGCTTTGCCTCGTAGAGTAATGGTTTGTTGCCCGGCATGCGGAGTTGTTTTACATGTACATGTAAAGCTGCTCCACATGTACATGTTGTACTGTCCCACATGTACATGTCGTACTGCTTTACATGTACATGTAAAACAACTCCCTACACCGGGCAATCCTATCTATCTAATATTTAAATAGTCTCATCGCCTGGCGTACCTCCCCGTGCGGGAAGCACTAATAGTCTGTATTTTCCGGATCAAAGTTGGTCCAGTTATCCATCCAGTTGTCTTGTGCGGAGAAAGCACCGATATAAGTAACCTTTTCCAGTTGGGTAGCATTGGGTACGGCATTGAACGAAGCTTTACCCAGCAGTGGGCTTTCGCTTGTTGGTGCATACTTCTGTCCTACGTTTTTCGTGTCGGTTAGTTTCAGATCGTCTTCGTTTTCAAACACTGTATTTCCTTTCTGTGCTTTGAAGAAAGTACTGGAATAAGATGGTTTTGTTTCGTCGTAAGTAATCTTGCCGTCGCTGTATGTACCAAGTACATCTTCGTACTTCTTGTTAGCATCCGTACCCACAACCGAGTTCTTGCCCAAAGCCAGATAGATGTTTTGCAATACGATCTTCCCTTCTTTGGCCGATTCAACCGTATTTCCTTTTTCACCGTCAATGATCAGTCCGATAGGCCAGCCGATGGCTACGGAATTAACGCAATTCAGGTTACTGCTGCGACGTATCTGCATAGCCGATTGGAATTTACCAAGACCGGAGTTGTTATTGGGGTAGAGATCACCGGCATTGATGTAGTCCGAAGTATTCTGGAAGTCAGCGTTGAGTTTTGTGGCCGGGCCTACAAAGGTAACATTACTGAATACAGCTGTTGTGGTAGGGGTGGCTGCGATATTACCGTCAGCACAGTTGTCCGACTCAAATCCGTTACTCTGTGATACGTCTGCAATTTTCGGGTCACGCACGCCCAGGCAGAATTGTACGTTTCCGGAGAATCCATTGTCTGTATCAAAATCGTCGTCCCAGCCTTTGTAAGCAATCAGGTGCTTGCAGGCTACGCTTCCGCCGAACCATTCAAAAGAATCGTCATTAGAATAGGAAACCTGCAGGTGGTCTACTACCGTACCTTTACCTACCGAACCGAAAGTGATACCGTTGATTTCCTTATCCTTTTCAAAAGGGAAACCGGCAAACTCTACACGGATATATTTGAAGATACCGGAGTTATCGTTATCGTCATTGCCTCCATGTTTGGTTCTGGGGCCACCTTCTATTTGCTGCTCTTTCTGATTGTTATTTGCTTTTCCGCAAATGATGAGTCCACCCCAGTCACCCGGGCGACGGAGACCTTTTTTCATCATGGAAGTCATTACAATCGGTTCTTGGGCTGTACCTTCGGCAATCAGTTTACCACCACGCTCTACAATCAAAGCGGCTTTTGTACTCTTGTCGCCACGGATTACCGTACCCGGGTCAATGGTTACCGTTACTCCGTCAGTGATGTAACACCAGCCTTTCATGAGATACGTACCTTTGGTGATGTGTACGTTCTGTTTCACTTCCCATTGTTGTGCACCCTCATTATTGCCGAAGAGTACTTCCAGATCTTTAATGTTGGTGTCTTCATTCGGATCGATAAAGTAAGAAGGAGCACTTTCGTTATCGCTACAACTTGTTATGGTGCCAAGTGCCAATATAGATGAGAGGCAAAGGGCTGCAAACATACTCTTTTTCATTGTCATTCTTTGTTTAAGTGATGAATTATAGATTAAAACTAATACTCAGATTAATATTTCTTCCGGGCTGATAAGCGCGGGTGATTTCTTCGTGTTCGGACTTCACGTCACCTTTGCGTACCTCCGAGACCTGTTTGAAGTAAACTTTTTCGGCAAGCAGATCGCGTACACCGGCTTTCACTTCCCAGCGGCCGAACTTCTTACTTAGAGAAAGGTCTATCGTGTTGCGTGGCATCTCATAGGAATTGGGTAAGTTGTTGGTGTTTTCACTCCCGGCACTTCCTACACTGCGGCCTACTCCGATGATGCGTTTTCCGATGCGGTTGTAAAGTACGGCAGCATTCAGTCCCAGCTTTTCATTCTGATAGAAAAGGCCTGTATTGATGAGGTAAGGAGATTGTCCCTGCATGGGGCGGTCAAGCTCAATGCTGTTCTTGTCGAATTCTACTTTACTCTTGATCCATGCTCCGTTGAAAGTCCAGCTTAAATCTTTCAGGCCGATAAAGCCGAGGTTCTTACGGATATCAAGTTCGATACCATAGTTGTTGGCTGCTTTGGCATTCTTATAAGAATAGGTGAGGTCTGTTCCTCCGTTTACGGTGTAAGTCCACTCTATCGGATTCTGGAAGTTCTTGTAGAAAAGTGCTACTGAGATCACCTCTCCGCCGGAAGGATAATACTCATAACGGAAGTCTATATTCTGAATATACGCAGATTTTAAGTCCGGGTTTCCTTCTACCGGACTTGCCAGATCGAAGTCATAATATACGGAACTGGAAACTTCACGGAATTCGGCACGGTTGACGGACTTTCCGTAAGCCAGACGCAATTGTTGCTTTTCCGTTAGCTCATAGCTGATGTTCAGAGACGGGAACAGGTCATTATTGGTATAGTATTTGCTTTGGGGGCTTTTGGCTGTAGAGCGGGTATTGCTGATCAATTCCATTTGATTGTACTCATAACGTACTCCCGCGTAGATATTGAAAGCTCCCAAAGGCAGATTAGCCCCTATGTATCCGGCTGCCAGGATATTATTTCCACTGTAATCGTTCAGCTTGTTGGGTTCTTCAAAGAGGTGAAGTTTGTCTAAACCATAATTCTCCGGACGTAATACGGTATTTATCATATCCATATAGCGAAAGTCAGCCGGAAGTGTGTTGCTTGCCTGATTCCAGTTATAATAGAAGCGGCGGGTGGTAAACTCACGTGTGCGGTATTCGCTGTAAGCACCGGCTTTCAGTGTCGGATTGAATGTACCGAAAGAATATTCGTGCTGATAGTTGATGTTGGCCGAAGCAATGTGTTCGTCCAGCTTGTAGAACTCACGGCTGATATCCGAACCACTGGTTAGCCCTATCCTGTCCTTTTCAAGTTCATCATTCAACAGGATGCGGCGACGGTCGGGCATATTACGGTTGGCGTATGCATATCCGGTACTCCAATCCAGTTTGCCGTTGTCAAAGGTATGTTTCCCGGTGAATTGCCCATTGTAGGTAGTCCGGCTGGAGTAGTAATATTCCATGCTCCGTTCATTATTGCTTTGTGCATCTATACCTTCGCGGGTGGTGTACCGACTCTTGCCAAGCTGGTTGAAAATGTTCTTGAATTCAAAATGATGACGGCTGTCTTTGGGTTGGAAAGTAAGATTTGCCATGGCTCCGAGGCGCACATCGTTATTGTATTGGTTGTCTATGCTTCTGCGTAGATATACTGAGTGGTCGTGAGTTACGTCATAAGCTCCGAACAGGGAATTCTCCATATCCTTGTAAGTTTTATAGGTGTTACTATAGTTCAGTGTAACCAATAGACCGTATTTACGTCCGCTTTCCGTATCCCAGATGTGGCTGTAGGAAGTATTTAGTTTCAAATCGGGCAGGGGCTTTTTGCTTTTTACGGTCCAGTCATTGTTCAATCCGTTATTCATCAGGTCCACGGCCTTACCATCGAAAGTATTCATTATTTTGTCGATACCTCCTTGTAGTGAACGTAGCCCGTTGTCGAAACCAAGCAGATCGGTTTTGCTTCCCTTATTATAGTAGAAATCCCTGAAATGGGTATTGTCATTTACTGCCGCACCCACAGAGAGGTTAAAGCTGTTTTCACTTGGCATATCTTTGGTATTGATCAGAATAAAACCTCCTGTGAAGTCCGAGGGATATTCCGGTGCAGGACTTTTCACGATCACCATGTTGTCAAGTTGTGAACTGGGAATGATGTCAAATGAGAAAGCACGTGAATCGGCTTCCGAACTGGGCACAGCCCCTCCGTTTATCCATACATTATTATATCTTTGCGAGAGTCCGCGTACCATAACAAACTTCTCATCGATAATGGATACACCCGGTACCCGCTTGATAACTTCCGAAGCGTCTTTGTCTTGTGTTTTACTGATTTGCTGGGCCGATACTCCGCTTTGTACTACCAGGCTTCGGCGTTGGTCGGTCATCATTGCTACATCGGTATTTCTTTTCATGCGTGCCACAACGGTGACGTCATTCAACGTCTGTGCATCAGACTCCATCTCAAAATTAAGTATGAGTGGTGCATGGGTGACCTTTATCTCTTTCTGTATGATGTCTTTATAACCTATATATCTTATTTCGAGTGTATATACACCACTCTTGAGATTGTTGAATTGGTATTTGCCGTCTATGTCGGCAACAGTTCCGAGTGTGGTCCCTAAAAGTTGTATGGTTGCTCCGGTCAGTGGCTCGTTTGTAGTTCGGTCTGTGATTGTACCGTGAATGTTACCTGCTTGTGCTGCAAAAGCCAGTACGGTGAGTAAAAAGAAGAACGAAATTGCTGTTCTAAATGCTTGTTTCATATTCATTAATTGATGTATTTCTTTTGACGTTGCAAAGTTGCGGAGAAGGGATTACATGGGTAATACACTTGAAATACAATTGGTTTGCACTTCTGTTACAATCAGGTGTCTTTATGGGTTTTTCGATATACGAGAATGTTGTATGCAAAAAAATACTTTTAGTGCTATAATATATAATTAATTAATTACTTTTGCCGGATATAGATAATTGTATAATATGCCCGTTTCTACAAACTTTCAATGCGACGATTACGACCGTTTGCGTGAGCTTACTTTTTTAGCACAAATAGGCTGGTGGGAGGCCAATTTTACTACCAGAACTTTTCGTTGTTCTGAGTATATTTGCGATTTACTTAAACTGGAAAACGATGAAATAAGTTTTAATTCGTTTTCTCGTCTGATCCGGCAGGATTATTATGAACGCACGAAACGTGAGTTTATCTCTTTGTCGTATATTGATGCATATGATCAGACCTATCCTTTTCTTATTGATGGAAAGGAAATCTGGATTCATTCACATCTGGGTTCTAAGAAAATGAATGAGACTGGTGAGTTAATTGCCTTTGGTTATATTCGTCAGGTAGAAGGGGCAGAAAAAGACTTGGCGGTACGACTTGCCATACGTACTAATGAGCAACTGGCCAGGCAAAACTCTATATCTCAGTCACTCTATTATTTTATTCAGGAAACAGATGCTACGCCTGGTATCAATAATATATTGAATGATATACTTCAGTTTTTCCAGGGAGATCGTGCCTATATCTTTGAGTACGACGAGGAGTGTAAACATCATAGTTGCATTTTTGAGGTCCTGGCAGAAGGAGTAAAACCGGAAATTGATATTTTGCAGAATATCCCGGCTCAGCAACTTCCATGGTGGACGGAGAGAATTCTTTCCGGGCAGCCAATTGTCCTTAATTCTGTTGAAGACCTGAAGGAAGAAGCCCCGGCTGAATTTGATATTCTTAGCCGGCAGAATATTAAATCATTACTGGTTGTTCCTCTTAAATCTGGTGAAAGAATACGTGGATATCTGGGGATAGACTTAGTCAAGCGTATTCGCGTGTGGAGCAATGACGATTGCCAGTGGCTCTCTTCATTGGCCAATATAATTAGTATTTGTACCGAACTGCGTAATGCACGGGATGAGGCTAAACACGAGCAGACTTTCATGCATAATTTGTTTCATTATATGCCTATCGGATATATTCATATAAGTATTGTGCGTGGTGTTGACGGTAAACCGGTAGATTATCTGGTCACTGATACGAATCAGATGTGTACTGATCTGATGGGGATTCCGAACACTGATTATATAGGAAAATATGCCAGTGAACTGCATACCAACTATCAGCATAAGTTGAACTACATTGCTGATATTATAGATGGGAACGGTTATAAAGAATTAGAGGTCTCTTTTCCTGTGTCCGGTAAAAATAGCCGTTGTATTGTTTATTCTCCAGAAAAAGATGAGATAGTGGCACTTTTTGTTGATATAACAGAGACTGAACAGGCACACAAGGCATTGGATCGTAGTGAGAAACTCTTGAGTATAGTTTTTGCTAATATACCTGTTGGTATAGAAATCTATGATCAGAATGGTTTCATGATTGATATTAACAATAAAGACATGGAAATATTCGGAGTTCGTGACAAAGCAGATGTATTGGGCGTTAATGTATTTGATAATCCGAATATATCGGATGAAATCAGAGAAAGGATGCGCAGTGAAGAAAAGCTGGATTTTCGTATGAATTATACGTTTACCAGCATACGAGAATATTATGAATCTGAAAGAAAAGGATATATAGCTCTCTATACCAAGGTCAGTAAGTTCTTTGGCAAGGATGGTAAGTTTCTCGGGTATATATTCTTGAATATGGATAATACCGAGCAACTGGATGCTATTAAAAAGATACAGGACTTTGAAAACTTCTTCCTTTTGATTTCTGACTATGCAAAAGTGGGCTATGCGAAGCTTAATCTTCTTGATAAGCAAGGGTATGCTATAAAGCAGTGGTTTAAGAATATGGGAGAGGAAGAAGATACTCCCTTGACAGATATTGTGGGCGTATATAGTAAAATACATCCGGATGATAGAAAGCAGATTCTTAATTTCTATCAGGAGGTAATAGAAGGACGCAGTAAAAGTTTTCGTAGTGAAGTCCGCGTGCATAAGACAGCAGAAGAAATGTTGGATTCTAAAGCTCCGGAGTTTTCTGAATGGAATTGGGTGCGTATGAACATTATGATGTCTCATTATGCTCCCGAAGAAGGATTGATAGAGATAATAGGTATCAATTACGATATCACGGAAATGAAAGAGATTGAGGTCAAATTGATTGATGCCAAAGAAAAGGCAGAAGAAGCTGACCATTTGAAAAGTGCTTTCCTTGCCAATATGAGCCATGAAATACGTACTCCGCTGAATGCGATTGTGGGTTTCTCCGGATTACTGGTAGAGACTGAGGATGTGGAAGAACGTAAACAGTACATAGGTATTGTTGAAGAGAACAATGAATTATTGTTGCAGTTGATTTCGGATATCCTTGATTTGTCGAAGATAGAAGCTGGTACTTTTGAATTTACCATTACAGAGGTGAATGTAAACTTATTATGTGAGGACATTGTACGTAGTATGAAAGGAAAGACCACCGGAACAGTAAAGCTGGTATTTGATAAACATTTGCCGGAATGTTATATTATGAGTGATCGTAATCGTCTGCACCAGGTTATCTCTAACTTTGTGAATAATGCAGCTAAGTTTACTTCGGAAGGGACTATTAAAGTGGGATATGAACAATTGGAAGATAGCAGAATTCGTTTTTATGTATCTGATACCGGTATTGGGATAGAAGAAGAATACCGGGTACAGATTTTTGATCGTTTTGTGAAGCTGAATTCATTTGTTCATGGTACCGGTTTGGGGCTTTCTATTTGCCGGAGTATTATAGATCAGTTGCATGGTGAGATAGGAGTGGAGTCTGAACCGGGTAAAGGTTCCTGTTTCTGGTTTATATTGCCGATAGTGTAAGGACAGCTTGAAGCTATCGGCACTTACCCCGAAGTGATGGTTACACTTACACGGAATGACGGTTGCATTAAAAAACGCAGATTACACAGATTATCGCAAAACTTAGATTTAATTTGCGACCATCTGTGTAATCTGCGTTTAGAAGTTATATGTTGATAACTTTCTCAGGCTTCTGATATTCTGCTTTGAAAGATGATCATCCGGCCTTTACAGTCCGAATGCGAACTTATCTATTGTCTGGTAAACTACACTTGCAATACCTAAGCCTACAATACCCAATACACAAAGTGCCAAACCTATTCTTGTACAGTTGTCACTGCGGAATGTCGGTGCAGGATTGTCTGAAGGAGTAATGTACATGGCTTTCACTATCAACAGGTAATAATATAATGAAATTACAGTGTTGATCAGCGCTATGAACACCAACAGATGGAAACCTGCCTGGAATGCTGACATGAAGATGAAGAATTTAGAGAAGAATCCCGCAAACGGTGGAATGCCTGCCAATGAGAATAGAGACAAGGTCATGATGAATGCCAGTTTCGGGTTTGTCTTATAAAGTCCTGCATAATCTTCGAGCGTAAATCTTTGGCTGCGGAGTGCTACAATAGTAATCACTGCAAATACACCCAGATTGGCTACTGCATAAACCAACACGTAGTATACGAGTGAAGACATTCCGGAAGCTGTACCACCAATCACACCCAGCATAATATATCCTGCCTGAGAGATACTGGAAAATGCCATCAGACGTTTCAGGTTCTGCTGGCGGATCGCAAACAGGTTAGCTATTGTAATAGATACAATTGTGATCCAGTAAAGAACCTCTTGCCAGTCTGCTATCATCGGGGCAAATACCTTAATCAGTACTGTGAGAAGTACGAAGGCCGCCGAACCTTTCGAGATTACACTTAAATAGGCTGTTACCACACTTGGTGCACCTTCATATACGTCTGCCGTCCAGAGATGGAAAGGAACCAGAGAGAGTTTGAATCCCATACCGGAAAAGAAGAATACAAATGCCATTACCTGCAACATATTACCATCAATGTGTGCAGGCAGGTCGTTGAAGTAAAGAGTACCGCAAGTACCATAAATCATCGATAAGCCAAACAGCAATAAAGCGCTGGAAAATAAGGCTGTCAAAATGTATTTGGCACCAGCCTCGGCAGAGTGGTGACGGTATTTGTCGAAGGCAACCAGTGCTGCCATCGGAATACTGGCTGTTTCCAGGCCGATGAAGAACATCAGGAAGTGTCCGGCAGATATCATGAGATACATACCTAATAAAGTGGAGAGTGTCATGATATAAAATTCACCGCGTTTGATTGCTGTATCTTCCAGCTTCAGCCATTCGGCAGCCATGAAGAATACGATAATCGTGCCGATGTTAAGCACTGCTTTGATGATGGTTTGCATCGGCGTATATTGATACATTCCGCCAAAAGCTTCCGCGTTACCGGCTGCAGGTACCAGGTTGATAACCGTATGAATGATCAGCAACGCGATAGGAAGCAGAGTTGCAAAACGTGCATGTCCGGGAGTATTTCGCTTTTCCGGATCCATAAACAAGTCGGCCAGGAATACAATGAGGATAACCGCTATCAGTGATAACTCCTCTTTCATATATAGAAATTGTGAATAGTCCATTTCTATCAAATCTAAATTAATAATTAAAAATTAAAGGGAGATCACGGGATTAAGTTGGATACTACAGGCAGAACACTGCCGGATATCATATCACTTATCCAGAACGGAGCCAATCCCAGACCTGCTACACTAATGATGAGGCAGATCACTGCGAAGCGTTCATCCCAGGTAGCATCTGTCAACGCCAGATGATGTTTGTTGGTACAGGTTCCGTAGAGTATTTTACCTACGAGACGCAGAATGTATACTGCCGTGATAACAATACTTGTACAAGCAATGATTGTCATGGTGCGATAGAATACACCGGCATTTTGGAAAGAGCCAACAAAGATAGTCATCTCGGCCACGAAGCCACTTAGCCCCGGGAGTCCCAGATTGGCAAGACCGGCAATAACATAACATACCGAAAGAAACGGCATTACTTTCATTAACCCGCTCAACTCGCGGACGTCACGTGTGTGGGTACGTCCGTAAATCATACCGATAAGAGCAAAGAACAGGGCTGTCATCAATCCGTGCGAAAGCATTTGGAGTACAGCACCTGTGCAGGCTGTCTGATTCATCATCAGGATAGCGAAAAGCACCAGGCCGCAGTGGCTTACGGAAGAGTAGGCATTGATGTATTTCAGGTCTGTCTGAACACAAGCCGAGAAGGCACCATACACAACAGAGATACCCGTCAGAATCAGGAATATCCAACTTAGTTCGTTGGCAGCTTCCGGCATCAGATACATGGCAATACGGAAACAACCGTAACCTCCCAGTTTCATCAAAACTCCGGCGTGGAGCATAGATACAGCTGTCGGTGCCGAAGCATGACCGTCGGGACTCCATGTATGGAACGGGAAAAGAGCTCCCAGTACACCAAATCCGAGGAACGTAAGCGGGAACCAGATACATTGTTGTGAGAAGGGGATGTTGTGTAACTGTGCTATCTCAAGGAGGTTCATTGTTGTTCCACCTGATCCGAAGAAGATGCCTAAAATACCTATCAACAGAAAGGCAGAACCGCCCATCAGCATCAGCGTCAGCTTCATGGCTGCATATTCTTTGCGTCCCGATCCCCATACACCAATAAGCAGGTACATCGGAATAAGTGCTATTTCATAGAACATGAACATTGTGAACAGGTCTATTGAGATAAAGAACCCGAATACCCCCATAGACAACAAGGTGAACCATAGAAAATACTCTTTGGTGAGTGGTTGCAAACGCCAGGAAGCGAATGTACCGGTAAACACGATGACTGCCGAAAGTAGCAACATAGCTACGGAGATACCATCGACACCCACGGAATAAGCTATGTGAAGGGGTGCATACCAGACGGTGTCGGCCCGGAAAAGCATCTCGGAGGTGTCTCCACCGGCGCGTGCCTGCAAATACCCTACTGTTAGCGCAATAGCCGAAATCAACAGTGCCGAAGAGCCGACTACCATTACCGTGCGTATCTGCGCGATGCTACGGCTGAGCCAGAGAGCAAACAGCATCAGAAGGGGAATTAGTACGAAAATTGATAAGAAATTCATCTTTATATTTACAATTTATTTCCTACGGTCATGACCATTATCTAATCTTTAACACATAGGAACGTTGACGATTTACTATTTACGATTGAAATTACTCTCAGAGAATAAGCAACAGGATAAGTGCCAACGCTCCACAAAGGAATACGTAAGCATACTGTTGTATCTGACCACTTTGTAAGCCACGGATCGAATCACTTGCTGCGTTAGCGGCCCAGGCAATGAAATTGAATGTACCATCTATCACATGACGGTCAAACCAGGCAATGGGCTTGCTGATGCAACGGAAAATAATCCGGTGAGTGACGAACTGATACACATCATCAATGTAGAAGCGATGATAAGCAGCTGTCCACAGACCGGAGAAGCGGTGTTGTAAACTGTCGGCAAGCGGCTGGCTCTTGCCTTTGTACATAAATGTGGCAAGTGCGATAGACAAAAGGGCAACAATAATACTTGTTCCTGCCACCGTCCAATCCAGATGGATGGTATAGGATTCCCCGTTGGACGAGATAAAATGTCCGAAAGGAATGAATCCAGCTCCACAGGTGACAAGTGCCAGGAATATCAAAGGGATAGTCATAGCCAACGGACTCTCATGAGGGTGAACTCCTCCGGTTCCATGTGGAGTGTGGTGGCTATCATCGCTTGACGAAACCCGGTTCGGCGCCTCGCCGCCCCAGAAAATACCGTAGTAAAGGCGGAACATGTAAAACGCTGTCATTGCCGCAATCACAGTCATAATCCAACCCATAACCGGGCTGAAAGCGAAGCAGGCTGCCAGAATCTCATCTTTAGAGAAGAAACCGGAGAAAGGAGGTATACCGGCAATGGCCAGACATGCAATCAGGAATGTGATATGCGTCACAGGCATATATTTGCGCAATCCGCCCATAGCCGACATTTCGTTGGAGTGTACCGCATGGATAATGCTACCTGCACCGAGGAACAACAATGCTTTAAACATAGCATGTGTGAACAGGTGGAACATAGAAGCCATGTAACCCAGCCCTCCATGATGCGGATCGGCAGAAGTACAAACTCCGAGGGCAACAATCATAAATCCTATCTGTGAGATAGTAGAAAAAGCAAGTACGCGCTTGATATCGCTCTGCACACAAGCTACGCTCGCTGCATAAAATGCAGTGAATGCACCTACGTAAGCTATCCAGTGCAATACATCCGGTGCATAGGCAATGAATAATGGGAACATACGTGCCACCAGATATACTCCGGCTACCACCATGGTTGCAGCGTGAATCAGGGCGGATACAGGTGTTGGGCCTTCCATCGCATCCGGCAACCAGATATGTAACGGGAACATGGCACTCTTACCGGCACCACCCACAAACATCAGTCCCAGTGCTAAAGGCAGCATGGAAGCTCCTCCGCTGATCAGTGAAACCGTGTCGGGAGTGAAACCGAATGTACCTCCATAATATCCGTAGATAAGGATACCAATCAGGAAGCCCAGATCGGCAAAGCGGGTAACGATAAATGCTTTTTTACTTGCTGCAATAGCTGCTGGTTTGGTATAGTAGAAACCTATGAGCAGATAAGAAGAAACACCTACCAGCTCCCAGAACAGATACATCTGGAAAATGTTGGTAGCTACTACCAGACCCAGCATTGACATGGTAAACAGGCTCAGAAAGGCATAATAACGCTGGAATCCTTTTTCTCCTTTCATGTAGCCGAAGGAGTAGATGTGTACCATCAGTGATACAGTAGAGATGACAATGAGCATCATTACTGAAATAGGATCGAGCAAAATTCCCAGATTGAATGTCAGTGTTTCTGTGAAAGGAAGCCATTCAACGTTATAAGGTATCCATGTAGCAAACGTACCATCTTCCAGGCGTGGAGCCGAGAAGTATTGCACTGCAGTGACGTATGACAGCACAGCTACCACTCCCAGCACAGTAGTGCCAATGATACCCGCTGTGCGATGTGTCATCCATTTACCTCCGATTCCTAATAACAGGAAAGAGAGGAAAGGCAGGAGAAGTATTAATATTGTATATTCCATTTGATTAAATTAAAAATTGAAGATTAAAAATTAAAAGTTCTCCCTCTTACCATTTCATATCATCCAGTTTCTTCACCTGGATACTTCGGATATTACGGTAGATATTGATCATGATCGCGATAGCGACTGCTGTTTCTGCGGCTGAGATAGCAATAGAGAACAGTGCGAAGAAATATCCTTCCAGACCATCCGGAAAAAGGAAACGGTTGAATACAGCGAAGTTGATATCTGTTGCATTCAGCATTAGTTCTACGGATATCAGTATAGCCAACGTGTTGCGGCGTGTAAAGAATCCGTAAATTCCTGCAAACATCATGATGGTTGAAACCACCAGATAATATTCCATGTGTATCATCATATCTATTTACGATTTTACGATTTACTATTTACGATTGAGATTACTTTGATTTACGATTTACTATTTACGATTGAAACTACCTCTGATTTACGAGGCTATGAAGGGCTTACTTCAATTGTCTAATCGTCAATCGTCCAATCGTCAATCTTTTTATCTTTTACGTGCAATTAACAATCCACCCACGATGCAGGCCAATAATAGGATACTGACTGCTTCGAATGGTAGAATATATCCGTACTTGTCTCCTGATAGCAATGCATGTCCTATTGTTTTGATTGTTATCTCTACAGGTTCAGGATTGCCTACAGATACAAAGCGGTGGCTAAGTGTAATAAACAGCACAATGATTGCTCCTACTACTGTTGTCCCCAATCCGGCTACGAGTTTACTTCGTTTCAGCTTTTCGGCACGGTCGCCTTCTCCACTGGTTAGCAGGATGGAGAATACATAGAGTACCACAATACCGCCGGCATAAACCATTATCTGCACCGAAGCCAGGAATGTGTATCCCAGCAGAAAATAGATACCTGCCGTACCAAATAGTACGAAAAGCAGGTAAGTGGCCGAACGCACGATGCGTTGTGTTGTCACCGTCATGATACACATCACTGAGATGAATACGGCCAGAAAGTAGAATACTACTGTTTCAAGTGTAAATTCCATGAATTTAGTGTTTAGTGTTCAGTGATAAGTGATTAATAAGGAAGTGAGAAGATACCGCAACTTGCTAATCACTAATAACTAAACGTTAATCGTTATTTACTTATTACTTTACTGCCTTCGTGATTTAGCTGTAGGACGAGCTTTGAACGATCAAATACGGCATGTTCAAAGTTCTGGTCGAACGTAATAGCATCATGTGGACAAGCGTTTACACAAAGCTGGCAAAACATGCATGCACCGAGGTCGTATTCGTATTTGGCAAGTATTTTTTTCTTTTTGCCCTCTGCTGTTTCGATTGTTTCGGTAGTGATACTTATCGTATCGTTCGGGCAGGCGTTCTGACACAATCCGCAGGCTATACAATGATGTTCATTGTTTTCGTTATGTGGCATATTCAGTGTGCCGCGAAAACGGTCGAACATCTTCAGCTCCTTCCGGTTTTCCGGATATTGCTCTGTAATCTTCTTGCGGAAGTACACCTTCATAGTGGTCTTCATACCGGTCAGCAGCGTGCCGATACCATTAAACAGACCTCCTAAATATGTATATTCTTCTTTTTTCATTCTTCTATAGTTCTTATTTAACTTATTGCTCTTATCGCTTGGCGCACCTCCCCGTGCGGGAAGCACTAGAAGTGGAGGCCAAAGACTACGATTAATACCATTAGTAGCAGGTTCAATAATGAGATAGGTACCAGGTATTTCCATTCCAATGCCAGAATCTGGTCGATACGCAGACGCGGGAAAGTCCATTTCACCCACATCAGTAGGAATACTACAAAGAATGCCTTTGCGAAAAACCAGATAAATCCCGGTATATAATCCATTACTGCATTAAATCCGTCCAGTCCTGAAATGTGCAACGGCATCCATCCTCCGAGGAAGATAGTAGCAGCTACAGCCGATACGATAAAGAGATTCAGGTATTCTGCCAGATAGAAGAATCCGAAGTGCATACCCGAATATTCTGTATGATAACCAGCCGTCAATTCACTTTCCGCTTCGGGAAGGTCAAATGGACCACGGTTACATTCGGCATTACCGGCAATCAGATAGATGATAAATGCAATTACTGCCGGAATGTGTCCTTTGAAAATGAACCAGCCATTGGCCTGGCTTTCTACTATTTCAGAGAATTGCATTGTACCCATCAGTACTACCATTGTCAGGATGCTCAATCCTACGGAGAGTTCGTAACTGATGATTTGTGCACCGCTACGCATTGCTCCGATAAGAGAGAATTTATTGTTGGAGCCCCATCCGGCAAGTAAGATACCTACCACGCCTACACTTGAAGCTGCCAACAGGAAGAATACGCCCACATTAAAGTTGAGTACCTCCATACCTTTATTGATAGGTAAACATGCAAAGGTGAGGAAAGAGGCGATAATCACCATGAACGGAGCCAGATTATAGAGAAACTGGTCTGCTCCTTTCGGATTGAAAATTTCTTTGGTGAGCATTTTCAACACGTCGCATATTACTTGTATAGAGCCCCAGGGACCTACACGCATCGGACCAAGACGGCATTGGAAGAATCCGCACACCTTGCGTTCCATATATATAAGTACAATGGCCAATACCGCATACATCAGTATGATGCATACCCCTATTGCCACACATTCGATGAATACAGCCCACCCTTCCGACATGACAGAAGTCAGCATTTGGTGTATCCAGTTTGTTACAATACTAAAGTCAAACATATTTATAGTTACAATTTGACGATTTACGATTTACGATTTAAAACACTCTTTGTTTACGATTTTTCCATTTACCATTTACTCTTCCCGTTTTTGCACAGCCAAATCGTAAATTGTAAATCGTCCAATCGTAAATTTCTTTATCTGTCAATATCCGGTACCACATAATCCAATGTTCCTCCGATAGCAATCAGGTCGGCTATCTTTGCTCCACGGCAGATGGTATCGACTACACTTACCAATGGCAATCCTGTTGAGCGATAGTGCAGACGGTAAGGAGTTTTGTCTCCCCGGCTTTCAAGATAAACACCGAACTCACCACGGCTCCCCTCTACAGCAGCATAGTATGAACCTTCGGGGACACGGATGATTGGTTTCATCTTCTCCTGGAAAGGACCTTCGGGGATGTTGTCAATCAATTGCTCTATGATGTTAAGACTTTCCATGATCTCATCCATACGTACCATGTAGCGGGCAAAAGAATCGCCTTCCGTATAGACAATTTCTTTGAAATCTACTTTGTCATATACTCCGTAAGGGATACGTTTACGAACATCACAAGCCCATCCGCTGGCACGTCCCGTACCACCGGTAGCACCAAATGAAATTGCATCTTCGCGACTCAATACACCTACACCTTTCAAGCGGCTTTGAGCGATTATATTGCCTGTAAATACGTCATGATATTCGTGAATGATCCCTCTCATATAAGGAATGAATTCTTTTACCCGTTTTACGAAATTCGGATGCAGATCGGCCTGTACACCACCAATGGTGTTGTAGTTCATAATTAGTCGGCCGCCACAGGTCTCCTCAAAAATATCCAGTATCTTTTCTCTGTCGCGAAAACCGTAGAAGAAAGCAGTCAGTGCTCCCAGGTCCATACATAGGCAGGCGTAAAACAACAAGTGAGAGTCAATGCGTTGCAATTCGTCCATAATGGTGCGGATGTATTTCACACGATCACTTACTTCGATCCCCATTGCCTTCTCAATACACATACACAGGGCATGTCGGTTCTGATGTGCTCCTAAATAGTCGAGACGATCCGTTAACGCCAGTGTCTGCGGATAGGTGAGGCTTTCGTTCATTTTTTCGATACCCCGGTGGATGTAACCACAGTTGGCATCTATCTTGTGGATAATTTCACCTTCCAGTGATACGCGAAAACGGAGTACACCATGTGTTGCCGGGTGCTGTGGGCCGATGTTTACTACATACTCTTCGTCTCCAAAGAGAATGGTTTCTTTGTTTTTAATCGTTCCGTCCGGGTTTAGTTCTATTTCTGTTGTAGTATCAATGGTGTCCTCGTTTGTCATGCAGAGCGGATTGTCCTTTTCCGGATCATTATCCTTGCGTAACGGATAGCCTATCCAGTCATTACGCAGGAAAAGACGTCTCATGTCTGGATGACCTGAAAAGACAATACCAAAGAAATCGTACACCTCACGTTCATTCATCTCTGCTGCTTTCCAAAGATCGCATACAGAAGGAATTTCCGGATTTTCCCGGTTGAGAGTAGATGTTTTTATAGTGATGCGTTCTCCGGTTGTTGTAGATTCCAGATGGTAGACCACTCCCAATCCACGGATTGCGTCCGATGCATCACCTTCATTAGGCTCTCCCCAGTCCATACCGGTGAGGCTCTCGAGGAAATCCATTTTCCGTTCGTTTCGCAAGCGTGTCATTTCTTTACGCAACGCTGCGGGTTCAATATATTTAATTTCTTGCATACTATATTAGTGATAAGTGATAAGTGATTAATGATAAGTGAGTAGTGATTAGTGAATGAATATACGCCGCATGGTACTAATCACTAATCATTAACCACTACTCACTGTTTCTCTTTTCCTTTCTATTTGTTCCGCCGAAGAATTTTTCAATCTTCACCTTGCGCTGCAACTGCATCATGCCATAATAAAAAGCTTCAGGGCGGGGCGGACATCCGGGAATATACACATCTACCGGTAAGATTTTGTCAACTCCGTTCAGTACATGATAAGACTTCTTAAATGGTCCGCCGCTAACGGCACATCCACCTACGGCAATCACGTATTTCGGATCTGCCATCTGATCGTACAGACGTTTCAGTACCGGTGCCATTTTGTTTGTGATAGTACCACATACCATGATCATATCTGCCTGACGCGGACTGGCACGGGCTACTTCAAACCCGAAACGGGCCATGTCATAACGCGCGGCACCCAGTGCCATGAATTCGATACCACAACAACTGGTTGCGAAAGTAAGTGGCCACAGCGAGTTGCTGCGTCCCCAGTTGATGAGGTCGTCCAACACTCCCACGAAGACGTTTGCTCCGCCTGCATTGAGTTCCTGAACCAGCTTCTCCAACGATTCGTTGTCGATAAATTCCTCATACGGGATAGATTTTATTTTTGGTTTTTTGGTTATTTCCATTCCAAAGCTCCTTTCCGCCAGGCATAAGCAAGTCCCAGCACTAATATTACTAAAAAGAAGATGACGCTTACGAGTGCCTGTACGCCCATGTCGCGTACTACTACAGCCCATGGAAAGAGGAATACTGTTTCTACGTCGAACATCAGAAACAGGATAGCAAACAGGTAGTAACCCACACGGAATTGCATCCATGATTTTCCACGTGTAGGAATACCACATTCATAAGCTTCGAACTTTTGTGCATTATATGACCGTGGAGATATGGCTCTTGATAGAGCTATAACCACGCCGACAAATGCAATTGCCGTTAGCAAAACAACAACTAACAATGTAAAATTCATAATCCAAGTATATATTTAGATTGAGAAACGTTTTTCTGAAACTAAACGGAAGGTGAAATTCACCGTAGATTACGCAGACTGACACAGATAAGTGAAATAGAATACATTGCACAATGACATTGCGTACCTGTGTAATCCGGAGGTAAAACTAAATTAAGATTTTCCTCTGCCCGTATATGTAGAACACTATCGGGTCTGCAGGATTGTGCGTATATTGATGCGATGAATAGATACAATCGGGAGGAATAAGACCTTTGTATTCACACTGGCGTACAGTCAGCCTGATAAAATTTTTATCGGTAGGCACGTGTGAAAGGTCGCTATAACCCATTTCGCAGGAAAGTACAGAATAGAAATGATAAATTTTTTCAATAGCATTTCGCACGGGGCGCGCCTGTGAAACAGAACATTCTTCGTAGCTGTGAATATCAGGTATAACAATCTCCTTTGTTACATCCATCATAGCTGAATGGAGTAACAAAGCAAATATTAAAAATATACCATATTTTAAGCTTTGTTTCATGTTTCTTCCTTAAACGGCTGCAAATATAGGATTTAAATTCATTCTTTTTGCAATCTCCGCATGACAAAAAAGGTTTTTTTAACTCACTACAAATTTCTATGGCACACGGATAAGATGAATAAATGGATGATAACAGATAAGATATTCTTTCTCTTTGATAACCAATAAATAAAAAATTCTGTTGTTATCCGTTTTATTCGTGTACCATGAGAACATAGCGCGACGTTGGTTCACTGATATGAACAGGTTCTAATTCTTTTTCCAGAAATCCGAACTAAACAATAATAATACGGTGAACAATTCGAGTCGTCCAAGTAACATAAAGAATGACATTAACCATTTTCCCATGTCGGGCAGTTCATTCCACGAATAAGCAGGGCCACACAGACCGAGGCCCGGCCCCATGTTTCCCAGACTCGATATAGTACATCCCAATGACTCTAATAAACCTACTCCCATGCCCATCATTGCCAGAGTACCGACAACAATCAGCACTGCATACAAGAAAGAAAATGCCAGTACCGTGGAGCGTATGGAAGGTGATATTACCTGTTTGTTTACACGCACCGGAAGCACTGCATTGGGATGTGTAATATGTTTGAATTCATTTCTGGATATCTTTGCCAATATCAATAAACGGATACATTTCATTCCTCCTGTAGTACTTCCTGCGCAAGCTCCTATAATCATAATAACGGTTAGTGTGCCCCACAGCACAGAAGGCCATGTCATATAGTCTGCTGTTGCAAAGCCGGTAGAAGTGTGCAGGGAGGCTACCTGAAAAAGCGACTTACGAAAAGCCTCTTCAACTCCCATTGAACTATTGTAGTAAAGTACTATTGCGATGAAAGCGGTAAAACCTATGACCGACCAGAGATACCATTTTAATTCGGCATCATGAATAAACTTCCTGAATTTACCGTTGACAAACAATAATAATAAGGTGAAGTTTATACCCGATACAAACATGAATATAGAGATTACATATTCTATATAAGGAGAATGATAAAATTCAATGCTGGCCTGTTTAGTAGAGAAACCGCCTGTTCCCGTAGTAGCAAATGCATGGCAAATACTGTCGAACACATCCATACCTCCCAGCATCAGCAAAATGATAAGTGCCCCTGTCAGTCCGGCATAAATACTCCAGATCCATTTGGCTGTGATACCAATACGCGGATGTACCTTATCGTGTGTGGGGCCACTGGCTTCGGCTGCAAATACCTGAATACCGCCTACTCCGAAAATGGGAAGTACGGCGATTGTAAAAAATACGATTCCCAATCCTCCGATCCACTGCGTCATGCTGCGCCAGAAAAGAAGTCCGTGTGGCAGGCGCTCGATGTCATTCAGTATGGTTGCTCCTGTGCTGCTGAAACCGGACATCGTTTCAAAGAAAGCATTTGTAACAGAGGGTATATAGCTACTCAGATAAAATGGCAACATGCCGAAAAGTGAAAAAGCTACCCAGGCTACACTGACAATGACATATCCGTCACGACGTCCCAGACGTTTTTCTGCTCCCCGTCCGATAAGAAGCAACAGAAATCCTACACATGCCGTAATACCTGCCGATTGCAGGAAGCTTGGCAGATCGTCTTCCCGATAGAGCAATGACACTCCTCCGCAGCACAACAACATAGCAGTCTCTATTAATAACAGAAACCCTATGATGCGATATATCATTTTTGAATTAATCATTTCTTTAGTTGACAGTTGACAATTGACAGTTGACAATTAATAGTTGACTGCGTTATCATCCTGCATAGTAACTGTCAATTGTCAATTGTCAACTGTCCATTAATTAAAGTATTTCTCGATTTTCTTTATCATCATACTCAAGCAGAACACCACTACGTGATCTCCTGCATTTACTTGTGTGTCACCGGTCACTAATATACCTTCCCCGTTACGGATCATACCTCCAATGGTGGTTCCTTTGGGCAATCCTAAATCTTTGATGAGATGTTTGGTTATTTTAGAACCAGCTTTAACTGTAAATTCAGCTACATCTGCGTTGGCAAATGTAAGGCATTTTACATTACTGACATCTGCGTCCAGCATCATTTGATAGATATGGCTGGCGGCAATCATCTTTTTATTGATGACTGTACCGATATCCAGGCTCTCTGCCATACCGATATAGTCGATGTTCTCTACCTCTGCTACTGTTTTGTCAACACCCATACGTTTAGCTGCCAGACAAGCCAGAATATTCGTTTCCGAATTTCCGGTCAGTGCTACGAAAGCCTCTGTGTTTTTTAATCCTTCTTCGATAAGCAGATCCATGTCGCGTCCGTCTCCGTTGATAATCATGGTACGGTCGTCCAGCAATTCTGTGAGTCGGTTACAACGACTGATATCATTATCTACGATTTTCACTTGCATGTAATCCGGCACATATTGGGCTGTACGTACGGCAATACGGCTTCCACCCATAATCATTACATTACGCACATCGGCGTAATCTTCCTTACCCGCTATCTTACGTATGTAGGGAATGTATTTACGGGTAGTAGTGAAATAGACGATGTCATTCAGTTTAATAACATCATCTCCCCGGGGGATGATTGTATCCGTACCTCGTTTGATGGCAACCACGTGATAAGGAATTGTGGGGCCACCCAACTGATGAAGCGGTATATTCAGAATTTCGGCCTTTTCACGCATCTTGGCACCGATCAAGATGAGCGCTCCGCCACAGAACTCCCACCACTGGCGCACCCAGCTCATTCTCATAGATGATACTATTTCTTTGGCTGCCAGCATTTCGGGGTAAATCAATGAGTCTACGCCCAGTTTCTTGAAAAACTCTTTGTTTTTGGGCAACAAGTATTCGTAGTTATCAATGCGGGCTACTGTTTTCAGCGCTCCCAGGTTATGAGCCAGCATACAGGCTGTCATGTTCCGGCTCTCGTCCGGGGTGACAGCTACAAACAGATCGGCTTCCTTTACTCCTACCTCTTTCAGTCCCGAGATGGAAGAAGGGGAGGCGGTGACAGTCATGAGGTCAAAGTTATTACTCAACGCGCTGAGTTTCTCTTCGTCGTCGTCCATCAATATGATATCCTGCTTCTCGCGGGATAATAATTTGGCGAGGTGTGTGCCTACATTACCGGCACCGGCTATGATTATTTTCATTTCTACTTATTGCTGTTTTTTTTGTTCTAAGTATTAAACAAGTCTTGAAACTCAGATTAACTCAGATTAACGCAAAGAATATCTTTTCTCAAATATAGCGTAGCCTTACCGTCTGCGAAAATTTGCGTTAATCTGCGTTTTAATTTATTTCCAGCACTTACTTTATATTCCATCATGGCACGTACCTTTTTCTCTTCAAACAGCTTGATAGCTTCTTTCTTTGTCATCTTTCTCCCACTTTTTCATTTTTTCTACTTCTCCCTTCTCTAACTCCTTCACTATTCCTTCTTCATCCAATCCGCAGAGTGCATACAACTGTGCAACTGTTCCATGTTCTACGAAATGATCTTGTATACCTATGCGTCGTATTTCGGGAGTGTATTCGTGATCTGCCATAAACTCCAACACCGCACTGCCCATACCTCCGGCTCTGATTCCGTCTTCTATGGTCACGATGTGTCTGAATTGTTTCCCTATTTCATGAAGTAGCTCTTCATCCAGTGGCTTAAGAAAACGCAGGTCATAGTGAGCGATGCTTCTTCCGGGTTGTTCTTTCTCTACCCGCGCTATGGCTTTGGCGGCTGTGTTGCCTATGGGGCCAATGGTGATGACAGCCAAGTCGTTTCCTTCTTTCAGTTTCCTTCCACGTCCTACAGGAATTTCCTCCAATGGACATTTCCAGTCTACCAATACTCCTCGTCCGCGTGGATATCGTATCACGAATGGGCCTTTATTGGGCAGTTGGGCGGTATACATCAGTCTGCGTAATTCGTGTTCGTTCATGGGCGACGCTACAGTCAGGTTGGGTATCGGACGCATATACGCCAGATCGAACATACCGTGATGCGTTGGGCCGTCTTCGCCTACCAGACCGGCGCGGTCGAGACACAGCACCACCGGCAGTTTCTGAATAGCTACATCATGAATTACATTGTCATAAGCCCGTTGCATAAAAGAGGAGTAGATATTACAGAAAGGCAGCATGCCGTCCTTTGCCATTCCGCCGGAGAAGGTCACGGCATGTCCTTCGGCTATACCGACATCGAATGCACGGTCCGGCATCTGCTCCATCATGTAGTTCATGGAACATCCTGTAGGCATGGCAGGAGTAACTCCTACGATGCGTGGATTTTGCTGTGCTAGCTCAATCAGGGTATGTCCGAAGACATCCTGGAAGAGTGGCGGTAATCCGTTTGTGTCGGCAACCAGGCGTTCTCCTGTTTTCGGATTAAACTTACCGGGTGCATGCCAGATACCCGGATGCTTTTCTGCCGGTTCGAATCCTTTCCCTTTCAGGGTATGCAGGTGGAGTACTTTAGGTCCTTGCATATCTTTGATATCCCGTAGGATGCGGGCAATATTTTTCACATCATGTCCGTCCACCGGACCGAAATAACGGATATTCATCCCTTCAAAAATATTTTGTTGCTGGGCAACAAGTGATTTTAGGCTATTTCCCAGGCGGATGAGTGCTTTCCGACGATCTTCGTTCAGCAGTCCTATTTTGAAGAGCAGGCGTGAAATTTTAAACCGTAGTTGATTGTAACGGTTAGAGGTGGTCAGATTGAACAGGTATTGTTTCATTCCACCTACGCTACGGTCAATAGCCATGTCGTTATCATTCAGTATGATAAGCAGGTTGTTTGGGGTAGCCGATGCATTGTTGAGCCCTTCAAAAGCCAGTCCGCCACTCATTGAACCATCGCCGATGACAGCTACTACGTGGCGGCCCAGTTCTCCTTTTTTCATGGCTGCTACTGCCATGCCCAACGCTGCCGAAATGGAGTTTGAGGCGTGTCCACAAGTAAACGTATCATATTCGCTCTCTTCGGGCGATGGGAAGGGACGAATGCCTCCCAGTTTCCGGTTGGTGGAGAAGGTGTCGCGGCGTCCGGTGAGAATTTTGTGTCCGTAAGCCTGATGCCCCACATCCCAGACGATGCGGTCATAAGGTGTATTGAATACATAATGCAGAGCCACCGTGAGCTCCACCACTCCCAGGCTGGCGGCAAAATGGCCCGGGTTGCAGGAAACTTCTTTGATAATGTCTTGCCTTAGTTCGTCACATACCTCAGGCAATTGTTCAGGCGTGAGCCGTCGCAAATCTTCGGGAGTATTCAGGGCGTTTAGCAAGTTATATGTGGGTTCATTTTTCATGTTCTGACTGAATTGGTATGCAAAAATACGAAAAGAAAAGGAAAGACGTTCTTTTTTAATTGGAAAAAGCAGAAATGATGTATTTTTGTATAAATTATTGTAAATACGTGCCGGAGATTTCTGCAAATATACTCTTGTAATACAGCTCTTTTACAAATAGAAACAATAAAATGACATGAAAAACGAAACAGGCTTAGCGTGCTCTTTTATACAAGATTCCAAACGGGATTTTTACATACCCCTTCGCTCCGATCAGAACAGAATACTTTGGTATGATACCAGTCATGTTATTGAAAGAGGTATAAAAGAATATGAGTTGAATTATTTATTGACCTCTATCTGGTAGGGGCGGGGACTTTACTTTTCGGCAATCCTTTTTCTATGCTATTTGTGGTTCTTTGGCAATTTAGTTGAAAGATTTATTTTTGTATGGTTCTGAATGTTGGAAAAATACAGTGCATGCCTATTTACAATTTGACAAAGTGATATTTCTGATTCTCTGTAATCCTCTAATTAAGGGACGGTTTCTCACAAGTGATAAAAATCTTCGTCATTTCCGGCTTTGATTATTCCCATTGTACGGTTTACGGAGGATTACATGATGAAAATATCTTATTTCTTGGGATATTCATTACATAATATAGCTTTATGAATTTTTTGATTATACTTTTAATAGTTTAGATTGGAGCGAATTTACTCGTCAGTTAGCGTCGGAAAACGTTATTTAAGACGGTTTTATTTTTTTCTCGTAGAGTCTCGGGGCGTTTCTCTACGAGGTTCGGATTGTTCCTCGTAGAGAAACCGAACTTATCATACCGGGAAAATCAGGATAACATGCCGATTAAATGTGCATAACTATCCAAAAGAGAAAGATTATACAACGGAACACGCATAATAATTAATATTGTTATGCAGTTTATTCTCCAGTTATAGCAATAATTAGAATAAAGATGTCATGAAAATCAGTTATATAAGAATAAAAAGACAGTATAACTGCATTTTTTTGAAACATTTATTAATTCCATCCTGACATTACATTTAGGGTTAACAAGGTCGGCTCATCAGTCCATTAAGGTTCTGTTTTTAATTAAATTGACGAAGAATCCTATTTCTTATTCATTTCGAATACTATATCTTCCACTGAGATACCCTCGCAAGGTTCTCCATTGAGTTTAGCTTTTTCAACTATCAATTTGAATTTCAGTGTCTTGCCCTGATAGGTGAATACTCCTTTGTCCGTAGCAGAAATCGTTGCTTCTATTTCCATAACATCCGGTTGGCCTTCTTCTTCAGAAGGAATTTCGATTGTAAATATCAGAGGTTTAGGATCTAAAGTCTGCAATATTTGCGTGTAACCTTCATTGAATGCCGGTTTGTAACCTACTTTATAGCTGATATCACCTGCGAGTTCAATGATATCGGGTGCTTTCTCTTCTCCCACAATGCTGGTTATCAAGACATCAGTCGGGAATTTTCCGAAGTAGATTGTATCTTCTTTGAGCGTGGCCTCCACTTCTATTTGGGGAATTGGGGTTGGCGAAGTGCTCGATTCAATGAATGTAATGCTTGCTTTACCCACATAGTTACCTTCTACATCCTTTACGGATATCACCTCGGGCGTATCTCCGTCGTTACTGCAGGCAGTAAATGTCGTTATACCGAATGTCAATGTCAGAGCGGCAATAACAGTTTTGCTATAATTGGTTACTCTCAGGAGATGGTTTACTCTTATGCTTTTCGAGTTATTTACGATTTTCATTTGGATAAAAAATTAGATTATTATTTCAATAAATTAAGGTGTACGTACGATTATATAAATGTTGGTTTTGAAGAAATACTGCACCTTATCGGCTAAAAAACTTATTTGCCTCTTCTCTGTTTCGGAGTTTTTCTATATTTTCGCCGTATTAATAATGTGCCAATTATCATTTGGTGTGGTTTCGTAAAATACAGCGCAGCCAATTGGCACATTAGCATATTATTCAATTGGCATATTATTATGAACTTTACCACCCTCGTTGAATTACCCAAAGGATTGCCACCTATCACTCATGCCCGGCAATTATTACTGTTAGGGTCCTGTTTTGCAGAGAATATCGGCAATTTGCTGAAAGATAATTTCTTTCGTTGTGATATCAACCCTTTTGGGATACTATATAACCCATTATCTGTCTCGGAGGCATTAAGACAAATACTTTCGGGAAAAACATATGCGACTTCCGATTTATTTTTCTTTCGCGACTGCTGGCATAGTGCGATGCATCACGGAGCATTTTCGGCGGCATCGCCGAATGATGTATTACAGAATATCAATACGCGCTTGCAACAGGCTCATGCCCGAATAAAGAATGTCGATTGGCTGCTGCTCACCTGGGGAACAGCCTGGGTGTATGAACAGGGAGAAGATAAGCGCATTGTATCAAACTGCCATAAACAGCCGGAAAAGTTATTTGTACGCCGAAAGCTTACAGTTGAAGAGATCGTGAATGAATATACATGCTTGCTTCGTGAACTTCGGGAACAGAATCCCGGCTTGAAGGTACTTCTTACTGTTAGTCCCATCCGGCATATACGGGATGGTATGCATGCCAATCAGATTAGTAAAGCCACCCTGTTGCTGGCTACCGAACAACTACAAACTCTTTTCCCTGAGTTCGTTTTCTATTTTCCTTCTTATGAGATTGTACTTGACGAGCTTCGCGACTATCGCTTTTATGCCGATGACATGTTGCATCCGTCTCCCGTGGCTATCCGTTATTTGTGGGAGCGTTTTTCCGAAGCTTTCTTCTCTGACGAAACAAAAAAGATTATGGAAGAATGTGAAAGTATCCGCAAAGCGCAGGCACACCGCCCCCTTCATCCGGGCTCAGAGGAACATAAAAGATTTTTAGGACAAATTGTGTTAAAAATAGAACGACTTAACCGAAAATACCCGTACTTAGAGTTTGAATAATGTAGGAATAATGTGCTAATATGACAATGTGCCAATATGCCAATGTACCATTCGGCATGTCTTCGGAAAATATAGCGCAGCCAATTGGCCATTGTCATATTAGCACATTATTAAATTGAATAATTATTATGTTGTATACGATTGAAACTATAACCGAATGTATAGGTGCCCGCAGGGTGGGTACTCTTGAAGCAACTATTGACTGGCTGTTGACTGACAGTCGCTCTCTCAGCTTCCCCGAAGAAACTCTTTTTTTTGCCCTGACTACCAAACGAAATAAAGGAGCACGCTATATTCCTGATCTTTATGAACGTGGTGTACGAAATTTTGTTGTTACTCAGGAAGAGTTTAATGAATTGACAGTTGACAATGGACAATTGACAATTGCTATGCAGCATGCGGGCAACGCAGCAACTGTCAATTGTCAACTGTCAACTGTCAATTTTCTAATCGTCAGTAATCCTCTGAAGGCTCTTCAGAAGCTGGCGGAACTACATCGTGAACGGTTTCAGATACCGGTTATCGGTATTACCGGAAGTAATGGAAAAACGATTGTAAAGGAGTGGTTGCATCAATTGTTGAGTCCGGATCGGGTGATTGTACGTTCGCCTCGTAGTTATAATTCTCAGATTGGCGTTCCTCTCTCCGTATGGCAGATGAATGAAGAAGCTGAATTGGCAATTTTTGAGGCTGGTATCTCTGAGATGGGAGAGATGCGTGCTTTACAGAATATGATAAAGCCAACTATTGGCATCCTGACCAATATTGGCGGGGCACATCAGGAGAACTTCTTTTCTTTGCAGGAGAAGTGTATGGAAAAACTGAGCCTTTTTAAAAATTGTGATGTCGTAATTTACAATGCCGACAATGAGCTGATAAGCAATTGTGTGAGCAAGTCAATGCTCACTGCCCGTGAGATAGCATGGAGCTGCCGGGATGCAGAACGTCCTTTGTATATAAGCAGGATACTGAAAAAGGAAGATCATACAGTTATTTCTTATCGTTATCTGGAGATGGATAATACTTTCTGTATCCCCTTTATAGATGATGCTTCTATTGAAAACTCACTGAATTGCCTTGCTGCCTGCCTTTATCTGATGATGCCTGCCGATCAGATCACAGAACGAATGGTGCGGCTCGAACCTGTGGCTATGCGTCTTGAAGTGAAAGAGGGGAAACATGGATGTGTACTTATCAATGATAGTTATAATTCTGATCTGGCATCACTTGATATTGCTCTTGACTTCTTAGTAAGGCGTTCTGAAGTAAAAGGAAAAGGGATGAAACGTACGCTCATCTTGTCGGATATATTAGAGACCGGACAAAGTACCACTACTCTCTATCGCAAAGTAGCTCAATTGGTACAAAGCCGTGGCATTGACAAAATAATAGGCGTGGGACCGGAGATATTTTCCAGTGCTGCCCGTTTTGAGATAGAGAAGTATTTCTTCCATACTACGGAAGAGTTGATGGAGTCGGATGTGTTTCAGAATCTGCATGATGAGGTGATACTGATTAAAGGTTCACGTACATTCAATTTTGATCTTGTTTCTGACAGGTTGGAGCTGAAAGTACACGAAACAATACTGGAGGTAAATTTAGGAGCCATGGTAGCCAATCTGAACCATTATCGCTCTATGCTTCAGCCTGCAACGAAAATGGTATGTATGGTTAAGGCTTCGGCCTATGGAGCCGGTTCTTATGAGATAGCCAAAACATTGCAGGAACACCAGGTGGATTACTTGGCCGTGGCCGTGGCCGATGAAGGAGCGGAACTGCGTAAAGCGGGTATTACTTCTTCTATTATGATTATGGATCCGGAATTGACTGCATTCAAGACAATGTTTGATTACAAGCTCGAGCCCGAAGTTTATAACTTCCACTTGCTCGATGCGCTGGTAAAAGCGGCGGAGAAAGAAGGCATTACAAACTTCCCGGTACATATCAAACTTGATACGGGCATGCATCGTTTGGGTTTCTCCGAAGAAGAAGTGCCTGTGCTGATACGTCGGTTGAAGAATCAGAATGCGCTGATTCCGCGTTCGGTATTCTCCCATTTTGTAGGGAGTGATTCTCCTCAGTTCGATGTTTTTACACGTGGGCAGATTGAGATATTCGAACGGGCTTCCAAAGAGCTGCAGGCTGCTTTTCCGCATAAAATCCTGAGACATATCTGCAATACGGCAGGAATAGAACGTTTTCCTGATGCACAATTTGATATGGTTCGGTTGGGTATAGGACTTTATGGAGTCAGCCCGATTGATAACTCTATTATAAATAATGTCAGTACGCTTAAAACTACTATTCTGCAGATACGGGATGTGCCTGCAGAAGATACGGTGGGATATAGCCGGAAAGGACATCTGACCCGGGCTTCGCGTATTGCTGCTATTCCAATCGGTTATGCAGACGGGTTGAACCGTCATTTAGGGTGTGGACATGCTTATTGTATGGTGAATGGGAAGAAAGCTCCTTATGTAGGTAATATTTGCATGGATGTCTGTATGATTGATGTAACCGGTATCGATTGCCAGGAGGGTGATGCAGCCATTATTTTTGGTGATGAACTGCCTATAACTGTGCTTTCGGATACGTTGGATACTATTCCTTATGAAATCCTCACAAGCATCTCTACGCGGGTGAAGAGGGTGTATTATCAAGAATAAGAGAATGGAGAGGGGAGAAGGAAAGAGGCTGCGCTATTATGCCACATGGCACTTTTCCCCTCTCCACTCTTTTCCCTTCTTCCTTTTCTTTAACTCCATAAAGGAGTTAAAGGTTTTGTCCTCTGTGGTGAAATCACTATATTTGTCCCGAAAAACTTATATATACTATATATCTTATGATAAACTTGTTATTATTAGGCTTCCTGCCCAGTGGTTCCGAATGGATTATTATTGCACTCGTAATTCTGTTACTTTTTGGTGGAAAGAAGATACCTGAGCTGATGCGTGGCCTTGGCAAAGGTGTGAAAAGCTTCAAAGACGGTGTGAATGAAGCGAAAGATGAAATCAATAAAGCGAAGGACGAGATTGACGAACCGGCTAAAACAACGGACAAGGATAAGAAATAACCATGGCTGAAATGACTTTCTGGGACCATCTGGATGAACTGCGCCGGGTGTTGTTTCGTGTCATTGGAGTCTGGTTTGTGTTGGCGGTGGGATATTTCATCGCTATGCCTTATTTGTTTGACAGCGTAGTGCTGGCTCCTTGCCACAATGACTTCGTGTTCTATGATCTGTTGAGGTATATTGGCGAGAAGTTTGACCTGACGGATGACTTTTTTACGCAGGAATTTCAAGTAAAGCTGGTAAATATCAATTTGGCAGCTCCTTTCTTTATACATATGTCTACCGCCTTCTGGATGTCGGTAGTGACTGCTATGCCCTATATCTTCTTTGAAATATGGCGTTTTATCAATCCGGCGCTTTATCCCAAAGAGAGGCGTGGAGTGAGGAAAGCGCTTAGTATAGGTACAGTTATGTTTTTTCTAGGTGTATTGCTGGGATACTTTATGGTTTATCCGCTTACACTTCGTTTTCTTTCTACCTATCAGCTTAGTGCGGAGATCGAAAATGTAATCTCATTAAATTCTTATATAGACAATTTTATGATGCTGGTACTCTGTATGGGACTGGCATTTGAATTGCCTTTGGTCACATGGTTGCTATCACTGTTGGGGCTTGTCAATAAAACATTTCTCCGGAAATATCGTCGGCATGCAATTGTTGTGATTGTAATAGCTGCTGCCATCATTACTCCTACAGGTGATCCGTTTACATTAAGCGTTGTGGCTATTCCTCTCTATCTGCTTTATGAAATGAGTATCTTGATGATTAAGGACAAAAAGAGTGATTAGTGAGCAGTGATTAGTGATTAGTGCCATGCGGATCATAGCGCAGCTTACTAATCACTAATCACTGCTCACTAATCACTAATTACTAATCACTGCTCACTATCTCCCCCATCCTTTTTACTTTTCGGAGTCTGGGATGCTCAAAGTTTTCTACAACTTCGTGCTGCCACATCACCTCAAACGGTATATGCACCGCGTATCCGCCAATGGCTAATACCGGCTGGATATCTGATTTTAGGGAGTTACCTATCATCATGAATTTTTCGGGGGTTACTTGCAGTGTATTTATTAACTTAGTATATTCTTTTTCAGTTTTGTCCGACATGATTTCTACATAATCGAAATAAGAAGCCAGCCCTGAACGTTGCAGTTTCCGTTGCTGGTCGAGCAGGTCTCCTTTGGTAGCTACTATTAACCGGTAGCGATTGCTTTGTTTTAATGTTCGGAGGGTTTCTTCTACTCCTGGCAATAATTCTATCGGCATATTGAGCAGCGACTTGCCCAAAGACAGGATCTCGTTTATTATTTCGGCTGATACTTTGTGATTACTGATACGTAGGGCAGTTTCTATCATCGACAGCGTAAATCCTTTTGCTCCATAGCCATAACTTTCCAGGTTATTCATTTCTGTTTTGAATAGTTCGGCAGAAATTTCTTTTGTGTCTCTGTATATACTTAATAAATTGGCAAATTTCCGTTCAATCTCCTGGAAGAAAGGTTCGTTGCTCCATAGTGTGTCGTCAGCGTCGAATGCTATAATCTCTATATCTTTCATCTTTTTTGTATGTTTATGGCAAAAGTACATAATAATCTTCTAAATTAGCAAGATTGGAAAAGATTCCTTTGATAAGTACGTCTATCTTTGCAGTGTGAAATAATCAAAGAATATGGAGCAAAGAACATCAACAACCGAAGAGTATCACAGATGTGTCAACATTGTGGTGGAGTACATTAACAATCATTTGGGTGAAGAGATTGACCTGGAAAAACTGGCCGAAATTTCCCATTTCTCACCCTATCATTTCCACCGTATTATGAAAGCGTTTTTGCATGAACCGTTAGGAGCATTTATTGTACGCACAAGGATCGAGACTGCAGCCCGGTTACTACGTTACAGTACAATGTCTGTGAGTGATATTGCTTATCAGATAGGTTATGGTTCTCCTTCTTCGTTGTCGAAAATCTTTAAGCAGTTCTATGGTATTTCACCCAATGAGTATAGAAACAATAAAGACCACGTTATTATGAAACCATTAGAAATAAACCTGGCACTGGATGTGACAATGGAGGTACGCGAACAGCAACCGAAACAGGTAATTTATGTCCGATTGACAGGAGCGTATATGGCTTTGGCATATTGCGAAGCATGGAAGAAACTATATGCTTATGTGAGTGAAGAGAAAATAGATACCCGCTATATGGAATATATTTGTATCTACCATGATGATCCGAAGGTGACCGAGCCGAAGAATCTACGGACGGATGTCTGTTTTACTGTACCCTCACCTGTGCAGCCCAAAGGAGAGATCGGTGTGAAAGAGATTTCGGGAGGGAAGTACCTGGTATTTCGCTACAAAGGGCCTTATGCTAATTTGGGTGCTGTGTATGACACCATTTATGGGCATTGGATACCACAGGGTGGCTATACAGTCAGCAATTCACGTGGGTATGAATCCTATCTGAATAGTCCGGAATCGACTCCTCCGGAAGAGTTATTGACGGAAATATGTATACCGGTAGAATAGCCTATCCGAATGGATGATAAATGCCATCTGGCATACTTCTCTCTGCAGGAAGCATAAAAAGCCTCTTCTCTCGAAGGGGCTTTTCTTGTTTACTTGCCTAGATTGAAGCGAATTCAATATAGATTGAATTCTTGGTGGCAGTAAACGTTAAAGCGAAAAAAAGGGAAGTCTCACGACTTCCGCAATTCTTCTAACCTTAAATCTAAATCTCTATGAAAAAAACGTAGCGCAAATATAGCGGTTTGTTCGCTATTTAGGTGTTAATAAACCGCATAAAGAAAAAATAAAGGCTAATGATTGCAAACGTTATTTAAAACAAACTTGTTCATTTGCCAGTTTTATTAAGCTTAGGTAGATCGGGTTTAGTTTCAGTAGATTAGGAACTCCGGTGATAAACATTTGTTTTCGGGCACGGGTCATGGCTACGTTCAGTTTACGGTCTATTAATATTCCATTATCTTCTGTCAGATTTGAGAGGAATCTGAGCTGATAAGGGTAGTTAACGCAGAATGAATAAATAATAATATCCCGTTCACTTCCCTGAAACCGTTCTACGGTATCAATCAATATTTCATTGAGCGCAGGGATGTTCAGCCGGGCTATTTCTTGTTTGATAAGCGCTATCTGACTACGATAGGGGGTGATAATCCCCAAAGTACGTGTCGTATTAAAGTTTTCTGTTCCTTCTCTTTGATAGATTGTCAGAGCCAAACGGGCTGCAATACGTGCCTCGGAATGATTTATTTTGGCTGAAGCACCAGCAGGCTCCGGCTCAGAGGGATAAAAAGCAAGGCGGGTAATGGCTGGTGAATTTTCCTGTTGGTGAGGGAGTCCTACAGGGAGCAGACGTCCTTCGTAGAAAGTACGATTGGCAAAGAGAGCTACTTCCGGGTGCATACGTCCTTGCCGGCAGAGCATGTCGAAGGAGAATTGACAATTGACAGTGGACTGTTGACAGTTAGGCAGTTGACAGTTGACAATTGACAGTGGACAGTTGCTGCGCTGTTTGCATGCTGCATCGCAATTGACCACTGTCCACTGTCCACTGTCCATTGTCCATTGTCTAACGGTTCGGTAAAGACGCTCAAAGAGAGAATCTTTGAGATTTGTCAACCCGATGGCACGTAACTGTTCGTTATGTACTTCTGACTGCTCTTCTCGTTGAAGAACTACGGCCGGCAGCTGCTTATGGTCTCCGATAAGGATGAATTTGCCAATGGCATCGTTGCCTGTTGTGCTACGTGCACAGAGGATGCCTAATAACTGTGGTTCAAGTATTTGAGTGGCTTCGTCAATAATGGCTACATCAAAAGTTTTTAGTCTGAACAATTCCGGTTTGCCGGAGATAGAGGCTACTGTACCTACGAATATCCGGCAACGGGTGATTCTCTCCACCACTTCAGAGCGGCGGCTGCAGAGGGCAAGTTCATTTTCTATCAGGTGGTTGCGATAGGCTTCGTCACAGGAGAGTTCACTACCAACACGGATAAAATCTACCTCAGGCTTTATAGAAGAGAGGGATTTACAGATTTCGTCTACGGCACGATTGGTATATGACAGGAGGAGAATTTGCGTATTTTCTTCCTGATAGAAAGTCTCCACCATTTTTTTTAGGGCACAAGAGGTTTTTCCCGTACCCGGAGGTCCTATCAGCAGAAAGTAATCCTGTGCTGCCTGTGCTTTAAGGGCAACACGGCTGAAGTCATCCGGTGCAGCAGAAATACGGGTGGAAAAAGTTTCATCGAAAGCGGGAAGGCGCTGGGCAAGCAGTAAATCTCTGCGCTTTTGGGTGGCCGATGCAAAAGCAGACAATCCCTGATACATGCTCCGGAAAGTAGTATCCATTGTGTCATGCTCAATGGCATACAGACTTTCATGAGGAAGAACGGAAGTGTTTTGCTGAGTAGCTCTCAGCCGGATGTGTATTTCATTTTCGGTGAGAGATTCTATGTTGGCTTTGAATACCATTTTGTTGGTGACGTTGTCTGTATCCGTGTTGCGTTCATATAAAACGATGGCATCACCCTGGCGGAAATTAGGTAAGGCTTCTTCCCGAATGTCTCCTCTGGATAGGATAATACTCGCTTTGTGCTCATCGGCGGCATGGTTTTCTTTAATACGAAGGTCATATAGAATTTCTCCGGCCTCACATTTTTCTGCTAGTGTTGAAAGCCATAAAGCAGCAGCTCCTGTGCGGCCTTCATAATCTACATCACCCGATTTGGAGGTATATAGTTCTTTGGTGATGAAGTTGTAGATTGTGTAAAAATAGGCCTGTTCCAAAGAGGAGAGTGTAGCGAGGCGCTGGGCAAATATGTCAATGGAAGGACGAAGGAATTGTTCCCAGAAACGTCCCTGAAGTCCTCGTTCATTTAGTGTTTTGGCATTGATTGACTGTAACTTTTCGGCTGTATATTCCGGACTGTTGCGTAGCTGGATACCATATTCGTCGGCTACAATGCGATTGCGCAAATCGATAACCCGGCGTACCATTGCCCATGACGGGCGGGCAGGATAAAGTAGCGGATAACGCGTATATAGCAGATAAGCTCTTACCCGGTGGTGATCCATTTTCATCGAATATTGGAGTACTGCCTGGTAGAGAAGCATCTGTACCTTATTATTTTCTTTGGGCTCTACCTTGTTACGGATACTGTATTCGTCACCTTTTCCGGATTTCATTTCGATGAATGATGACATATCCCGCTGCATGTAGTCCAGACGTCCCTGTAACCCCAATGCTTCGCAAATATAAGAAGGTTCCAGTACGGCATCTGTCTTATCCATTTCATAACCGGGGGCATGGAAAGTATCGGTTACTATCTCCCGGATATGTTCAAAATGTTTTTTGCAATCGTCAAAGAACTGCCGCTCTTTTTCCTTATCCTGTAAATCGGCACAAGCTGCCAGTTCGATAGGGTAACGGCGGAAAGCTTTCTGCATACACGAAAGATAGTCCACTTCTCCATCCGCATGGATCCATTCGTCCAGAAAGAGGTTGGCAATATTTCCCAGGAGTAGAGGACGTGCATTCTCTATAGGCTGCAAACGGGCCAGCAGATAGTTGGCAGGATGGTGCCCGTAGTCGCGAAAGCATTCTGCCAACGAGCTGATATCTATCAGATAATCCGGTTCAAGAACGATGAAAGAGGGAGTGAGTATTCCTTCCTTGTCGATGGCTACATCGAGCAGATTGATTTGTGCATGTCGCCAGAGAAGTTTACAGGTCTCTGCAAACTCTTCATTTATTTGTGGAATATTGTAGTGCACTCGCAGTGGCTCGTCCGCAATACTATCCAGCGGATTGACATACAAAAAGAATTCATCCGAATATTGAAAACAAACCCGCATTCTTTCTACTCGTTTGTGAGCCGGTGGAGCAACGATATAAGTAGCATCTGCTTTAGGGAGTAGCCGGTACAATGTTTCGGGGATATCAGTTCCGGAGAGTTTCTTCAAGAAAAAGGCAAGAGTTTTTACATCACGTAGTAGTTTCTCTCGTTTGGGTTCTTCTCTTCGGTTTAATACGGCATTTGAGGTGAGACGGAAGGTATGCAGACGGTTCTGTTCTACAACGGATAATTCGGTACGTGCTGCTACGAAACTAATCCGTGCAGATAGATCGGTCATTTGCAGACTTTCGTTTGGCATCTGGCTGCGACAAAGACGCTCGAGCAGGTCGCGCATTTGCTTATAAGCTACGCCAAGTTTGTCGTCCTGAGTACGACAAGCAGTAAGCAGGATGTCGAAAGACTCTGTGATTTCCTCTTTTTCCATGGGGCAAAGATAAGGAAAAAAAAGAGCTGCATCAACCATTCGTTGATACAGCTCTTTGCTATTTATAAATCTTGTGTGTGAAAGATTATTCCAGTACGATAGGTTTGTATTTCGGAACCAGTGCTTTCATTACAATCCAGCCAATGAGGTAAGCTACTGCACAAACGCAGAAGATAATGAAATAACCAGCTGGTTTACCCGAGAATCCCATAAATTCCATAGCCGGACGTACGAACTGTGCACCCTGGGCCAGTAAGTCAGGAGTCATTTCCACTTCATTTCCGTCTACTATTGTTGAACCGGAAGCATATACAAATAAGTTACCTGCTACTTTCTGAAGGATCATAGAACCGAAACCACCGGCCATACCACCGATACCGGTAATACTTGCAATAGCTGTTTTGGGGAACATATCACTTACGGTAGAGAAGATATTTGCCGACCAGGACTGGTGAGCAGCACCACCTATACCGATCATAATAACAGGAAGCCATGGAGAAATAGTACCCAGCGGTTGAGCCAGCAATACCACCAGCGGGAAGAATGCGAAAATCAGCATCGCTTTCATACGGGCTGCATACGGATTCATACCTGTTTTATTAATAAAGATA
Organism: Bacteroides sp. K03; assembly: GCF_019734355.1. NCBI lineage: Bacteria > Pseudomonadati > Bacteroidota > Bacteroidia > Bacteroidales > Bacteroidaceae > Bacteroides > Bacteroides sp. K03. The sequence continues at coordinate 38,412 of NZ_JAASHC010000005.1, forward strand.
GTAGGAAGTTTACCTCCATAGATAGATAACATGGTGATTGCATACAGCGTGAAAATCAATCCCATCCCCAGACCGCTTGAAGTCTTAATGCCGAACTGTGTGAACAGATAAGAAGGAGTCCAGAAGAGGAAGAACCACCATACGCCGTCTGTCATAAACTTACCGAAAGCGAATGCCCAAGTCTGTTTGTAGCTGAAACACTGCCAGAATTTCATCTTCTTTTCGTTCTTTTCCTCTACATAAGTGCCACCTACTTCGTGTTTGTCCTGTTCGATGTATTCCAACTCAGCTTTGTTCACGTGTTTGCTCTTTGCGGGAGGAGTATACATGAACACCCAGAAACCCATCCAGATGAAACCGAGGGCACCAATAACAATAAATGCCATTTCCCAACCCCAGAATTTGGCAAGAACAGGAATGGTTAACGGAGCAATCAACGCACCGATAGAAGCACCGGCGTTAAAGATAGAAGTTGCATAAGCGCGGTCCTTCTTAGGGAAGTATTCAGCTGTTACTTTAATAGCTGCCGGGAAGTTACCGGCTTCACCGAGTGCTAATACGCAGCGGGCAGCCAGGAAGCAATACATACTGACAGTAGCAATAGTAACTACAACAGTACCTGTTGCAGCAGCCAGTTCTGCAGCACTGTGAAGACCCACTACATGCTCAGTTACTATACCGCAGACTGCATGAAGACATGCACCTAGTGACCATACACCGATAGCCCAAAGGAAACCTTTCTTTGTTCCCATCCAATCAACGAAACGTCCTGCAAATAACATGCAGATTGCATATACAATGGAAAATACAGAGGTAATAGTACCGTAATGTGATTCGTCCCAGTGGAATTCAGGTTTGATAAATTCATCCCACGTCAGCGATAGCACCTGACGGTCGAGGTAGTTAACTGTTGTCGCGAAAAATAACATAGCGCAGATGGTCCATCTGTAGTTTGTCATTTTACCCATCGCATTTTGAATTGTACTCATGATAAATGATTTAAAATTATTAGTTCTGATTCTGGGGTCAAAAATACACATTATTTGATGTAAATCAACATATTTATTGTCTCTTTTGCTGTAAATTTTGTCTGAATACTACCAAAATTGTCCAAAAACGCTAAAAAACTACGTTATCGCACACGAATTTAATGTTTGCGCGCACGAAAACTTATAAATACACTATTTGAATCGAAATCTACACACCGTATAAAAAAAGACTCGCTATCTTTGTCCCATTCAAGGAATAAATCTAATTACCGATAACCAAAATGAGAATGAAGAAGAATTCGATTTGTAAAATTTTTGTCCTGGGAACTTTGCTCAGTTCTGTTTCTCTGTCTGCTCAGAAAGTAAGTGATAAACTGCCTTGGTCCGTTCGAATGACGGAGTCGGAGATGATTCGTTGTCCCGAATCCTGGCAACTTGATTTTCAGCCTAAACTGAAATGGGACTACTGTCATGGACTGGAGCTTCAGGCAATGCTTGATGTATATGATACATATGGTGATAAAAAAATAGTTGATTATGCACTGGCATATGCTGATACGATGATTCATAATGATGGTAGCATTGTTACTTATAAATTGCAAGAATACAATATTGACCGTCTGAATTCCGGGAAATTCCTTTTCCGTATTTATGAAGAGTCTAAAGATGAGAAGTATAAGAAAGCAATTGATTTGTTGCGTAGTCAGCTTGACACGCATCCACGCAATGAGGATGGTGGTTTCTGGCATAAAAAGATTTATCCCAATCAGATGTGGCTTGATGGTATCTACATGGCTTCTCCTTTTTACGCAGAATATGCTTTTCGCAACAATCAGGTGAAGGATTATGCAGATGTAGTGAATCAGTTTATTACTGTAGCCCGTCACACTTATGATCCGCAGAATGGGTTGTATCGCCATGCTTGTGATGTGAGTCGCAAAGAACGTTGGGCCGATCCCGTAACAGGACAATCTAAACATAGCTGGGGACGTGCTATGGGATGGTATGCGATGGCTTTTGTAGACGCACTCGACTTTATTCCGAAACATGAAGCAGGACGTGATTCAATGCTTGTCATTCTTAATAATATAGCAACTCAGGTGAAACGAATTCAGGATCCGAAAACCGGATTGTGGTATCAGGTGCTCGACAAGAGTGGCGAGAAAGGAAATTATCTTGAATCTTCCTGCTCAACTATGTTTGTATATGCTTTATTTAAAGCGGTACGTATGGGATATATTGATCAGTCTTATTTGGATGTGGCATTGAAGGGGTATAAAGGTATTCTGGATAACTTTATTGAAGTAGACAATGACGGTTTGGTGACTATAACGAAAGCTTGTGCCGTTGCCGGACTGGGTGGAAAGAACTATCGTTCGGGAGATTATGATTATTATATTAATGAGACGATTCGTGATAATGACCCGAAAGCTGTAGGGCCATTCATTATGGCGAGTCTTGAGTATGAACGTTTGCAGAAGAAACAATGAGAAGGTTAGTGAGAATAAGTCTGTTGCTGCTGTTGGCTTGTATCGGAACGGTACAAGCACAGCAGAAACAAGATACGATTGTAGTGGCACGTGATGGTACCGGAGAATATCGTACTATTCAGGAGGCGGTGGAGGCTGTTCGTGCTTTTATGGATTACACCGTTACTATATATATAAAGGATGGGGTTTATAAAGAAAAGCTGGTTATTCCTTCGTGGGTTAAGAATGTACAACTGGTAGGTGAGAGTGCCGAGGGTACTATTATTACGTATGATGATCATGCCAATATTAATAAGATGGGTACTTTTCGTACTTATACTATTAAGGTAGAAGGGAACGATATAACTTTCAAGAACCTGACCATCGAGAATAATGCGGCTCCGCTTGGGCAGGCGGTAGCGCTGCATACAGAAGGTGACAGGTTAATGTTTATCCATTGTCGTTTTCTGGGGAATCAGGATACGATATATACCGGTAGAGAAGGGGCGCGTTTACTGTTTACCAGTTGTTATATAGAAGGGACTACCGATTTTATTTTTGGTCCTGCTACGGCTCTCTTTGAGCGTTGCACTATCCATAGTAAGCGAAATTCTTATATAACAGCAGCTTCTACTCCTGAAAATGTAGCGTTCGGTTATGTATTCAAAAGTTGTAAACTGACCGCTGCTCCCGGAGTAACTAAAGTGTATTTGGGGCGTCCCTGGCGTCCATACGCATCTACTACTTTCCTCAATTGTGAGTTTGGAAGTCATATCCGTCCTGAAGGGTGGGACAATTGGCGCAATGAAGCAAATGAAAAGACAGCCCGTTATGCTGAGTTTGGAAATACCGGTGAGGGCGCTATAACCACCGGGAGAGTGAAGTGGGCAAAACAATTGACCCCTAAAGAAGCTTTGCGTTACACTATTGAGAATATTTTCACCGATAGTAGCAATTGGTATCCGTATAAATAGTTGAAAGAACACAATATTTCCACATAATTAATCAGTTTCTACACAACATAGAACGATATCTCCCATAGATTTGTATCCGATGGTGGTATGAGAATCCATTGTTACCTTTTTGATAACTATAAGAAACATAGAAAACAGATTCTTACTCTTATACCCATACAATTCCGTATTGGTGGAAAATCAAAAAATGGTAATTATAGAATAAAAGAGAAGTCTCCCCTCCGCAGTAAAGTCGTGATGACTTACGGGGATGATGTTCTTTGCAGAAGAGGGTGTACCAGTTTCCCTGTGCACCCTCTATTTCTTTTTATTTTAAGAAGTCTGCCCGCATTGGACTGAAGCAGTCAATCAGTATTCCGGCTTCCAGACAAACGCATCCGTGTTCTGCATCAGGTTCAATATAAACACCGTCTCCGGTTTCTACTATCTGTTTTTCACCATTTACGGTGAATTCAAATTTACCACTTGCCACGTATGTAGTCTGAGTATGATAGTGAGTATGCGGTGTTCCTATAGCTCCCGTTTCAAACTTTACCTTTACCAGCATTACTTGTCCGTCGTATCCCATAATTTGGCGAACAACCCCTTCGCCTGCCGGTTCCCATACTTTTTCCTTTTCTAAAATGAATGTTTTACTTCTTGTTTTCATACTTCAAATTTTAAAAACCTGTCCAAATATACAATTATTCCACCTAAAACAACGGTTTTTATACGCCATTCAATTAAAAACTCTGTAAGTTTGCACAACAATATAAATAAGTTCGACAAAAATGAAAAAGAAACTGGTAGCTCTATTGAGTTTATTTTTTCTTCTATCTGCCTTCAGAGCAGATAAACCAGTGCTTACCATATTTATGATAGGCGACTCTACAATGGCTAACAAAAATATCACAGGTGGTAATCCGGAACGTGGGTGGGGGATGATGTTACCCGGATTCTTCAGTCAAGAAGTACGTATTGACAATCATGCGGTAAACGGACGCAGTTCTAAAAGCTTTATTGATGAAGGGCGTTGGGACAAAGTGATTTCCCAGGTGAATAAAGGCGATTATGTTATTATTCAGTTCGGACATAACGATGAAAAGCCCAAAGAGGATCGGCACACTGTACCAGGAACAACTTTTGACGCTAATCTGCGCCGTTTTGTAAATGAAACTCGGGCTAAAGGAGGAATACCCATCCTTTGCAATGCAATTGTACGCCGTAATTTTGTCCGTCCGTTGGATGAAAGTATAGCCAAGGATACACGTCACGATGCCGGAGAAACAGAACCGGTTCAGGAAGGTGATACTTTATTTGATACACATGGTGCCTATCTTGAGTCTCCCCGCAATGTGGCAAAAGAGTTGGGAGTGCCTTTCATTGACATGAATAAGATTACTCATGATCTGGTGCAGGGATTGGGACCGGTAGAATCTAAAAAACTATTCATGTGGGTATCTCCCGATAAAGTACCGGCTTTCCCGAAAGGACGTGAAGATAATACGCATCTCAATGTATATGGGGGACGTGTAGTAGCCGGTTTGGCGGTAGATGCCATTGCAAAAGTAGTTCCTGAACTGGCAAAGTATGTCCGTCATTACAATTATGTGGTGGCGCAGGATGGCAGTGGTGATTTCTTCACTATCCAGGAGGCTATAGATGCAGTGCCTGATTTCCGTAAGGATGTGCGTACTACTATTCTTGTTCGCAAAGGTATATACAAAGAAAAGGTCGTAGTACCCGAGAGTAAGATTAATATTTCACTGATAGGACAGGAAGGTGCTGTGATTTCTTATGATGATTATGCCAATAAGAAGAATGTTTTCGGAGAGACCAAAGGAACTTCCGGATCATCTACCTGCTATATTTATGCTCCTGATTTTTATGCAGAGAACATCACCTTTGAAAATACTGCCGGACCTGTTGGGCAAGCCGTAGCTTGTTTTGTTTCTGCTGATCGGATCTTTTTTAAAAACTGCCGGTTTCTTGGTTTCCAGGATACCCTTTATACATACGGAAAAAACAGTCGTCAGTATTATGAAGACTGTTATATAGAAGGTTCTGTCGATTTCATATTTGGCTGGTCTACTGCTGTCTTCAATCGTTGCCATATTCATAGCAAGAGAGATGGGTATGTTACAGCCCCTTCTACGGAGGCAGGAAAGAAGTATGGCTATGTGTTCTATGACTGTACGCTCACTGCCGATGATGGTGTGAAAGGTGTTTATCTTTCCCGTCCATGGCGTCCCTATGCACAGGCAGTATTTATTCGTTGCAATTTAGGCAAACACATACAACCTGCCGGATGGCATAACTGGGGGAAAAAGGATGCAGAGAAAACGGTATTCTATGCCGAATATGAGAGCTTTGGAGAGGGCGCCAATCCAAAGGCTCGTGCCACTTTCTCCCATCAGCTTAAAAAACTGAAAGGATACCAGATAGAAGAAATCTTAGTTGGAGAAGATGGATGGAATCCGGTAAAGAATGGAAATGCGTTGGTAAAAGTAGTGCGATAATAAAAGTAAATGCGAATGTTGAAACGAATCTGCTTTTGCTTATTGATCTTTGTTTCATTAGCAAGTACGGCACAAGAGGTGTCTTCTTATGAAATAGAGAAAGAGTATCCTGTTTTCCTCGATCAGATAAAACAGGAGCTTACCTATCCTATGGCTTGGGGAAATAGTCCGTTGAAGGATTTTTCCATTTGGCGGAAAACCGCTCGTGCTACTGTATTGGATGCCATGTTGACTCCACCTCCTGTTGCCAGCGAATATAATATGGAGGTAGTGTCTATAGAGTATCGTTCCGGATATGAAGCCCGTAAGATTTGTTTCAATCTTTCTGCCTATTCTCGTGTACCTGCCTATTTATTGGTACCTGAGGGGGAAGGACCTTTTCCTGCCATTGTATTACTCCACGACCACGGAGCGCATTTCTCCATTGGAAAAGAGAAAATGATTCGTCCTTTCGGTGTCGATTCTCTTGTGTTGTCGGACGCTGACAAATGGGTACATCAATGTTATGATGATCAGTATGTAGGTGATTACCTGGCTTCCAAAGGCTATGTGGTGATTTCCATTGATGCCCTTTTCTGGGGAGAACGCGGGCGCAAGGAAGGCGTACGTTATGAAAGTCAGCAGGCATTGGCTTGTAGCTTTGAGATGTTGGGGCGTAGCTGGAGTGGATTTATTTCTTATGAAGATATCTATACCACAGATTTTCTGGCTTCTTTGGGAGAAGTAGATGCCAATCGAATCGGTTGTATGGGATTCTCGATGGGTGCCTATCGATCCTGGATGCTTTCGGCTCTGTCTGATAAAATAAAAGCCGGAGCGGCTGTTTGTTGGCTTACTACGACGGAGTATCAACTTTCTCCTGACTATGGGCGTGGTAAAGGAGATTCCAATTATGCCAATGTACTTCCCGGATTAAGGCGTTATCTGGATTATCCTCACATTGCTTCTATAGCCTGTCCCAAAGCGATGCTTTTTTTTAACGGACGGAAGGATAAACTCTTCCCGGTTCCGGCTGTAGAAGATGCTTATGCACAGTTGCACCGGGTTTGGAAGAACCAGTCAGCCGATGATAAACTGATTACCAGACTATGGGATTTACCTCACTTCTGTAGTAAAGAGATGCAGGAGGAGATACTGGCATTCTTTAATAAGCAACTTACAAATTAAATTCCTGCTTAGATTTTAATCAGTCTTCTATTAAATAGTGTTTGTCATTGCCATCAGTTTCTTTCTCCGGCATCGATAAAGCTTCCTCTCGTAGAGGAACGTATGAAGTCCCGGTATGTAACATTGTTTTAGATGTACATGTAAAACAAGACTGTACACCGGGAAAGGAAACGTTCCTTTCTGAGAAAGACAAAGTACAACACCGGACAATCTATGGCACACTGATAATAACCTTTGGACCTTAGCCAGTATAAAATAAACCCTAAACTAACAAACTTTAGCTTGTAGCTTACCACATTATCTATTCCTTTTCATGCTAATACCTTGTTAAAAAGGATACAAAAACACAGTGAAATTCGGTTTAATTTGTATCTTTACAGCATGGAAGTTTATAAAATGATGAGAAGAATCTTATTTCTGATAGCATTTTTGAGTATCGCGCTGGCGACTGATGCCCAGCGTAGCTGTTTCTTCACCCATTATTCTTCGGAGGACGGTCTGTCTCAGAACACTGTAATGAGCATTTTACAAGATCATAAAGGGAATCTCTGGTTTTCTACCTGGGATGGAATAAACCGCTTTAATGGATACTCTTTTAAGACTTATAAAGCACGCCAGGGAAGTTTTATCAGCCTGACTAACAATCGTGTCGACCGAATGTACGAAGACCCCAGCGGTTTTTTGTGGTTGCTGACTTATGATAACCGTGCTCATCGTTTTGATCCGCGTACGGAGACTTTCGAACAAGTGCCTGCTGCCGGCCAACCGGGTAGTACTTCCAATGTAAATACCATCACTGTACTTCCTTGCGGGACCGTTTGGTTGCTTACCGAGAATGATGGTGCCATCCGTGTGACTACTCCTGCTGGGACAAACCATCTCTCTACTGACATTTATTCGGCAAAATCCGGTCTTTTCCCTGCTACAAAAGTTTTTAAAGTATATCAGGATGCTAACAATAATGAATGGATACTGACGGATAATGGCTTAGGGCTAATTCGTCCGGGAGAGAAAAATCCGGTTTCCTATTTTGTAGAGACTAAAGAACGGTTTTCTGATCCCAAACAGGCATTCTATGCTGTACAGGAGGATGATGCGGAGATTTGTTTTGGTTCGGATAGGGGGCGCGTGTGGCGTTACCAGAAAAAGAACGGTCAGTTTGAGTTACTTGAACTTCCTACTCGTTCGCGTATTGCTGCTATCAGTGCGGTAGGAGGAGATAAGGTCGTTATAGCCACTTCTACTGATGGTTTCTTTACCTACAATTTGAAAACCAAAGAACACATACATTATTCCCATATTACTTGTCGTAATTTGCCTTCCGCACCTATTATTTCGGCTTATGTAGATAAATCTTCCGAAGTATGGTTTGAGCAGGAAGAACCCGGAGTAGTAGTTCATTTCAATCCGACTACCGGGATCTTAAAACGGGAGCAGATGCGTGTAGAGCCTACTGCTGCCGACCGTTCGCGCCCTTCTTTTCATATTCACGAAGATACTAACGGATACCTTTGGGTGCATCCCTATGGTGGAGGCTTCTCTTTTTACGACCGTAAGGAACAGAGCCTTGTGCCTTTTTATGATGAGTTAGGAAGTAGCGACTGGCGTTTCTCCAATAAAATTCACTCTACTTTTTCGGACAAGCAGGGCAATTTGTGGATTTGTACTCATTCAAAGGGATTGGAAAAGGTTACTTTTCGTTCAGTTCAGTTTAGTATGCTGACTCCCGAAGAGCATAGTTATGAATCATTAAGCAATGAAGTACGTGCACTATGTGAGGATAAGCATAAAAATATATGGGTTGGATTGAAAGATGGGCGTCTTCGAGTGTATGATGAAAACCATAAATATATGGGTTTCCTGACCGAAGCAGGTAATGTTTCACTTTCCGGTGTACCAATGAAAGGTACGGTCTATGATATAACTCAGGATTCGAAAGGAATACTCTGGATTGCTACAAAGGGTGATGGATTGGTACGTGCCGAGCCGGTTGCACCCAATGGATTATCTTACAAATTATCCCGTTATCAGTATGATGAAGATGATATGTATAGTCTGAGTAATGATAATGTGTATTGCGTTTACGAGGATCATAACGGGAGAATCTGGGTAGCAACCTTTGCCAACGGAATTAACTATATATCAAAAGATAAAGCCGGCAATACTATTTTTGTCAATCACCGTAATAACCTGAAAGGATATCCGATTGACCTTTGCTATAAAACCCGTTTCATTACATCGGACAACAATGGGTATCTCTGGGTGGGAACCACAGCCGGGGCAGTTGCCTTTGATGAGAATTTTAAAACTCCCGAAGAGATTCAGTTCCATCACTTCTCTCGTAATCCGAATGACGCAAAGAGCTTGAGTAATAATGATGTGCACTGGATTATTGCCACAAAGAAGAAGGAGCTTTACCTTGCTACTTTTGGAGGAGGTCTCAATAAACTTCTTTCTATTGATAAAGATGGAAACGGAGTGTTCAAATCTTATTCCGTACTTGATGGGCTACCTTCTGATGTGTTGCTTTCCATTCGTGAGGATAAGAAGCAGAATTTATGGATGAGTACAGAGAATGGAATCAGTAAATTCATTCCCGGTGAAGAGCGTTTTGAGAATTATGACGACCGTAGTATTACTTTCCGTGTACGTTTCAGTGAAGCAGCTTCAGCAGTAACTTCCACGGGGGATATGCTTTTTGGTGCCAGTAATGGTATTTTCATGTTTGCTCCCGATTCTATCAATAAGAGTAGCTTTGTACCTCCTATTGTATTATCTAAGTTGGTGATAGCCAATCAGGACATTGTTCCGGGCGAAGGATCAGTATTGAAGGTAGGCTTGGACGATACCAAAGAACTGGTACTTTCTCATAAAGAAAATATTTTTGCCATTCAGTATGCAGCACTCGATTATACGAATCCGCAGAATATTCAGTATGCCTATATTCTTGAAGGTTTTGAAAATCAGTGGACGTATGCCGACCGGCTACGCAATGCCACCTATACTAACTTGCCGAAGGGACACTATACATTTAAAGTACGTTCTACCAATAGTGACGGTGTGTGGGTGGACAATACCCGGTTTCTCGACATCGTAGTACTGCCGTCATTCTGGGAAACCCCACTGGCCTATTTCCTTTATGTATTGTTTATTCTGCTTGTGATCTTTGTGGCTGTTTATATCCTCTTTACCATTTACCGGTTGAAGCATGAAGTGTCTGTAGAACAGCAGGTTTCGGATATTAAGCTGCGTTTCTTTACCAATATATCTCACGAACTTCGTACTCCGCTGACACTTATTGCCGGCCCTGTAGAGTATGTATTGAAGAATTCTAAATTACCGGAAGATGCCCGCGAACAGTTGGTAGTTGTAGAGCGTAACACGAATCGTATGCTTCACCTGGTTAATCAGATTCTTGACTTCCGGAAGATTCAGAATAAGAAGATGAAGATGCAGGTACAGCGTGTCAATATAGTAGCTTTCGTACGTAAGGTGATGGATAATTTTGAATCACTGGCCGAGGAGCACAACATTGATTTCCTGTTTGAAACAGAAAAGGATGAACTTTACCTTTGGGTAGATGAAGATAAATTGGAGAAGATCGTCTTTAACCTGCTTTCCAATGCTTTTAAATACACACCGGGCGGAAAATTGATCCGTGTGTTTATTCATGAAGATGAAGGAACTGTTTCTGTAGGAGTACAGGATCAGGGCATTGGTATTGCTGAGAATAAGAAGAAATCTCTCTTTGTTCGTTTTGAAAACCTGGTAGATAAAAATCTGTTCAATCAGGCAAGTACCGGCATCGGCCTTTCATTAGTGAAAGAGTTGGTAGAGATGCATAAAGCTGTTATTTCTGTTGATAGCAAACTGGGTGAAGGTAGTTGTTTCAAGGTAGATTTCCTCAAAGGAAAGGAACATTATGACGAAACGGTTGAATTTATTCTCGAAGATGCTGTTACTACTACATCCATGACTATTCCTGTCCCTGTGATGGATGCAACGGCTTCCGTTATTCCGATTGTAAATCCGGAAACCGGGATGCAGGATGAAGAGCCGGAGGAAAGCTCCAATAAGGAAGTAATGTTGCTGGTAGAAGATAATCAGGAGCTGCGTGCATTCCTGCGTACTATTTTCTCCTCAATGTATCGGGTGGTAGAAGCTGCAGATGGCATGGAGGGTTGGAGTAAAGCACTCAAGTTTGTGCCGGATATTATTATCAGCGATGTTATGATGCCCGAGAAAGACGGTATCGAAATGACTAAAGAATTGCGTGCCGATATGACTACCAGTCACATTCCTATTGTTTTGCTGACGGCTAAGACTTCTATCGAAAGTAAGTTGGAAGGGTTGGAGTATGGTGCAGACGATTATATAACGAAGCCTTTCAGTGCTACTTATCTGAAGGCACGTGTTGAGAATTTGCTTTCCCAGCGTCGGAAACTGCAAAGTCTTTATAGAGACAATCTGATGAATAATACGCATGTTTCTTCTTTATCAACCTCAGAAGAAGCTGCTACGGAGGAAGAAAAGCTTCCGGATATGTCTCCCAACGACCGTAAGTTTATGGATAAACTGGTTGAACTTATGGAAGCAAATATGGATAATGGTGATCTGGTGGTGGATGATCTGGTGCGAGAAGTTGCAGTCAGCCGTTCTGTTTTCTTCAAAAAACTGAAGACATTGACGGGCCTGGCTCCGATTGAGTTTATAAAAGAGATGCGCATCAACCGTGCCGCTCAATTGATAGAAACAGGTGAGTTCAATATGACGCAGATTTCCTATATGGTAGGTATTAATGATCCGCGCTATTTCAGTAAATGCTTTAAGTCTAAACTTGGTATGACACCAACCGAGTATAGAGACAATCTTGGGAAAAAGTATAATTAATTGTTAGGCGGATAATGAAAAGGGGACTTTTACTATTGAGCTTTTTTCTGTTATGCCATTGGGGTATGGCACAGACCAATAATATCTGGAAGCCTTTTCAGGCTAAAGCCAGCGAAAATAGCATTGAACTTCAAGGTAATGGATATAAAATAGAGACTAGAAGTCTTGATATTCAGAATTCTAAAGATAGAAAAGTAAAAGAAAAATATTCGTGGGAATTGGCCAGTTCATTACTTGGATGCTATACGAAGAAACGGGTCAGTATATCCCAAGACGGAATGTTTTCTGTGTATTCCTGGAATTATCAACCTTATATAGACAGCATTCCGAATCTACGTACAGTATATGTGTACTTGGTGGCTGAGAATTTACTTTCTGCCATTTCCTTCTCCAAGCACGGAGAGGTAGATTCCTTATTTCAGAGACGTTTGGTTGACGAGATTTGTACTAACGGCATACCTCAATCTGTTTTTATGCCTGCTGGTAATGACACAATTTGTTTTTTGGGACAGAAAATAGAGAACCCCCGAATCTCTGATGATAAAGGACGAAAAATTATGTTTGCCTATACTCTTGGGCTGAAGTCTTTTAGGAATAATTATCGTAAGCTGGCAGGTAACTATGAATCTTTGAATTGTTCCTGGGATTCTTATTTCTCGGATGAGGAAGCTGAGAAGGCAAGACAAGATCTGATACTTAATTATAAAAAGGGATATAAAACCGTTTTATTTGAAGGGAAGGATACAATCATATTCAGAGGTGAGGAAATGCTTGCAGACAGGATTGTGTGGCAACTTCCTACGTATTATTATGATAAATATAGAATAAGAACGAATTATTTTGTAAAGGCGGAGATAACAGGCATGCCCACTCTTATTAATCTGGAGTTCGCTACGGACAGTATTAGCAATGAAATACCACTGCCCGTTTTTATCGAAGAGAATATTTTTCAATTGAAACACATACCTCATACTCCACCTATTGTTGAAGACAGTATCCCCGTCTCAGATACCATTTTTATAGCTAAAAAAAACAGACTGCCTATATGGACCTATTATCATAAGAATACACGCATTACAGGTCTTTCACTTGGTATTGGAGAAATTGATGGTTTGAGAAACGTTACAACCAATGGTATAAAGTTGGATGTGATAGGTTCGTCTCTTACTTTGGCTTTAATGCCTCCATTTCTTCTTATGCCTCCTTCTTTGATGATGGAAAGCAGGAGGCATCGGACGGAGGAGGATGTAGCAATACTATATAAAAATCGTTTTAGTACTACCAATGGGATTTCTTTTTCGATAGCAGGTTCTCTTTTGGACAGTCATATTGTCAACGGCCTGGGTTTTGGTGGGTTAGTAACAACTAATTATCGTACCAATGGGATATCTATTGCAGGACTTAGTAATGGAACGTTTTATAGTAATGGATTACAGGTAGGTGGTTGCTGGACGTATACTCATAAACTGACTGGGTTGCAAATTAGTGTTTTGGGGAATTCGGGAATGAAAGTGCGAGGTGTACAGATTGGTATGTTTAACTTTGCAACGGATCATGTTCATGGTCTCCAGATAGGTTTGTTCAACAGTGCAAAGAGGCTAAAGGGATTGCAAATAGGGCTTTGGAATAAGAGTGACAGACGTAGTTTCCCTCTTTTTAATTGGGGTTTTTAATTTATAGAGAATCATTTAGTGTTTATAAAAACTTGTCAGAAAGATATTTCTTACTACGATAAAAGAGGTCGTTTGTTTTTGGTATCTTATCTTCTACAGAAAAGGGTATAAAAGGGATACTCTTTAAATAAAAAAAAACATAAGGCAACTAATTCATTGCGAGTTAGTTGCCTTTTTTCATCTTTAATCAGGGGTATTCAGTAAATGTCCCTGTTTATTGGTGATCAGGGAAGAAGAAAATCTTATCCGTTGTCATTCGTTCGGTTTGCCTTATCCGTGTGCCATAGAAAACACAAAGCTATTTAGCTCATATTTGAATAATAATGAGCTAAACTCACCACAGAGTTTTAAATCTTTGATGAAACGCGGATGAACGCAGATTAAAAGACTGTAATTCTTTATCATTTATTTGTTTTCTTTTGTGAAAATCTGCGTTCATCTGCGTTTCAATAAACCATCGCTTGGCGTATCTCCCCGTGCAGGAAGCGTTTTTTGTGCATAGCAGTCGAAATAGTTCCCCTTTTCAACTAAATATTACCCTATTAAGAGTCCTAAATTACAGAACTTTGCCCCATAATCAACTTTAGTATTGTTAACATGAAACAAAAGTCTTACAAAATGAAAAACAGACGAATAGCATGGCTGTTGGCTATGCTGTTGATAATCCCTCTGGGAGTTTTAGCACAAGGCATTTCTGTAAAAGGAATTGTGACCGATTCGGACGGAGAACCGGTCATTGGTGCTTCCGTTGTTGAAAAGGGAAAAACAAGCAATGGTACCATTACTGATTTGGATGGTAATTTCTCTTTGAATGTTTCCGGGAAGGGGAAAAAACTGGTTATATCTTACATTGGTATGACTACCCACGAGGTAGATGCAGTGGCCGGAAAGGTATTGAAAATAGTACTTCGTGATGATGCCCAGGCATTGGATGAAGTGGTTGTTATCGGTTACGGTACGAGTAAACGAGGGGATTTGACAGGTTCAATTGCTTCGGTAGGTGAAAAAACATTGAAAGATATTCCTGTAACCTCTGCCGCATCAGCTATCACCGGACGCCTTGCCGGTGTAAATGTAACCACTACCGAAGGATCTCCGGATGCCGAAATCAAAATACTTGTGCGTGGTGGTGGTTCTGTTACGCAGGATAACTCACCTCTTTTTATAGTCGATGGATTTCAGGTGGAAAATATCAATGATATTTCTCCTACCGATATTGAAACAATTGATGTTTTGAAGGATGCTTCTTCAACAGCCATCTATGGAGCTAAAGGAGCAAATGGTGTTGTGCTGGTGACAACCAAAAGCGGGAAAGCCGGTAAAACGGAAATCCAGTTTGGCGCTTCGGTCGGATTCAGCAATGTGTATAATATGAACGACATGCTTTCACCTTATGAATATGTATTCTATCAGCGTGAACTGGATCCGAGTGCAAGTGCCGGATGGTTTGGCCGTTTCGGCCGGTGGGAGGACATTGATATTTATCTTTCTAAAGCAGGTACCGACTGGCAGGATGTAATGTTCGGTAATACCGGTGTCAAACAGAATTATAATGTAAGCATCAAAGGGGGTACGGAAGATCTGAAATATAGTGTAAGTTATGTTCACGATGATGAATCGTATATCATGAAGACCTCTAACTTTTCTCGTGACAATGTAAACGCAAAAATCAATAAGAATATAG
The DNA here is from genome assembly GCF_019734355.1 of Bacteroides sp. K03. Lineage (NCBI taxonomy): Bacteria > Pseudomonadati > Bacteroidota > Bacteroidia > Bacteroidales > Bacteroidaceae > Bacteroides > Bacteroides sp. K03. Next base: position 53,756 of record NZ_JAASHC010000005.1, read on the forward strand.
GTAAAAAACTATCTGTAGAGTTGGGCATGCGCTTGTCCAAGACTACGATTGACGGTCCGAAAGTATCTACCGGAAACCGCTTGCGCAACATTGTGAAATATGCACCGATCGGTACTTTAAGCGCACTATCCGAAGATGACATGGGAGGGGATATCTATAATTCGGAAGACCTGACCGACCTGAATGACCCCTATTATAATATTGTGAATAACTACAAAAAGCAGAACCGCTTCTCCAATGTATATAATGCTGCTTTCAACTGGGATATCATAAAGGGGTTGAGGTTCCGTGCACAAGGTTCTTATACCTATATGTATGATGATACGGATGACATCTACACCAACAATACCGGAGAGGCTAAGAATAACGGTGGTATGCCGGTAGCCAATCGTTCAACGATGAAGGGGAACAGCTATGGAGGTACTGCAACTTTGGAATACAAACTAAAGAAAAAGAAACACCGCTTTGACGCATTGCTTGGTACCGAACTTAACCATAGCCAGAAGATAGATATGAGTATAAAGTCTATGTTCTATCCAAATGATTTTACAGCACAAGATATTCTGGCTATGTGGAATATGGGTAAGGAACAACCTACCTATACCACAATCAATGAACCGGCCCGTACCAGTTCTTTCTTTGGGCGTGCCAACTATTCTTACAACGACCGTTATTATATTACGGTCACTGCCCGTGAAGATGGTACCAACGTATTTTCCCCCGGCAAAAAGTGGGGATTTTTTCCAGGAACCGCTTTGGCATGGAGAATCTCCGAAGAGGACTTTATGGAGCCCACCCAGGACTGGTTGAGTAACTTGAAACTTCGTTTAAGTTATGGTCTTGCCGGTAATGCCCGTGTAGGCTCTTACTGGCGTCAGAATTATGCTTTTGAAACATCTGCCAATAAGATTTATTATCCGGGAGAAGAATCAACCGGCTCATTAAAGACTTCAACGGTACTTCGTAATGAGAACTTGACCTGGGAAACCAAGTATTCTTCTAATTTAGGTTTCGACCTGGGATTTTTCAACAACCGGCTGAATGTGACTTTGGATTTCTATAAAGACATTACCAAAGATTTGATCCTGAAAGTACCGTTGCCTTCACATTCCGGTTATGAAAGCCAGTACCAGAATCTTGGCCAGACTACTAATAAAGGTCTGGAATTAACTGTGAACGGAACAATTATCGAGACCCGGAATTTTAGCCTGAGTGCCAACTTCAATATCTCTTTCAATAAAAATCGTGTAGATGCATTGGACGGAAATAACGAAATGATCGTTTCATCCAATACGGCCGATATAGGTAAAGACGACTACCGCGTTATCGTGGGCAGACAGCTCGGATTGATCTATGGATATGTGGCAGAGGGTATGTATGGATTTGATGATTTTACTTTCAATGAGGTTACTAAATCATGGGAGATTAATCCGGGAGTGGTAGACTGCTACGAGCTGATGTCACGAAGTGAAAAGTATTACGGTCCCGGTCATATCAAATTGAAAGACCTTGATGGCGATAAAAAGATTACTGCTGAGAACGACCGTCAGGTGATTGGTAATGCATTACCAAAACATACCGGTGGCTTCAGCCTGAATGCAACTTGGAAAGGATTCGACCTTTCTGCCATGTTCAACTGGGTATATGGTAATGATATTCTTAATGCCGGTAAGATTGATTATACAACCTATGCCGGAAGTAAGAAGTACCAGAATCTAAGTTCAATCATGTCTATGGAAAACCGATTCCTTACAGTTGATCCCGAAACCGGCAAAAACATTTATTATGGAAATGATGCCAATCCGCAACGTCTGATGGAGTTGAATCAGAATGCACGTATCTGGCATCCGCTTACTAATTCTACCATCATTACTGACTGGGCGGTAGAAGATGGTTCTTTCCTCCGTTTCAGTAACCTGACAATCGGTTATACATTACCCAAACTGTTCACTCAAAAGTTCGCCGTACAGAATCTTCGTGTTTATTTTACAGCCAATAACCTGAAAACGTGGACTGCTTACAGCGGGCAAGATCCAGAGGTCAGTACTTCCGGCAACAATCTGACTCCTGGTAAGGATATCTCAGCTTATCCGAAATGTCATAGTTATATTTTTGGTCTTAATGTCACATTTTAATTTAAACAAACCATGAAAAGAATTAATATATATACTTTATTCCTGTGTGTGGTGCTTTTATTCAGCTCATGCGAGGATTATCTGAATACAGAATCTCCTTCTGTATTGAGCCCCGAAACCGTATATACCACAAAGTCTATGACGGAAGCCGCATTGATGGGAGTATATGCTACGCTTGCCAGCGATAATTTATATAAAGGACGTATGTCTATCAACTGGCAGGGATATTCGGATATCGAAGGGTATAGAGGATTTGCCGAGACCGGTTACAACTCTGGAGAAACCGGATTCCAACACTTCTGGTGTGATATCTATGAATATCGTTGTCGCTGGACGGATGGTTTCCGTATGGCAGAGTTGGCTGCTACTGCTGTTGAAGGCATTCGTAATTCCCCGTTGATGGAGACTGAAAAGAAGGCAATGCAGGTTTATCTGGGAGAGGCATTGACATTGCGTGCATTGGCCTATTTTGAGCTGGTTCGTTATTGGGGAGATGTTCCTTATAAGGAACAAACGGCGAATTCCGACTTGTCTAATGTGTACATTGGAAAGGCGGACCGCGACGTTATCTATGACAAGATTATAGAAGATTTGCAGGAAGCAGCCGAATATCTGCCGTGGATGGGGCAGGATGGTTATACCAGTGAACGCGTTACGAAAGGCTTTGCTCAAGGTTTGCTGGCACGTGTCGCTTTGTTTGCCGGAGGATGGTCTGTACGTGATGCCAATCAGTTCTCGGATGCAAACGTAGAGCATCATCCAAGAATTGCCGATTTGAACGGTTACTATACAGGACGCCGCAAAGACTGGAAAAAATATTATGAGATAGCCGAGCAGGCATGTGCTAGTGTTATAGGCAGTGCAGATAACCCTCATAAACTTGATCCTGATTATGGAGATATCTGGAAAACAGTATGCCGCTTAGATTTGAACAGTTATAATGAAAACCTGTTTGAAGTAGCCATGGGGATGGGACAGGTTGGTGACATCGGTAACCTGATGGGGTACGGTATGGGTACCAATACCAAATATACAAATGGTCGTAGTATGGGCGGAAATTATGTCTCTTCACATGCCTATTACTTTTATTCATTTGACCGGGATGATTTGCGCAGAGACTATGCAGTGACCTGGGCCTCTTATCCCAACAATGATACGAAAGAAACCATCAAAGGTGATATGCTCAATATGTCACTCAATAAATGGAACTTCTTCTGGACATCAGACGGCTGGAAATCGCTTCTAAGTACGGCAACCAACCGTCTTGGCAATGGTATTAACTGGATTATCATGCGCTATCCGGACATTCTGCTGATGTATGCCGAGGCACGGAATGAACTCTATGGTCCTGAGTCTAAAAGTGAAGTAGCTCATATCAGTGCCCGCGAAGCACTGGAACAGGTACGCGAACGTGCATTTGGTGCAGGTTCTCCTAAAATCAAACAATATGATACTAACTTTTTCAATGCCATTGTAAATGAGCGTGCATGGGAATTTGGAGGAGAAGCAGTACGTAAAATGGATTTGATCCGTTGGGGAATGCTGGATGAAAAGATTGAAGAGATGAAGCAAACGCTTTGCCTGATGATGGACGGTACTCAGCCATTTACCATTTTTGATAAGAATTTTAATCCGGGCGATATTCCCACAAGCGTCTACTATAAATATGAAGATCCTGCATTGCCCGAGTTTATAGATTATAAGTCGATTGAGTTTTACAAAGAATTACCTGGTAATCCCGATGAGAGCATTTATACGGAGGTTCAATGGGGATCGGGACGTCATCAATACAGTGAGAAGAAACCCACAGCCCATCTGGGTGCATATGTCAGTGTATTATGTGCAGCATCCGGTTTGATGGCAAACTATGACTACTCTTCTTTCTACAGCCAGCTCCAATACGGCGCGGATATCCGCGATATCATGGTGACCAAGACAATGGGTAACGGTAAATGTAATAACAGACATTTGTTTGCTATCTATAATCAGGATGTTTATGAAAGTAAGGGCCATGTGAGCAATTCTTACGGTTATTAATTATTTTAAGAAGAATGAATATGAAAAATATAATAAGTCTGCTGTTCGCCCTCTTATCATGCACTCTTATGGTGAGTTGTGATGACGAGATCAATGATTGGGGTATAGATTCGAGTCACGACCGACTGTTTCGTCCGTTGGCATTTGAAAGTAAATCAGTAAAGGCAACTGCTGTCGAGATCAGTTACAACAAGGTAGTGAATGCTTCCGTATATATATTCGAGTTTAGTGAAGATAGTTTGCAGTTTAATCACATTGTGCGTACCGATACGATTTTAGCTGATACGCTGACTGTCTATTCGGATGATTCTAACCAGACGAAAGTAGAATACCGTACTTGGTTTAATAATCTGAAAGGAGTAACCAAGTATTCCGTTCGTATGAAAGCAATCAGTAGAGCGTTGGTTGAATCGGGCTATGTAAGTTTTTTCTTTGAAACTCCCAAAGAACAGATATTCACAAGTAATGTTCCGGAGATTGACAAAGTAACTCTTTATTGGACTCCGGTTAATGAGCTGACGGAATTTGTAATTTGGGAGAGGAATAGCAGTACAGGTGAACTGATAATGGAGACAGAACGACGTATCAATCTGCAGGAAGCAGGAGTCGATTTGAGTGCAGGTATGTACGTTCTGGGAGGTTTGAAAGGTGGTACTCCTTATACTGTTTATGCATTCAACGGAGAGAACAAGCGTGGAGAAGTCTCCTTCCGTACTTCCGGTATTCCCAATTCAGTGGTTCTTACTATTATGCCCGATACTCCGATTAATGCTGAATTAAGAAGATGTGCAGAAGAAGGTGCAACCAGTCTGACTTTAATCTTTGAAGGTGGACAAACTTATAACTATATCGGTATAAAAGAAAGCGAGAGCGATCCTGACGGTATTATCATTCCGGGTGGTATTGAGAATCTGGCGTTTGCGGGTACACTTTCGGCAACAGGCGAATTACCTTTATTGAAATTAGGGGCTGTATCCTTGAATGAGATTGTACAATCCGTTTCGTTTGATAAGCTTGCCTTAGATGGTGAACTGAGTAACTATCTTTTCAGTTTTGGTGCTAATCAGTTTAAGACGGTCAGCTTCACAGGATGTAATATATCCAATTATAATCGTTCAGTGGTACGTTGCACAACATCGGGGGTAAAACTGGACGCTGTAGTATTCAATAATTGTATCATCGACCACGTATCCAACAATGGTTATGCACTGATTGTTGCTAATCCGGCAGATCTCGGGACTGTAACCGTCTCCAACTGTACATTTATAGAGATGGGTTCATTGATTGATGCGAGGGGTGTAGTGGACGATATAACATTTGATAAATGCACCATTTACAATAACGAGTTCGGAGCCAGCAATTTCTTCCGTTTCCAGATACAACCTACGGAGATAGCTGTGACCAATCTGATCATTGCCGGTCCTAATAAAAACACAGAACTGGGTTGCGGATATAGTAATTACAAATATTTGGATTTTGCCACTTGTTACCTCACTTCCGAAGTGAAGTTGAATACAAGTCGTCCGTTTGCCAATATCAATACCTTCTCCGGTACGGCGGAGGATCTGTTTACCGATCCTGTCAATGGTGATTTCCATTTTAAACCCGGTGTTAAATTCCCCGGTGAAGGGGTGGCAGGAGATCCCAGATGGAACAAGTCTAATTAAATCTAAAATAACAGATACGTTATGAATAAAATGAATTTTATATACTTGTGTGCATTCCTCCCGTTCCTATTGGGAGGATGCTCCGAAACAGAACAGTTTTTTAATCCTCCTACAGGAGCAGTAATCCCTGAACCAGAGCCTGAACCGGAACCTACCGGAAATCCCTGTGCCTTTCCGGGTGCCGAAGGATTCGGACGGATGACCACTGGCGGACGGGGAGGAAAAGTGTATCATGTGACCACTTTGGAAGACGGTACAAAGGCGGGAACGTTGCGTTATGCAATCTCGCAAAGTGGTGCAAGAACCATTGTGTTTGACGTAGCCGGAACGATCTTCCTGACAAGTGATCTGAATATCACTAACGGAGATCTGACCATTGCCGGTCAGACAGCTCCGGGACAGGGGATCTGTATTGCTACCTATCCGGTGACGATCAAAGCCAGTAACGTTATTCTCCGTTATCTGCGTTTTCGCGTAGGTAATGAAGGAGGCGGTGAACCCGATGGACTGGGAGGTATGGAAAACAAAAATGTCATTGTAGATCATTGTTCCATCAGTTGGTCGGTAGATGAGTGCTGTTCCGTATACGGAGGTGAGAATCTGACTGTTCAATGGTGTATCATTTCCGAGAGCCTGCGTACAGCCGGTCATGGAAAAGGTAAACACGGATATGGTGGTAACTGGGGTGGTGCCGGCGCTTCCTACCATCATAACTTGCTGGCACATCATGAGAGCCGTGCGCCACGCCTTGGCCCGCGCCCGTTTACTCAGGAACGTGAACACATGGATATGAGAAACAATGTGATTTATAACTGGGCAGGCAACGGATGCTATGGCGGCGAAGGTATGAAGGTGAATATTGTAAACAACTACTATAAACCGGGTCCTGCCACTCCTGCCAAAAAGGCGGTTCGCTATCGTATTGCCGGAGTTGGTATCCGTACTGCGGAATATGTGGCTACCTATCCGGCATTTGCCCCGATGCTGCATGTATGGGGGAAATATTATGTAGACGGAAACGTGATGGAAGGTACGGATGAGGTGACCAACGACAACTGGACAAAAGGTATGTATGAGCAGGTTGACGATTCAAGAAATGACGGACTGTTCACTGCGGTAACCCGTGACACGATTCGCCTAACACTCCCGCTTGATGCTGATGTGATTACCACACATACTGCAAAACAGGCATTTGACCTGGTACTGGCGTATGCCGGATGTTCAAAACAAAGAGACATCATCGACGAACGTATCGCAAAAGAGACTAAGGAAGGAACTGCCACCTATACCGGAACTGTGACCGAAGGTGCTGCCGACGCTCCCGGTTTGATCGATTTACCTTCGGACGTAATGCCTGAAGGGGCAACCAGTCCCTGGCCTACGTTGTCTGACGGAGGTGTGACAGCCGATGAGTTGAAAGATTCGGATGGGGATGGTATGCCCGATGTATGGGAGACTAAAAACGGATTGGATTCGAATAATACTTCTGATGGTAACGCAAAGACTTTGAGTAAAGAAGGATACACTAATCTTGAAGTTTATATGAATAGTCTGGTTAGTGATATTACCGAAAAGCAGAATAAAGTCAATGAATAGAAAGGTAAAAAGTTTGTGGTTCAGTAAAACCGTGTTTAACTAAAGTAATAGCTTGATCAGCTAACTTTTGCATGTGTAAGGTCCGGGCTTGGGATGAGTCCGGATCTTTTTTATTCATTGGTGTCGTATTTTCCTCCATTTGCGTACAATTGTCCCCCTGCGGGTTATAGGAAGAACTTAATTTTGTGTCTGATAATCAAACTTTTGTTTAACTAAAAAATGAAAATCATGAAAAGAGTATTCCTATTGAAAGCTTTTGTTCTTTTAAGCTGTTTGTTCTGTATCCCAATAGGGTTAAGAGCAGATGAAGTCACTCTGACAGCTGTATGGCCTTTTACAAGTGGTCCGGCCAATGAAACTTCTGCTACTGTCTCTCACGATAATATATTCTCTGCCACCTCTTTTAAATTAGGTAGCAACCTCTCCATGCCATCCACAGGGACATCCGGGAACCTGACATTCTCTCAAATCAGACCGGGAGAACAACATGGTACTGCGGCTACAGATGGTTCGGATGATGTGACGTTTACTGTAATACCTAAGAAAGGACTCACTTTCACACCGACAAGAATCAGTTTTGCGGCTTGCCGCTTTGGTACGAGCGGAGGTAATTTAATTATCAGGTGTGCGAACGGAGATAATGTTACCACATTGGCTGATGTCACCACACTGGGGCGTAGCGGACAAGACATTCCTTATACTGAATTGTCTTATGACATCAAGGGATATGAGGTAAAAGAAGGGGCCTTTGATATTTCAATTTCTGTCTACACTTTGGCCAATAACAAAACAATTGGCTTGACCGGCATTCTGTTGGAAGGTATTGTTTCCGGAGAGGCAGAGGATGTAGAGTCTTATACTTGCGCACTATCACTTTCTGATGTGAATGCAGGACAGGTCACTTTAAACCCGATTGCCGAACGTTATGATGAAGGTACGGCTATTACGGCTTTTGCAACAGAGAACTTTGGTTATCATTTTCTGCATTGGACGGATACAGAAGGAACTATTATATCCGATTCCAATCCTTATAACTTCAGGATAGAGAAGAATACTGTTTTGATTGCAAATTATAGCAAAACGAATACTTATTCACTGAATGTGAATCTCGAAGGCGGAGCAAATACTAATCTGGTTACAATCTCTCCGGCCGGTACTGAGATTAATGGTAAAATGATGTATGAAGAAGGAACCGAGATTTCTTTGACAGCTATAAATAATCCGATTTTTACTTTTCTGAACTGGGAAGACAATTCTACTGCTAAAGTTCGTACAATTACCATGCATCAGGATCAGAATGTTACTGCTAAGTTCAGTGCCTGTGACTTTATAGTGGGGTGGGACATGTATCAGGATGAACCGGGCAGCGAACGTCCTGCCGACTATAAGAGTGATACGGAAAATGCCGGTTTACTCTCTTTGCACAAAGAAGATAAAACGACTTCAAGCTGGTTGCCGAAGGGAGTCGCCAATGGTCCTTACAACGATATGTATTGTGCTGTCTGCTGGAAAGCGTTGCGTGTAAATACAGTGACCGAAAATGCCCCGTTGCCTTTGAGTGAATTGTATTATTATGAAGTATCATTTAAGACATTGGGTTACAGCAACGTGAAAGTATCGGCAACAATGGGTTGCAACTACAACGCTTTCTCTGTTCAGAATGTCGAGTATTCTGTAGATGGTGTTACCTACACTCGTTTGGGAACTATCACCCTTGAAGCAGCGAAGTCTTGGTATACGGGTCATTTTAATTTACCTTCAGAGTGCGATGGAAAAGAAAAAGTGTATGTTCGTTTCCGTCCCGATGTGACATCTGCTATTGTAGGTACTCCTTCCGGTCTTGACGGAACCTGTATAACAGATGTTTTTGTAACGGGAGACGAGGACGGTATCATCGATCCTACACCTCCGGTATTGGTAGCTTCCATTCCGCAGAAAAACGATACAGGTGTGTCGGCCGGAGGATCTATCATTCTGACCTTTGACAAGAGAGTCCAGGCAGGTACGGGTGATTGTACTTTAGGAGGTGAAGTTCTGAAAGGAACATTCAGTGGTAAAACAGTTGTTTTTCCTTACAGTGCGCTGGATTATAATACCACTTATACATTCACTATGCCCGAAGGTGCAGTGACTGACAAACATGGCAATGTTTTCAAAGGTTGCACACTGACTTTCACAACTATGGAACGTATTCAGCCGGAGGCACGTATCTTTGATGTTGTTATCGCACAAGATGGTACAGGTGATTATACTACTGTACAGGAAGCGATCGATGCAGCGCCTGCCGGACAAGTGAAACCTTACCTGATTTTTATAAAGAAGGGTACTTACAAGGGACACGTTAATATTCCGGATTCAAAACCGTACTTACATTTTATTGGCCAGAGTGCCGATGAGGTTATCATCTCAGATGATCGCCTTTGTGGGGGTACATCAGATCCTTCGATTCCCACTTATGGAGTAGCCGACGGTGCTACCGTAGTCTGTCAGGCAGCCGATTGTTATTTCGAAAATATCACTTTAGAGAATTCCTGGGGTGTTGAAAAGAACGGGGGACCGCAGGCATTGGCTTTGTACACTAACAATGACCGTATTATCTTAAATAAGTGCAGACTGTTGAGCTATCAGGATACTTATCTTACTTCAACTAAGAATAATGCACATCGCCATTACCTGAAGAACTGCTTCATAGAAGGTGCTGTCGACTTTATTTATGGAGGTGGTGATGCATACTTTGACGATTGTATTCTGAATATTGTCCGTCCGGCAGGTGGATACATTGTAGCACCCAGCCATGGTGCATCTACGAAGTGGGGATATGTATTTATGAATAATAAGATTACTACTGACCGTGTCAGTGATCCCTCTACTTATTCCATCTGGCTGGGCCGTCCCTGGCATAATAATCCGAAAACTGTTTTTATCAATACTACCGCCGAAGTGTCTATCCCTGCAACCGGCTGGTATCAGACAATGGGTGGACTTCCCACTCTGTGGGCCGAATACAACACAATGGATAAGAATGGAAATCCGGTAGACCTGAGCAACCGCAATACTTACTATTATTATATGGATGGTGACAAGAAAGTAGAAGGTTATTCCAAAGCTGTATTGACTGCCGAAGAAGCTGCCCAATATACAGTGAAGAACATACTGACCGGTGAGGATGCATGGCAACCGGTTTTGAGAACCGAAGCTTGTGCAGCTCCGGTAGTGAAGATTACGAATGGTAAAATAACCTGGGAGGCTGTTCCTTTTGCCATTTGTTATGCAATATCCAAAGATGGCAATGTTATTGGTTTCACCACAGAAACGTCCTATGATTACGATCCGATAGCTAAATATACAGTTCAGGCTGTCAATGAATACGGAGGTCTGAGCGGTGTGTCTTCTTCGGGTGTAGGTATTGAAGATACATTAGTAGGTACTGATATTATCAGAACCGAATATTACACAGTAGAAGGTTTGAAAATACAGGCTCCGGTCAAGGGGATTACTATCGTTCGGCATTATAAGAGCGACGGCAGTGTGAATACTGAGAAAATATTTAATAAATAACTTAGAGCCTGTTTAAATTTTGTTCAGCATTCTTTTGAGAGTTATTTTTGAGGATATTTTTTCGTTTTTACGAGGAGCATAGCGGGCTATGTGACGACTAAAAACGGAAAAATAGACCGGAAATAAACTCAAAAGAAGCTGAAAAATCCTATTTGAAGAAAATTTAAACAGGCTCTTAACTTTCGCAAGTGCTCAAGTCTGTAACTATTGAGTTGAGCACTTGCAAATCTTAAATCAGAAGAATAAAAGAACCTGTTATTTGTATACGCCTTCTTTATAGTAAAAAGGCAGCTTTATATTGGTTATAATTTTTCTATTTCTTGCTCTGACAACCCGGAACTTTCCATGATAATAGCTGTAGAGACTCCTAATTTCTTTAAATTACGTGCCATATCCATACACCCTTCCATACGCCCTTCTACACGTCCTTCCATACGTCCTTCTACACGTCCTTCTACACGCCCTTCTATGAGTCCTTCCAGTTTTGCCCCATCCAATACGTCATTTTGTATCATCATGGCACTCAGATGTTCATCATAAGCATGTCGTTCTTCCTTAGACATATTGTAGTAGATCAGTTTTTCACGAGCCTCTTCCAGACCGGGAGCTTTGGTATCGGCACGGATACATCCTGTTTTCAGATATTCAATCCACTCTTCCAAAGGAGTGACGGCTACTTTATTGAATTCATTTACACGAATCAGGAAGTATTCCGGAAAGACTTCGGCAGGCAGCTTATGTACTAAGGCATCTTTCTCTTTAGTGGTCACCTCAAGGCGGTCTCCTGTATGCACTCCAGTGAAGATGTTCTGACCGTGGTACAGATAATCGTTTCCTTTACCGATGTCGAAGTACAAGATGCTGATGGAATAAATCTTTTTCACCTCATAATAGCGTTCGCCAAGGGAGATATGTTCTGTGATCGCTTTTGCTACTCCATAGAGAATGCGTTCCAGATAATAGAGCTCACGGGTGTTTTGAATCTCTACAATGATAATCTCATCCTTGCTGTTACGTGCTTTGATGTCTACACGGTTGAATTTATCATCACTGGTCTGCTGATTGCTTTCGCTTTCCAGTAACTCGATGATTTTCACCTCTTCGCCCAATAAAACGGTTAAAAAACCTTCTAACACACCAAAGTTGGCTTTTTGGCGGAGGAGTCTCTTTATTGCCCAATCAAACCGTATGTATTTGTCCGGCTGTACCATATCATTCTGTTTTTTAAGTTATTGCAAAGCTACGACTTTTTTTTAGATAATGTGGATGAAAGTAATCTTATTCAGGATAACCGTATCAAAATTCAGATCGCTTTTGAGAAATAATGTATTGAACTCACTACAACAAATCCATTACAAATTTACCACAGGGGAACACAGAACCACAATTTCTAATAAAAAACGACATGAGACTCTGTGGTGAAGTATATTCAAAACTCTCACATAAATACTTCTTTATTATTGCAGTATATTTTCTTTTCGCTATATTTGCAGTGATACTTAATTTAAGTATCACTTTTTTATTAGTATTCAGTTTGGTATCAACCAGAAAACAGCAACTTTCAAAACGATACGCTCAAACTGAAATGGGATATGTATGTTGTTTAACGAACAATATGCGTGCCCATTCAGTATATAGGCGTATCGTGGTTCGTTGCTGTACCTCTGGTTGGCTAATATTGGGTGTGGCACGTTTTTTTTGTGCCCATTTCTAACTTTAAAAACAAACAATATGAGGCACAGCTTTTCTTTATCGGGAGAACTTCACATCGTTGGCATAGTAGCTATTCTATTATACTTTATGTTATTGCCTGTCATCGCCATGATGTGGATACGTATTGAGCGACAGGATGAAACAATCCGGAATCTCCGAGTAAAAATATCTGAAATAGAGTGTTGTAAAATAGCAGATAAAGAAGCGGTTCGCATCATGTGTCTGCATGAACTGTTTGAACGGATAGACAACTCAGACAAGAAACATTCCACTATATATCAGATGCCATGAAATGGATTTCCGATATTCATGATTGTCCCTGTCTGATGAAAACAGATATGGAAAAGTCCGGGAATGTTTATGATTTCTTGAGAGTCTACTATGAAGAAATAGACTCTGAGGAAGATTGGAAAGACCTTTCTTTCTTAAATCTGAAATGTGGCTATTGTCTGCTATGTTCGGCCTTAGAACTTGCCAGGGCAGATGAAGAAAAATACGGGAAAGAAACTGTTACTAAATTAGCTGTTGCAAAATCCATTGTATCAAAGAGACTTTTTAAGTATAGGCCATTAAAATGGCTTTATATATGGATAGAGAAACGGGGAAAAAGAATCATTTCCCATTAACATTGTTAACGGGAAATTTTAACTTCTGCTTTTGTCGATGCAAAAGTGTACACTTTTGTATACATAAAGTACGTACTTTTAGGGTATAAAAGTGTACATTTAACACATACTTAAGTACGTACTTTTGTAATACAAAGAATGCATGTTTTCAATGGCTTGTTAATCAATGCTATAAAGACTGAATTGTAACTTGTGGAATGTAGTAAGAGAGTTCTTCGGGTATTTCCCATAGAGAAGATAATGCCTGTTTTGATAATTTGAGATTGAGGGTGTTGTGGAAAACAAGAGGATGTGCTGATACAGTGTACTTCAAAAATCAGACACATCCTCGTTTGGCTTTTTATTTATGGTAGTAGCTATTTTATTGTATACGTACCTGTAAGGAATGCAAATCTTCTGCTTTGGAACTGCTACCATATAGTATCTCATACATTCCACTGAGAGGATGCATGGTGTTGGTGGTAGCATCAAACCATTCAAAAGCCGAATAAGGCAATTCTATCATTACATTTTCTGTTTTCCCTTGGGCTATTTCTACTCTTTTGAAAGCACGAAGTGTTTTTGCCGGGCCTTCCTTGTCTGCCGGGCGACGGATATACACCTGCACGATCTCTTCTCCGTTTCTCTTCCCGGTGTTTTTAACAGGGATGCTGAGGTTCAGTTTATCTCCTTTGCTCAGTAGATTTTTATCTGCTTGGGCTTTACCATAAGAGAAAGTAGTATAACTTAGTCCGTATCCAAATGGGAAGAGAGGAGTTTCTTTCATATACCGGTAAGTGCGTCCTTGCATAGAGTAATCCTCAAAATCGGGTAACTGTTCCGTATGTTTGTAGAAGGTGATTGGCAATCGTCCGGCAGGGTTATAGTCTCCGAATAATACATCGGCAACTGCAGTTCCACCTGCCTGTCCCGGATACCAGGCTTGCAGAATGGCATCACAGTTCCCGGCTTCGGGGGCCAGTGCCATAGCCGAACCGGAGAAGTTGACAAATACAATCTTCTTACCTGCTTTTTTTAATGCAGCCAGTACATTGCGTTGTGCAGCGGGCAATTCGATATCTGTACGGTCTCCTCCTTTGAATCCCGGTGCCGATACCTTCATCTCTTCTCCTTCGAGCAGAGGTGATATGCCTCCGGCAAAGATGACCACGTCGGCATCTTTCAACCGGGCAAGTGTGGCATTCAGGTTTAGGGGAGTCTCTTCTACCAAGTCGAAGTTGAAGTAAGCACCGTCTTTTATTTGTGTGAATTGCAGGTCGATGTCATAGCTTTGGCCGGCTTCTACTTGCAGGGTATATAAGTTTTCGGGGTTCTTGATATTGGTCTGGTCCAGTACTTCTTCTCCGTTCACGGATGCTTTAATGTTGCCGTTGGTCTGAACACGGAAAATGGCACTTCCCGACTTAACAGGACGGAAAACGGTATGATAGCGGGAAGCAAAACCGGTTAGTTCTATTCCCGGAGCAAATGCAGTGGCTCCCAAGGTGGTAAAGCGGAAAGGAGTGGAGAGTTGAGCAGTTGCATCGGGAGTGCCTTTGAATTCCTTATTGTTCCAGTAACTGGCAGAAAATCCGGGTTTGCCGTCATCACTGCATTGATTGAACAAGCTACTGAGTGTGATGTCGTCCGTCAGACCACATACTTGTTCATAGTAGATTTGCGAAGCGGGTAATTTGGTTTGTATTGCCGAGAGTAGTGTCGCTGTTTTTGAAGGTACTCCGTTGTAATTACCCCATTGCATTACTGAGTCGTTGGCGTTCGGACCTATTACGGCTACTTTGACTTTCTTATCCAGAGGCAACAGATTGTCTTTGTTTTGCAGGAGAGTCATCGTTTCGCGTGCCATTTGCAGGGCAAGCTGACGGTGTTCGGGACAATCTACCACACTATAAGGGAGGGCCCACGGGTGATTGTCTGTTTCCATCTCACCCAGTTCGAAACGGGCTTTCAGCAATCGTTTGACAGAGGTGTTTATTTGTTCTTCGCTGATAAGTCCTGCCTTGACCGCTTCGGGTAGTGTCCGGTAATTGCCGCCACATTCCAGATCCGTTCCGTTCAGAACAGCATCGGCTGAGGCGTGGGGAGCATCGGGATGGGTATTGTGTTTCTTCTTCCCGAAAAAGTCGGAGATGGCTCCACAATCGGATACAATGATACCTTTAAAGCCCCAGTCATTGCGGAGTATCTGTGTCAGTAGACGATTACTGCCACAACAAGGATCGCCTTCAAAACGATTGTAGGCACACATGACCTCTTTTACATCAGCTTCCTGTACCAGTACTTTGAATGCGGGCAGATAGGTTTCCCATAAGTCGCGTGGTGCTATATTTTCGGCATTGAAGCTGTGGCGGTTCCATTCAGGGCCGGAGTGTACGGCAAAGTGCTTGGCACAGGCATGCAGCTTATCATAACGGGCTGTGTCCGGACCTTGCAATCCTTTCACTACCGCTACCCCCATGCGGCTTGCCAGATAGGGGTCTTCTCCATACGTCTCTTGTCCACGTCCCCAACGAGGATCACGGAAGATATTGACATTGGGCGTCCACATCGTCAGTCCCTGATAACGCTTGTACTGTTCCCGGTCGTTGAAGGCCCGGTTTTTAGCTCTGGCTTCATCAGATACAGCATTAAATACTTTATATAATAATGAGTCATTGAATGAGGCTGCCATACCAATGGTTTGCGGAAATACAGTTGCCAGTCCGGCACGTGCCACTCCGTGAAGGGCTTCGTTCCACCATTCATAAGGCCTTATTCCTAACCGGGGAATAGCGGGTGAAGCATTTTGCATGAGTGATACTTTTTCTTCAAGAGTAAGGCGTTGTAGAAGGTCGGTAGCTCTCTGCTCGGGAGTCAGGTTGGAATTCTGATAAGGCAACTGTGCAGATAGGAGGGTAGTAAAACCAATACCTATGATTATTGCCACTGTTCTTCCGGCACGGCCGCCGGTAAATGGGTGTTTCATAATCTGTTACTTTGTTTTAAATGAACTTTATGTAATAGGGTTTATATTCTTTTGCAATAGTACGCGCTTTTGGCCGTATAGCGGGGGAATATCTGGTAGAAAAGGGGGACAGACGAAGTGTAACCACCATTTTCTACTTATGCAACCGTTACTTTCTGTTTGTCCTTATATTCGGTTGGAGTCACTCCCATTTGTTTTTTGAAACATTTACTAAAGTATTTCGGATCACTGAATCCTGTCATGTAGGCCACTTGCGATACATTGAACTCGCCACTGTCAATGAGTTGTGCCGCCCGCTTGATACGTATGTCACGAATGAAATCTACCGGAGTCAGTCCTACGATTGATTTCAGTTTGCGGTAAAATACGGTTCTGCTTAGCAACAATTTATTAGCAAAATCATCTATGGTCAGTTCCGAGTTATCCATCTGTTCTTCTATATACTGCATTACCTGTTGCATGAACTGCTCGTCGAAAGGTGTTACTTGCGGCTGTGTCGGGAGTAATTCGTTTTTGTCCGGTAGTCTCTTTTCTTTCGAAAGATTATTCAGGTATATCTCTTGTAGTAACTGCCGCTGCTGAAGCAGCGATGTGATACGGGTTTTGAGATAGGTGGCACTGAATGGCTTCGTTATATAGTCGTCAATGCCTTGTTCAAGTCCTGCAATGCGGTCGTCCAAAGATGATTTGGCAGATAATAGAATCATTGGAATATGACAGATATCCCGGTTAGCCTTTATCTTCTTTACCATATCAAGTCCGTCCATAACCGGCATCATGACATCGCTGATGATGATATCCGGTACGGTTTGCAGTGCACGTTCAAAGCCTTCCTGCCCATTGGTAGCTTCTATTACGGTGTATTTTTCTATGAGGATATTCCGCAGGAAAGTGCGTAGTTCCCGGTTGTCTTCTACAATGAGGATAGAAAGAGATTCGCTGTCATCCGGTATACTTCCCTCAGGCGGAGAAACCGTTTCCGGCTCTGTGGGCTGCTCCGGTAACGCTTCGCATGGAGTTGAAAAATTACTGTCTTCAAGGATGAATTCTACCTGAGGATCTTGTTCGAATATTTCGCGACGTAGAGGTAGCTTTACACTGAACCGGCTTCCTTTATCCGGCTGACTGTCTACTTCGATTGTTCCGTGATGCAGTTCGACCAGTTCTCTGACTAAGGATAGTCCGATGCCCGATGAGGGCTGTAGTATGTTGTAGCGTGCCAATGTCTCGAATCGTTGAAACAGTGATTTTTGTTTGTTGGGATCAATACCAATTCCTTCGTCTACTACGGACAGGGTTACATTTTCTTTATCTGCAATGACGCGGACGATGACAGACTTTCCGGCAGGCGTATATTTAAAAGCGTTAGATAGCAGGTTGAAGAATATCTTTTCAAATTTATCACGGTCTACCCACATATGCAATCCTTTAATATCGGTATCCATCCGGTACTTAATTTGTTTTTCTTCGGCAATCAGCCGGAAGCTCTCCATGACTTTCTGTAAAAGCGGGATGAGGTCACTCTCTTCTACCAGTAATTTCATCTTCTTGTTCTGTATCTTACGGAAGTCCAGTATCTGATTGACCAGACGGAGCATACGTTCTGTGTTTTTATGTACGAGTGTAAGGTGTCCCCGTGCTGTTGGTGAGAGTGGTTCGTTTTCCAGAACTTCCGTTACCGGACTGGCTATGAGGGTGAGAGGCGTACGTAGTTCATGCGATATATCGGTGAAGAACCGGAGTTTGATATCCGAAAGTTGCTGCTCGATATCTACCTGATGGCGCAGGCGGTAGATATAAAAAAGAATGTAAACAATGGTACTGGTAAATGCGATGAATAACACAATGTAGAGTACCCACGCCCAGGGAGTTTCCCAGAAGGTAGGCAATACTTTTACGCTTAATGTACGTACATTGTTTACCCATACGCCGTCACTATTGGTAGAACGTACTTGCAGGCGGTATTCTCCTGCCGGCAGATTGATGTAACTTGCCGAACGGTTTTTGTCGGCATCATTCCATTCCGTCTCCAACCCTTCCAGCCGATAGGCGTAGTGTATCTCTTGAGGAGCTACATAATCGAGTGCTGCAAACTGAAAGGTAACATTCCTCTGCGAGGGTGTCAGGAGTAGTTCTTCCAGATCGTCAATGCCGGTAGGTGACTGACTGCCTTGTATTTTCAAACCGGTGAAAACGATGGAAGGGACATAATCGTTTTTCTTTATTTCCTGTGGATGTATTTCGATGATACCTTTGTCTGAACCGAATACCAGTTGCTGCCGGACATTGGTTACAGGAACACCTTCCGAGAAGTTGAACTCTTGTTGAAGGAAGTTACTTCCATAATTTTCAAAGGTTTCTTGCTCCGGATTGAATCTTGACAAAGCATTTTCAGAGACAATCCAAAGATTTTTTTGTTGATCTTCTATCATAGAAAGTACAAGGTCCGATGCCAGCCCGTCTCTGATGGTATAAGTCTTGAACTCAATGTTGTCACTGAGTAGATTGGAAGAAAGTGCTTTGCTGACCCCTCCGGTGAAGGTTGCTATATAGGTTGTCTTTCGGCTATCGGTGTATATATTCATCACATCATTACTTCCCAGACTGGTAGCTGTACCCGGTATCCGTACGTTCCGGTAGAATTTAATTTCTTCCGGCTGCTCGAAGTTGTTAGAGAAAGTGAGTAATCCTTCGGTCGTTCCTACCATGATAATGCCTCCCGGAGCTTCGGTGATGCAGCGTACTTTCATAAAATGGCTTCCGGGGAAGTTTTTCAGTTCATTGTTACTATGGATAAAACGGATTTCGCCACTCTGTGATTCTGTCAGCAGATTGATACCTCCTCCGAAACATCCGATCCAGATGCGTCCCCGGCTATCCTGATAAACTGAGTAGATACTGTTATTACTCAAACTGTATTTATCTTCTTGTTGATGAACAAATTGTTGTACGGTGAAGCGTTCTCCGGAGGTTGCTTTCAGGCGGAACAATCCTTCCTCTTTGGTTCCGATCCAGATGATTCCGTCTTTGTCTTCTATCATACAATAGGCGCTACTGAAGAATGGTACTTTGTTGGGACTGATAATTCCCTGTGGAGAAACGAAGCCCAGTAGTTCTCCTTCGGGAGAATAGACGCGAATGTGATTGTTTTTCGATGCAACCCAAAGGCGCTTTCGGCTGTCTAACAGGAAAGACCGGATTTCTGTTCCAAAGTCGATGGGGCTTTGTTGGTAGGAATGTGGGAAAAAGGACATGCGTTCCACCCCCCGTGTGTCGGCAAACCAGAGGTTTCCTTGCCGGTCGGCATGGTAGTAACGAATGTTCGGAGTAAAAGCAGATTGTGAATCGCCTGGAGCGGTATAAAACGGTTTCAGTTGTTGGGTCTTCCGGTCGTAATAACTGAAGTTTCCCTTGTATGGAATGAGCCATAGTACTCCTGCCCGGTCCTCGAAAAGAACATTACGATTGGCACGTCCGTGTTTTACGACTTCATTCGGTGGAGTAGCGAGATGTTGTTTTTCACCGTTAGCGGGATTGATGCGTATAATGCCCGGAGTTATTGAGAATATCCAAAGTTCTCCTGTATGGTCTTTATAAACGGACAGTGCAGTGTTGGAGGGTTGTGTGGGTGTTTGTAGATTGATCTGGCTGAACTGTTTCTCTTGAGTATCAAACAGAATCAGTCCGTTATCTGTGGCAAGTGCAAGCGTATTGGCTCCGATAGGAGTCAGGGCGTATACTGTTTGCAGGGAATAGGGGATATCCGTAAACTTCACTTTTTCCGTTTTAGAATCATAGACAGCCAATTTACCTGATGTAGAGGCCAGATATATCCGTCCGTTTACCTCCTTAATAAAGTTGAATGGAAAATCACTGTCTGCTTTTTTTCTACCAACCACGGATACTCCCTTATCGGTCAGTATCCATTCGTCTCCGTCGGCATCCTGATAGATGCTGAAAACGTTTTCTCCTTTCAATCCCTGATTGAAAGGACTGTAAAGTGTCACTGCTTTGTTGCTTTTTTCTTTATAGAGTTCCTCTTCTACTATTCTAAAATTGAATCCCTTGTCACACACCACCCAGGTTACCCCCTTAGATAATACGTAAAATTGTTTGACGAGGTTTATATGTTTGGTTTCTTCCTCAATAGATTGCAATACGTCAATAAACTTTTCTTCTTTGGTATCGAACAAAAAAATGTGCCCATCATAAGTCTGGCACCAGATATTACCGTATTTACTTTCGGTGATAAAGACGATACGATTGTTGGTTAGCATACAGCCGTCTCCCGGAAATGCTTTGTAATTCCTGAAGCTGTAACCGTCGAACTTATCCAGTCCGTTCCAGGTACTGAACCACATAAAACCTTTCTGATCTTGTAGTATGGCGGTGATTACACCCTGCGATAATCCGTTATTTGCGGTGAAGTATTCTATCTGACAGAGTGGCTGGGCTGTCAGTGGGAAGAGGATTATCAGAAACGAGAAAAATAACAGGTGCTTTTTCATACTATTACAGATTGAAATGAATTGAGCAAAAATAGTGAAAACGTATTATATAAAGAAGGTGGAGAGACGCATTAACCGAAAAATACGACCTTTTGCACGTTTTTTCCACCTTGTCTCCTCTATGTTGCACGGATATTCCTCCTTACAGGGAAAATAAGCGCATATCTTTGTGTGCGAAACCAATGAAGAAATACTTGTATGTCAATGAAACAATTATCTATTTGTATCTTGTTGTTGTGGGTTACTGTCATGGCTGGCGCCCGTACTTTTGATATGAAACAGTTGGGGGCTGACCTCACCGGTGTGAAACCTTGTACGGATTTGATTAATAAATCCATCGAGCAGGCGGCTGCAGAGGGAGGTGGAACAATCTATTTTCCGGCAGGTACATATCTTACTGCCACCATACGTATGAAAAGCAATATCACACTGAATATAGAATCGGGGGCAACACTTCGTTTCTCCGATCATTTTGAGGATTATCTTCCGTTTGTACGGATTCGTTGGGAAGGTACGGTGATGAATACCCTGTCTCCTTTGATTTATGCTGACGGTGCAGATAATCTCACCATTACCGGGAGAGGGACGCTCGATGGGAACGGATTCAAATGGTGGTCGTGGGAAAGTGATACGAAGAAAACACTGAAAGAAAATGGCGGTAAACTGCCTTCTCTGACAAAGTTACAACAAATGTGGGTGGATGCTAATAAAGACCTGGAGGTTTCCGAGTATTATAAGCCGTCATTGGAACGACGTATGTTTCGTCCTCCTTTCATCCAGTTTTTTGAATGTACTAATATTGTGATTGAGAATGTGAAAATTATTAATTCTCCTTTCTGGACTATCAACCCCGCATTTTGTGATAATATCACAGTACACGGGGTGACTATCAAAAATCCTTCGGCAAACCCAAAAGGCCCCAATACGGACGGTATCAATCCTACCTCTTGCAGCAATGTACGTATCTCTGATTGTTTTATTAGTGTGGGAGATGATTGTATTACCATTAAATCGGGACGCGATGCAGATGGACGTAAGTACGGAAGACCTTGTGAAAATCTGACTATTACCAACTGTATTATGCTCTCCGGGCATGGCGGGGTTGTTATCGGCAGTGAGATGTCCGGTGGAGTGAAAAAGGTCGTGATATCGAATTGTATTTTTGACGGAACAGATGCCGGAATCCGTTTGAAAGCTTCGCGTGGACGTGGTGGAGTGGTAGAAGATATCAGGGTAGACAATATTGTGATGAAGAATATTTCGCGTAATGCGTTTATCTTTGATCTGTTTTATGATAAACATTCCAAGCCGGAACCTGTAAGCGAACGTACTCCCGTATTCCGTAATATACATTTGAGCAATATTACGGGTTCGGGTATCAAACGGGTAGGATATGTGAAGGGTATTGAAGAAATGCCGATAGATGAACTATCATTCTCGAATATAAATATGGAAGCGGAAGAAGGGTTTGAGGCGGAGATGGCTACGAATCTTCGTTTCTATAATGTGGATTTTACAGTAAAGAAGGGTCCTTCATTTCGATTCAGACTGTGTGACGGGGTTATGTTGAACGATGTTCGTTCAAAGAAATCTCTTCCCGGACAGTCGGTAATTGAATTGGAACAGGTGAAGAATACTGTTGTTAATAATTGCTTTGGGATGCAATTGGTAAAGGAATTTCTGAAAGAATCAGATAGTGAAGTTTTGAAAGGGTACAATGAGGTGAATAATTGATAAGTACTACTTCAAATTTTATTCATACTATGGCAGCATTTTATTAAAACGCAAATGATCGCAGATTAAATAGCTGCGCTATACTTGAGCGATGATATTCTTTGCGTGAATCTGCGAATTTCTGCGTTTCAATAATAGTATCATATAATTTTGAACGATTACTTAGTGAATAATGTGGCAATATGCCGATATACCAATTGGCATATTGCCACATTATTAAATTAATATTCTAACCTTTCCATATGTCCTTTATTCCCATTGCGTGCGTCATATTGTTGTGCCAGCTCTTTTGCCTGGTTATAGAAATAAGTACGCAATTCTTCTACATTATATATCCCACTATCATTATAAAGCGGGAATTCTTCCGGTAACTCCAGCTTTACTTCCGGGCGTGATTCATATTTCAGGGCTTCGGTCATGTCACAACCAAAACGGTACTTCTTGTATTTACTTGTTCTCAGACTCCAGGGAATACAACGTTCGGCATACTCCCAGCCACGTTGCGGATTGACCATGAAGTTATAGGTAATAAATTGTCCGATGTAAAGTAGCAGGTATTCGTCTTTTTCGCGCCCTGCCAATGCCTCTTCTGCACGGGCACACATATCGGAAGCTATTTCTGGTTTTCCGGCTTTCTGTGCATAATAAGCGAGTTTCAGAAATGCTCTTAAATTAGCTTCGTAACAAGTGACTTGTTTATTGATAAGCGGTTGTGCACGATGATAGGCTTCATCAAATTGTCCGGTTTCCAGATAGTAATCTAACAGGAGATTCAGTTCACAAGCTTCGCACATCATATCATCTAACTTTTCGCTTAGCATTTTGTCTGCATATTCTTTAGCCAGATCATACTGCCGCATTCTGTTGTAGTGCAGGAATAACAGGTGATAGTACGCACGGGCCGAATATCCGTTGCGCAACGTGCGGATTTTAAAATCTTCGAGTATAGCATCTATCTGTGATTGGGATACCTCAGGTATGTCGAAAGCTGCTCCGCATATCCACTTATATTTCCAAAGGATATCATTTTCAGAGATAAGATCTTTATTGTTTTCGTAATCGTCCAGTATACGGGAGAATACGGCTATCTCTTCTTCGGCCTGAGAGAGCAGATTCAGTTCGTAAATCAAGTCCAGACGCATCTCTACTGCCCACTGTGGATCATCATTCTCATCGGCTATGCGGATAGCTTCTTTCAATAAAAGGACTTTCTCGTGAGGAGACAGGTTACCATTTTCTACTTGTAGTAATCTTTTTTGTATTTCGAGGGTGTATTTCATAATGCTTTCTCAATTTAGGAAGTTTATAAAGTCATTCATTTTAGTAGTCATAAGCTCACTGAGTGAATGGTTGAAGAGGGTCATCTCTTCGCTATTTACCGGATAGCGGCCTTGTAACAATGCCTGTACGTAAAGTATATGTATGATATGCTGAAACAGTTTGTTGTCTCCTTTGATTTTCAGTAACGTTTGTACCATTTCATTGTCGGCATTGAATGTCAGCGTCGGAGGAGTTTGTTTTTGCGCGTTAATAGCACCTAATACGGCTGCCAGCGGATTATTAGCCGCTTTTGTACCGGTTTCTTTCTCTTCGGCAACGAAGATAACAGGAGTATCGGCCGGAGTGAAGTGCTTTAAACGGCAGATGCATCCGAAGGGCTTCAATAACTCGCTGGCTTTCTTTTCAAAATCGATATGTTCTGCACTGGCCTCTACTTCTGCGAACTGTTCGAGCAAACGGGCGGGAGAGACTTCTTCCAGAGTCAGTTCGGGGAAGAGACGGGCCGATTTCTTCAGCAATGTCTCGTCAAAGGTATAGGCCGCATTGATGACCAACCAACCTTGCGAACCTGCAATACGACGAACCTGACGAAAATCTTCAAGATTACGGGTGTAACGGATAACGTTGTCCGTAGAACGAATATTTCCGAAGTTGCGCATTCCTTTGCTTGTTTCAAACGGTAGGTAGTCTATAAATAGCCGGAGAAGTTCATTGTCTTCCGCTGCAATTGCTTTAATATGAAAGTAGTGTACGTCGAGAATCTTGTTGAACATTTCCCGGTTGTTTTCTATCAGTCCTTTCAGATATTCTTTAATGGCGTTGCCTATCTCTTTACGTGCATCTTTTAGCTGGTCATTACTGACAAAAGACTCTCTTGAAGCGGTAGACAACAGGCCGTCGGCATTGATGAGGCAACGGATAAAGAAAGCCCAGGGAGGTAATAGGTTACAATCATCTTCGCTCAACAGCATACGTTTTAAATAGACTTTATGGGAGTTGCGTACAGAGAACTGGGTACGAAACGGAAGTATATAGAGTACTCCGTTCACTTTACCATTTTCTGTATGAATGTGGAAGACGTCGAGAGCAGATGACTGAAATACTTTGGTTCCGTGATCAAGAAGTTCTTTACGAGTGGCTTTGGGATCCAGCCAGACGGGAGCAGGGGTGTTTACCAACTCTTCTTTACCTTGATTATGCAGATAAATAGGGTGGGGCAGTACTTCTCCGTAGTTTTGAAGAATCTTTTTGAAAGTTTCGTACTCAAAGAGATGGCTCCATTCTTTTTTCGGGATCAGAATGACACGTGAACCGATAGGCCATTCCTCAGCGGGAAGGGTTGTCTGATAGGTCCCATCTACTTTTCCACACCAGCGAACGGCTTGTTTGCCCATTGCCGAACGACTTTCTACTGTAATCTCATTGGTTACTACGAAACATGACAGCAAACCGATACCAAAACGACCAATGTAATCGTCGGCATCGGGAGTCTCTCGTTTGGAGCTTTCACCGATAACGGTCAGAAAGCGGTATACCTCTTCTTCTTTCAGTCCGATACCGTTGTCCTGGAAAGTTAATGAGCCGTCGTCATTGAGATATACATCAATACGTCCGGAATAATTTTCGTCAATATTGTGCAGGGCGGTGATAGCATCTACGCAGTTTTGAAGCAGTTCGCGGACAAATGTGTTGGGGTTACTATAGATATGTTCCGATAGCAGGGCAATCATCCCCTTTAGATTGACCTGGAATAGATTATTATTTTCGTTCTCCATGATTTTTAGGATTTATGGGATTTATAAGTCAAGTCATACTTCATAAATCTCATCATCTTTTTCTTCTTCCTGTTATTTTTAATGCTTTTTCGTTTCCGTTCTCAGCGGCTTTTTCAAACCATTCCATGGCGATCTCATCGTTCTCTTCTACACCATTTCCACTCAGGTAAGCATTTCCCAACTCAAACTGGGCTTTGTCACTACCGGCTTCTGCTGCCTTCTGCAACCATTGCAAGCCGTTTTCTGCATTGGGAGTACATCCTTCGCCATACATTAGCATTTTACCTACATAGTAACAGGCATGAATGTTTTCATTTCCGGCAGCGTCATTGAACCAACGGAAGGCTTCCTGAAGGTTTTGTTTAACACCTACACCATTATAATGGCAGAGGCCGGTACGATACATACTCATTGTATTACCATTGTTTGCGGCAAGGGTGTAGTACTTGAAGGCCTCCGTTTCATTTTCTTCTACTCCGATGCCCATTTCATAGCAGATACCCATTCCTTCATTATAGAATTCCTGTTCTGCCGCCTGCTTGAAATAGGTGAATGCTTTTTCACTTTCATTTAGCTTGTCATAATCGTAAAGGTAATATTCTCCTAGACGGAGCATAGCAAGTGCATTGCCGTTGGCAATTGCTTTTTCGTACCATTCTACTGCTTGTTTGTTATCTTCCAGGCAGGGACCGTAACCATAGAAATAATAATCGCCCATTTTGAACTGGGCATACCCATAGTTTAGTCCGGCGGCTTTGGTCATGTATTCCACTGCTTTATGCGGGTTTTCTTCTACACCGTAACCGTTTTCATATGCTAATCCCAGTTCTGTGATACAGCGGGGCTCTTCTTTTTCTTCTCCTTTCTGATACCAGGCGAGTGCTTTGTCGGGATCTTCTTCCACACCATATCCGTTTTTATAACAACGCCCTATAGCAAACATAGCATCTGTATCACCGGCTTCGGCAGCTTTGAGGTACCAGGCTGCCCCCTCTTCGGGTTGGGCGTCACCTTTTATTCCTTCACTCAGGTAGTAGCCCACACGGTACATGCCATAAGGATATTCCTGTTCGGCAGCTTTATTGAATAATTCGAATGCCTGTTCATAGTTCTGTTCATTCTCCTGGAGGAAACCTAATTCCACAAGTGCATAAGGAGAACCTTGTGCTGCTGCTTTTTCATAATACTCTTTGGATTTAGCTTTATCTGTTATTCCGGCATAACCGTTTGCCAGATAGAGAGCGGCCCTGCAATATCCATCATTGTTTTCCAATGCAGCGGACTTTTCATAATATTCCAGAGCTTTTTCATAGTCAGGATTTTCTGAGAGGATACCACGTTCATACATCCATCCGATGCGGTATGCAGCACTTCCGGAATTCAGTTCGGTAGCTTTCAGTAATAGTTCGTGAGCACGTTCGATATCCTCTTCCACCAGTTCTCCATTAAAGTAAACCATGGCGAGACTTTCAATTCCCTGTATGTAATTATCTTCCACACATCGTTCGAGACAGTATAATCCACGTTCTATATTCTGATACTCATCATTATAGAGGTAGATTAATGCAAGTTCATATGCACAATACGGTTCACAATAAAGCATTCCTTTTTCCAGCCATTCAATAGCTTTTGGGATATCTAACCAGGGCTCTTCCTGATAGTAATATCCCAAAAAGTTGGCTGCTGACCATACGCCGGCTTTCCATGCACCCTCCCATAACTCGAAAGCTTGTTCTTGTGTTTTCCCTAATTCCGGATTCCTAAAATAGAGTGTACCCAGATTTTTCTGAACATAGAAATTAGGTACTACAGCTAATGCTTTTTTATAGTACTCAGCTTGCTCGGCAACTTTTGTTTCGTCATTATCAAGTTCATCGCCAATAATAGCATATATATTGGCACGCATTTTATCTCCTTCAGGCAGTTCCTTCAGTAACTCTTGGCGGAGTTCCCATGCTTTTTCTTCATGTC
Organism: Bacteroides sp. K03; assembly: GCF_019734355.1. NCBI lineage: Bacteria > Pseudomonadati > Bacteroidota > Bacteroidia > Bacteroidales > Bacteroidaceae > Bacteroides > Bacteroides sp. K03. The sequence continues at coordinate 81,322 of NZ_JAASHC010000005.1, forward strand.
CGGCACAATTCTCGATGCAAGCTTCGTAGAATTTCTTCCAATGCAGTCCTTCGGGAGTGGTAAGAGTGGCAAAACGGCGTTCACCTTCAGCTTTGTCCGCTTCGCAGTAATAACCCATATATTTCCAAAAGGCAAAAGTGGCTTGTGCATTCTCGTCTCCCATATCAGCAGCTTTTTCGTAATAAGCTACTAACTTACTGGTATCGCGCAGGCCATAACGTGCTTCGGCATATTGCGAGCCTTTCTGCACAAGTCCTACACCTGCAAACTCACCTACACGGTCACAAGTTTCCTGTACCTTTTCCCACCAGAATGCGTATTCTTCGTCGTTCAGGTCTGCCTCTACATTACAATCATAGGCCTGAAATATGTGGTGAAAGAATTCGGCTATTTGTTTCTCATCTTCTTTACTATCTAATGCATATTCACATATAGCAAGAGCTTCCCACCAATTATCGGGATGCATTAATATATCGTGTGTATATTTGCCAAACCATTCGGTAGCAGGCTTTCCGGATGCTTTGATCTGGTTGAGTAGTTTTTCGAAATTTTCTTTATTCATTTCCATAATAATTGGGTCTTTGAGGTTTTTAGTCGTCGCAATGTACAAATATTATGGGATTGCACCCAACAAAGTGATAAATTATAAGAAAAGGAAAGTATATTTTTGTGTATATTAATGTTCTCAATAAAAAGATAGAGCAGTAAGGAGAAAACCTTGCTGCTCTATGATTGAGTTATTATAATTAATTTTGTATATTAATTCTTTTAGATTTATTCAGTATACCAACGTTTATCACCTATGCCTTCTGGGAAGTTTCTATCTTTGATTGTGAAATTTCCTTTTGTAGGATCGGTAAAGAGGTCCTCAGAGGTACCTGCGTAGTTCAAGCAATTCTTAATTGTATTTGAACCAAAGACACCGTCAACTGTAATATATGTATCGTATACATTCACTACTTTCGTACGGATACCTCTTGACGTTGATGACCATATTCCATCTGCTAAAGCAGCTGTAAAGGTCTTTGCTAAGATAGTGTTACGTAAAGTTACAGTAGGACCTTGAGAATCGTTTCCGGCATCAACTAAGTACCTTGTACTACCAATGTGATTGTAGAATGTACAGTTAGTGAAATTGATTGTATTAACTGCTGCTAATCCACGGCTACTGTGATTCAAGGCGATTAAGTTATGTTGTAATGTATTGAATGTTGTATTCGTGAATTCAATATTACTTACAGTGTATGCCTTTGAATCTAGAGTAATACATGCATAAGAGCCACTCCCTTGATTACCTATTATACAATTTTCGAAGGAGACTAGATCGGAGGATATTGATTTTTCATCTTTGAATCGAATTACAGAGCGTGTGAAATTATTTATTTCACAATCTTTAAAACTGATTTCAGCTGCGGTAGCATCTACTCCCTGATTAAATAAGTATTGAGCACCTCCATCGTTAATAGTCAAATTTATGAAACGCACATAAGCATGTGTACCACCCATGATGATTTCTCTAGCTATTTTTAAAATGGCTTTTTCTGAGCCTTCAGCACCAAAGAAGGTGATAGATAGGTTACTTGGAATTGTTAATCCGGCAGGATCACCAGTAGCAGGGTCTACACCTACTAACGTATATTCTGCTCCTTCTTCAAACCTAACAGTAACACTACCTTCTTCTGCCCAGGAATCAAGCATTTCTTGCGTTAAGGTGGCGCCGGAATTTATGCGAACAACTAGGTTTGCTTCAGGTATTTGGATTCTTGTTGTTGCTGTACGTGTACCACGGGCATGATCATTATTGTAGATCGTGAACTGATAACTGGTAGATGCTTTCAATCCAGTGATTGTTGCATTTCCTGCTGTTATATTCTCATCGTTTAATGTGACTGTTTTAGCCTCACCTAATATAGGATTATTATTTTCATCCATTCCGGTAACTGGAGCATATTGAATATGAGTTACCGAAGGAGATATAGTCCATCGTAAAATAATAAAATCTTCACCTTTATCATCTGTTCCTACAGCATTCAGTATATTCTCACTCTTTGTTTTGAAACTTCTGTAAGTATTCTTTTTATAATACATCCATTTTGAATCGGGGGTATCATCCTTTGCTACAGATTTTACGCGAACAAAGTAATAACTTGCACTATAAAGGTTTTCAACTGATAGAGAAGTGGATTTGATAGAGCCGTCTTCTCCGAAAAGTAATGAATTCTCGGAGTTGCAACCGTCATATAATGAGTCCAGACTCAATTCTAGAACATAGTGACTTGTATTAGGAGTTGATTTCCATGTTATTTCTGCTGTTGTGGCTTCTGCGCTAACATCCAGTGATATAGGTTGGAAGTTGCGATTGTATGTCATATCCAGATCGTCTTCATCCTTACAAGAAAACAGGACGGAGATTGTCAGGAACATTATAGTTCCTGATATTAATAGATTAAAATATTTATTCATTTTCTTCGTCATTTTAATTTAGTCAAAAACCATAGGAGTTACTCAAAGTACCATTTGAATCACTGATTGTACTTCTACCAATAGGGAAAAGGTGACGGTTTATTACTGTTGCATCCAATCCGGAACTAATTAATTTTCCAGCGATAATATTAGCTGCCGCTTCCATCTCTTTTGCATCGGCACCGTAATAACTTACTGATAGCCAACCTGCAGCAGTTAGTTCTTCATCCGTTCCTTCAGGAGCCTGATACCAGCAGATACTGCTGTAATCAATTTCTGTAGTTGAATTCTCGGCCATTTTATACCAAAGTTTTGCTGGAGCATTAGGAACAATCTTATTGACATAATCATTACGCATTTGCTCTATTTTTTCTGCTAAGAGCCCCCAACGTATCAGATCATATTTACGGATACCTTCTCCTGCTAACTCCCAAGCACGTTCCTGAACGACTGCTTCGAAAAATTCTGTACCAGAATTTAAGTTGTTAACATATTGCTGTGCTTTAGTTTTGTCACTGAAAGCGCGTGAATGTACTTGATACAATGCATCACGTGCTGACAGTCCACATGATCCTTTTTGGTCTGCTCCATATAATTCATTCATTACTTCTGCATACATTAACAAAGCATCTGAATAACGCATAACAATCCAATTGATTCCATAACCGGTTTTTGCTGTAACTTTCTGGTTCATAGATTTCCACGCATCACTCATCTTTCTGAAATCCCATTTACCTACATAAATCTCCCAAGGCTTATTTCCTTGTAATGTCTGTACTAATACATTGTCTGTTGCACGATATTCGTAAGGAGCACATGTAACATCACGACGCTGATCTTCAGGATCGAATGACCAAAAGAAGGGAGCGGTGAGTTTTACTTTTCCAGAAGAATTGTTAAATCCCCAATTGGAAACTCCGTTCATACGTACACCAGCTGTGTATCCCATTTCCCCGGAGTAGTTCAGACCATGTGCTACTTCGTAAAGATTTTCTCTATACTCTTGGTCGAGAACCAATTGATTAGAACGATACCATTCATTTTCGAACGAAGGATTTAACGTGTGACGACCAGAACCGATCAGTTCGTTTAGAGCAGTGGCAGCCAATTCATATAATGCTTTTCTTTTTTCTGCTCCCGGGCGCTGAGTTGGATAGGTGCCGTCACTGTGAGCTGCGGTTTCGTAGCCAGGTATAGCTCTTTCGCGGATAGAGTATCCGGCTTCTGCCAAAGCTATTCGGGCTATCATACCTAATGCAAAACCTTTGTTTACACGTTCTGATGTATAACTACTACTACCTTGCCAAGGTAGATAACCAGCAGCCTCTTGCAAATCTGCAAGTAACAAATCATAAATGACATCACGATCTGTTTTTGACAAATAAATATTAGAACCGTCACTAGAGGTTGTTTCCATTTTCATGGGTACATCACCATAGTTTTTGATCAGGTCATAGAATAACATAGCACGTAAAGTCAGTGATTCACCGAGTGAGGGGAGTACTTCGGGTTGCATTCCTGCATTACGTATACCTTCGATACACTCATTGGCACTTTCTATAGAAGCGTAGATGTACTGCCAGGTCTGTGGTAAACGATTCCAGTCAACGGATGTATAATAATTACAGTTACCACGTTCGTTACCGGTATTGGTAATATTCGCTTCTGTTGTAGCATCTACCAGTTCAATATCCGAGTTGGTACTGAAATTCAGTGGCAGACGACATCCGTACATATGGTCGCGGGTAAGTCCGGCATATATCTTATTAACAGCTTGTTTTGTATATACAGCAGATTGAAAAACGTTCTCCTGTGTCATTTCCGAAGGTGAAGTCTGATCCAGGAAGTCTGAACATGAAGCGAGTGAAAAAGCTCCGGTGCAGAATATGATTGTTTTTAAAATTTTATTCATGATATTCATACTATTTAAAATGTAAGATTTACACCCCCAACAAATGAACGACTCTTGGGATAAGAGGCATAGTCGACTCCCGGGGTAAGAGGAGTAGATGTTGCACTATCTACTTCAGGATCTGCACCGCTATATTTGGTAAATACAAAGAGGTTGTATCCTGTTACGTAAAAACGAATATTCTTGATCAACCATTTACTTGTTAGGACTTGAGGCAGAGTATATCCTAACGAAACAGTATTGATACGAAGGAATGATCCGTTTTCGACAGCAAGTTGAGTCAATGGAGCAGTAGTAACTGCTGCAGGGTTATAAAGTGATTTACCTGCGTTGACTTCATTCATGTAACCGTACAAATCTTCTAATGTCTTACCTGTGGCCAGATAGTTATCAATATAAGTACGGTCTGTCATTCGTTCTCCGGTAGTTGGATCGATATTAGAATAGCGATTTGCCAGTGTAAAGTCACCATTCAAGTTCCAGTTGTTAGATGAACCGCTGTAGAAGCTGGAACGCAATTTCGTGTGATTAATCACTTTTCCTCCTATGGAATAGTTACAGAAAATGTTGAAGTCGAAATTCTTCCAGTTACCATTCAGACCAAAACCGCCGTTTACTGGATGAATTGTATTTCCAAGGCGTACCTTATCTTTTTCGTTGATAACGCCGTCACCTTGATCAGGTATGCCGTCACCATCTGTATCTACTGTAAGCTGATCTACAATCTTCATACCTCCCAATGTAAGGTTTCCACCTGTCAAGGATGAACTGTTTATTACACCATCTCTGGTTTTCCAAGTTTTGTCTGCTGTATCATAATATAAATCATTGGTAGTATAGTAACCATCATAAACATATCCGTATACTTCTCCTAAGCGGCCACCTTCTTCAATGTAGAAATCATTATTACAACCTATATCGTTGCCCGACCATGTACTTGATGATTCATAATAACCATTCATGCCTTTCATTGAGTCGATTTTACCACGATTGTATGCTATGTTAAAGTTGAAGTTCAGATTGAAGTTTTTAGATTCAACCAATACTGCATCTAAAGTAAGTTCAACTCCTTTATTAGACGTTTGACCGAAATTCTTATATTGATAAGAATACCCTGTAGCTGTCGGAAGAGTTGTACGCATTAATAGGTCTTTGGTAGTGTTCCAGTATAAATCAACAGCACCAGATAAACGGTTGTTCCAGAATCCGAAGTCTACACCGATGTTTCTTGTATAAGTCGTTTCCCATTTCAAAGACGGATTGGACAGGATATCACCGTGTTCCAGAATTTTGGTCGTACCATACGTTTCATCGAAATAAATACTGTTGTTAACACCGCTTTTCAATGAGTAAGTAGTATACATGTATTTCGGATCAATCCGGTTATTACCAGCTGTACCATAAGAAAGACGTAACTTTAGATTAGAAAGCCACTCCTCTGCACCTTTCATCCACGCTTCGTCGCTAACTCTCCATGCGAGTGCGGCAGAAGGAAAATATCCCCAACGATTTCCTTTTGTAAAACGACTTGAACCGTCAGCACGCATTGTTACTGTGAGAAGGTATTTGTCTTTCAGTGATGCATTAAAACGACCAAAGAAAGAACTCATATTATCTTTGATTCCAATATAGGTATTAGTGGGTTGCGGAGTACCATTTCCCATGGCAGCGAGAATTTCTTCAATCTTCGTACCTACTTCATATCCTACAGAACTGTAAGTTGTTTTGTTGTTCTGACTACTTGTTACCTCTTGTCCTAGCATGATGTTGAGGCGCATATCACCATCCATTAACTTTTTAGTGTCATAGCTTACGGTGTTGGCTATACGCCAGTTCTTGACAATGTCACGAGTCATCTGTGCTTGTGGGAATCCTGACATACCCAATTTGGAATTAGAAGTTGCCATATAATCCCAAACTTGATCTGTATTGTTGTAGCGATAGCCATAGCCGAATTCAGAACGGAATTTCAAACCTTTAAACGGATCCCAATTTAAGCCTGCGTTGTAGTTTTGTTGGAAACGAGACTGCTTTTTGTAAGTAGCATTTGTTTGTTCTACAGGTGTATAGTAGGATACAACATTATCGTCATCATCATCACCTGAACCAGAAATTGCAGGTACCGGTCGGAAAATAGCACTACGTGCAACAGCCGAATATGCTTTGTTAGATTGGTTAGCATCAGCACCTCCGGCAAGTCCGTCTATCGTTTGATAGGAGAAACGTGCGTTAAAGTCAAAGCTCAGCCATTTGTTGATTGTTGAGTTGATTTTGGCATTCAAGTTATCTTTAGTGAATCCGGAACCAAGCATGATTGATTTTTCGTCATTGCGTGCATAGCTCACAGAGTATTTTAGATCCTTGTTACCGCCACTAATACTAACATTATAATTTTGTTGGTTACCAGTACGACCGAACAGTTCTTCTTGATAATCATTTCCTTTTTTTGATTTGTAGATTTCCAAGTCCTCGTATGTACCATAAGTATAACTGGTCGGTTGTATTTCATGTTGCCACAGAGCAAACTCATATGGGTTAAGTACATCTACCATTTTAGTCACATTTCTGATACCATATGATGCACCGAAACTTACTTCTGTTTTCCCTTCTTTACCAGACTTTGTTGTAATGATAATTACACCATTTGCTCCTTTAGCTCCATAAATAGCAGTAGAAGAAGCATCTTTCAATACGTCAACAGATTGTATATCCGTTGGTGCAATGTCTGAGATTGAAGATACTGGGAAGCCGTCTACAATATAAAGTGGAGAGTTATCTTGTGATAACGAACCACCTCCACGAACACGAATTCTTACTTCTGCATCTGGAGAACCTTCAGTAGTTGTGATTTGTACACCAGCCATTTTCCCTTGTAATGCTTCTGAGGCACTGGATACGGGGACAGCTGCAAGCTGTTTTGCACTTACAGATGCCACTGAACCGGTTAGATCTCTTTTGGCTACTGTACCATAACCGATAACGACTACTTCATCCAGTGCTTGTGCATCGTCATGTAGGGTTACATCAATTTTACTTTGTCCTTTCAGAGTGATTTCCTGTGTTTTCATACCTATATAAGATATGACTAATGTTGCTTTTGAAGGGACTTTAAGGTTAAAGTTTCCATCCAAATCAGTGATAGTACCGTTGGTGGTATTTCCTTTTTCTACGACGGAGGCTCCGATTACCGGTTCGCCGGTCGCATCTTTCACATTACCCGTGAGAGTAATTGTTTGCGCGGAAACGCTGAGCGATAGAGCTGCAAATAACATAAGCAGCACGATTCGCATGTTTTTCACTTGGTTAGACATTCTTTGCATGTTTACTTTTAGTTTATTAAAATGATTGTTTTTCTTAGTTACACCCATATAGAGCGTTAGTTTGATCGCTACAAAAGTATGAGGATGTGAATTAGTAGATGTGCAATATTTGTTTTTAGGGTAGTATTTTTTGTTTTAAGACGAAATGTACTACTTAATCAGCTGTTTACAGAACCAATTATTGGTCACTATATCCTGCTCTTTTGTACGCCAGTGACCTGTATCGTGAGCAATGAACAACTGCTTGGGAGCAGTGATGACATTGTAGGCAGAGAAAGTGGAAGTAGGAGGACAGGTCGGGTCATTATACCCCCACGAATAATATCCGGGTGCCTGAATAAAGCGTGCGAAATTGACGACATCATAGTAACGGGACGTTTCAATCTTTTCGGGTTTATTGTTCAATACCTGATTTTGAGGGGCAAACATGGCTGGCCATCCTCCCGCACGCCCATGAAGATAACCGGTCACATCACAAAGAGCAGGATAGAAAGCTACGAGTGCCTTTATTCGGGAGTCTAATCCGGCAGTAACCATTGCCAATGCACCGCCCTGACTTCCACCGATGACACCTAAGTTCTCCCCATCATATTCGGGCAGGCTACACAGAAAATCGAGCGCACGTATGCAGCCGGTATATACGCGACGATAGTAATAGTGATCTTTACTATCGAGATTATAGAAGGCATAGTTGTTTAATGCACCTTTACTCAGATCGGCATACAGGTTATCCGGTAGTGTTTGCGGAATGCCATGGATACCGATGGCAAGGGTGATCATTCCTTTTTCTGCAAGTTTCATTTCTGCCGGTTGTTTCTTTACTCCGGCTCCCGGTACACGGAGAACAGCCGGGTATCTACCTGACTTTTTAGGTATACAGAGGATACCATAAAGATAACTTCCTTTCTGATAGTGTTGTAAACGGATATGGTATACATTTATTTCCGGAGTACATTGTTCGGGTAACAGAGTAATTAGAGGCTCCATCGGTATGCTGGCTGTTTCTGCTTTGGCACGTTCCCAGAACTTGGTGAAATCTTCGGGAAGTGTAGTGGTTGCTTGTAGCTTTTCTGGGCTAAATCCTATATTTACATAGTTGGAGTAGATAATACCATCTACCTTTGTACGGCAAAGACAAGTGATGAAACCGGGCGTTTTCATTGTACCGGCTTTCACTTTAAAGCTACCATTCTTCAGATCGCTACTTCCTGTTTGGTTAGGAGGAAGTTTTTCGGGACCTATTTCATAGGTGAGTGGAATGTTTTTGAGCATTATGTTTCCACGTATAACTCGAATAGTAAATGATGCCTGTTCGCCTGTACGGTATGTCCAATCGTCGTGATCGGGAGTAATCTCGATATGGACATAGTCTTTGATATTTGTCTTTTGAGCGAAAGATGCTACGTGACAGTACAATAAAGTAAGAATGAGTAGTATGCTTTTCTGGTTCATGATACAATTATTAAATGTTGAAACAAAGTTAATGGAGTTTGCGTAGCTTTTTGTAGAAATAATGTTTCTTTTTACGAGTATATGTACCAATTATTCTACCTTGAAATAAAAAAGCTATACTATCTTTGTCACTCTGAGTTTATTAATCGTATAAATGAAATGAAAAGAGGCTTATGCTTTTGGTTATTGGCAGGAATGTTTCAAATAGGTGTTGCACAGACTTTTTATCCTATATGGAATAATAACATGCCAAACAGTAAAGGTATTACTGTGAAAGATAGTATTGCTAATGAACGGGTATATCAGGTAGGTACACCTGGAGTGTATGTTTTTGAACCTTCGAAAGCAGAAAATAAGAAGACTGCCGTGTTAATTATTCCAGGTGGAGGATATGCACGTCTGGCTTATCAGATTAGTGGATGGCAGTTGGCTAAATGGTTCAATACGTTTGGGGTTACTGCTTTTGTTCTCAATCATCGTATGCCGCAATCACCGGATGTGATAGTGAGTTATCAGGCTCCTTTGGAAGATGCACAACGTGCAATGAGGTACATTCGTTTTCATGCGGCAGATTATGGCATTGATGTCGATAAGGTAGGAGTAATGGGGTGTTCGGCAGGAGGGCATCTTTCGGCTTGTCTTTCTACATTTTCAGAAGATTGGGGGGCTGGAGGAGATGCACTGGATAAAGAGTCTTTCCGTCCTAATTTTACGATACTTATTTCTCCTGTGATTTCAATGGGGGAAACGGCTCATAAAGGAAGTCGGGATAATCTCTTGGGAAAGGAACCGTCACCGGAATTGTTGCATCAGTTTTCTTGTGATGAACGTGTGACAAATCAGACTCCACCGGCTTTTATAGTACATGCTACTGATGATCGGTCTGTCTCTTCTCTCAACAGTATTTTCTACTATACTGCACTGAAACGAGCTGATGTAAAGAAAACAACTCTGCATATTTTTCCGGAAGGAGGACACAGTATCGCTTTACGTAATAATCCGGGGACAACTAATCAATGGCCCATACTGGTTGAGAAATGGCTGGAGGGAGTGATTAGTGATTAGTGATAAGTGATTAGCGGACTGCGTTATAATCACGCTGCATAGCACTAATCACTAATCACTAACCGCTAATCACTAACCGCTAATCATTAATCATTAATCATTAATCATTGATTTCACTACTTCTGCTTTGTCTATAATGTAATCCGGATGAAAGCTTTCCAATTCTGTACGTGGACGAAATCCCCAGGTGACTCCACAAGAGGTGATTCCTGCGTTGATGGCAGTCTGCATGTCTACGCCCGAATCTCCGACATAGAGAACTTCTTTTTTTTCAACGTTTGCTATTCGCAAGATATCTTCCACAATTGTTGGATCCGGTTTTACTTTCACTCCATCCCGTTGTCCCAGTACAGCTACGAACCGGATGTTTGGAAAATAATGGGCTACGAGCTTCTCTGTAGCTGCCTGATATTTATTGGACGCAACTGCCAACTGTATCCCTTGGGTCTGTAGTGCTTCTAATAAGGCTGCAATTCCGGGGTATGGTTTGCTCTCATCCGCATTGTGTTTGTCATAATAGGGTACGAATTCCTGGCGTACACGGAGTACATTTTCTTCTGTTTTTTCTCCTTCCGGTAAGGCACGCTCAAAGAGTTTGTTAATTCCGTTACCTACCATGAAGTTGTATTCTTCTATTTTATGTATAGGATATCCCAATTTTTTAAGTGCATGGTTCGTACTGTTTGCCAGATCGGCGATCGTATTTAGTAGTGTTCCGTCTAAATCGAATATAACAAGTTTCTTCATTTCTCTTTATTTTAGTAATCGTTCTGCAAATGTAGGAAAACAAATATGCCCCTGCAATAGTTTCTTTTTGCAGAGGCATAAATGCATTTACTTGAAACAGTTATTATAGTTCTAAAGCTTCCCGTTTCATCTCTTTGTGATACGGAACCAGTCAACATCCGCCCAGCCACCGTCATTCGTTACCAAGGCAGGACGGGTGCAGAATGTTCCTATTTTAGCTCCGATCCATTTGCCCTCTCTGGCTTGGAATGGTTTTCCTAATTTCTGGAATTTTTTACCATCGGTGCTATAACTGAAGTCGCACATTACTATAAGGTCATGTCCACCTTCACTTTTACCGATTTTCTTACCGTCACTGCTGAATTTAACTCTCAGATATACTGTGTTGTTTTGTAAATCAATAGCTTCATTTACTTCTTCCGGTGTTCCTTTATCTGCTTTCTTGCAACTTAACTGTGAGAGCACAAGCCCTTTATCCGTGTTTTCAAGAATTAATCCGGCATAATCCAGACCCATAACTACAAGTCCGGTACGTTCACCTTTGTATTTGGTTGTAGGCTTGAAAGTCAGCTTCATTGTTGCAGTGAAGTTATTTGAAGGAGTTTTCTGTAGTAGTAAGTTGGCTACATCCCAAAGGTTTTTATACTCATTCACTACCGGATAAGAATAAAGACGTACATACCCATGATCACCTGCATAGTATGCCCATTTTTCATTGATATTGGCATGCCATTGCCATTGTGGAGAAAGTGTGTATTCATTAAATTCGTCACTTTCTTGTGGTGTACAGATAGGATAGGTTTTACCGACATTTGGTTTTTTATAGGTTAGTACGGGTTCGCCACAACCATCTCCGTCTGTATCATTACCGATTACTGGCCAGTCGTTTATCCATTTCATCGGTTGAAGATGTACGATACGACCGTATGCACCTACATCCTGAAAATGCAGGAACCAGTCTTCTCCCGTTGGAGTATCTACCCATGCTCCCTGATGAGGACCATTGACCGGAGTATTACCTTGTGCTAATACCGTTTTCCACTCATATGGACCGTAGACATTTTTAGAACGAAGAACAACCTGCCAACCTGTTGGTACACCACCTGCCGGATGGAATATATAATAGTAATCACCTCGTTTGTAGAATTTAGGTCCTTCACAGGTTTCGTGGGCTTCATGTCCGTCAAATACAATTCTTGACTGTGTGATGGCCTTGGTAGCATCTGCATTCAGTTCACAGATAGCAATGACGCTTTTTAGTCCGGCACGACTTCCTGCATAGGCGTGTACGAGGTATACCTTACCGTCTTCATCCCATAAAGGGCAAGTGTCGATGATACCTTTTCCTGCTTTTACAAGTACTGGTTCGCTCCAAGGGCCTTTCGGATCACGTGCTTTCACCATGAATGCACCTTGATCAGGATCTCCCCAAAAGATATAGAATTCTCCGTTATGATGGCGGATGGCTGGTGCCCATACACGATTGCCATGTTCCGGATGTTCGGGAGTTTCGATGGGAGGGAGGGCGTAAGGAACAGCAGCACCTATGATGTTCCAGTTTACAAGATCCTTTGAATGAAGAATTTGCAGGCCGGGGAGGCAGTTGAAGCTGGATGAAGTCATATAGAAATCATCTCCTACACGGCAGGCATCCGGATCGGAATAATCGGCATAAAGGATTGGATTTTTATATGTTCCGTTTCCCTGGTCTGCAACCCATACTTCGGACACATAACTTTTCTGTGCTATGGCCGGGGTTGTCATTAATAGGCAGAGGCCTAAGGTCTGTGCTAATCTTTTCATGGATTGTTTTTTATTATTTAGTTATGTTATAGAATTCTTGGTTACAAATATAAGTCTTCCAGATGAAAGCAGTGATGAATAATCGATTGCTTTGGAGGATTTATTGTGCATTAATGTGGAATAATTAGATACTAAAATGCCCCTACTTGCATTTAAACAGGTAAGGGCACTTGCAGTTATATTTTTGAATAGAAACTTATTCCATGTATACTTTGGTTGTTTCTGAAGAACCATCATCCATAATCTTTTTGATAATGTTCAAACCTTTGGCAGGTTCGCTCAGTCTCATACCAAGAACATTATAATATTCTGTAGCGATTACTTGTTTTTCAACTGCTGTATCTGAAATACCTGTGCCACTGGTAGCTTTGCGGAATGTGAAACCATAGAATCCTAACTTAGTTCCTGCACCAAAGAAATAATAAGTATGTCCAGCTTGTACTTTGATCGTTTTTCCTTCTGTAACTTTTTCTGCAACTTCATAAGGAAAGCCAGCCATTACATTTTCCGTTAGGTCTGTTCCGTTGTCAAGAACATACATCTTCTTGGCATTACCTAATTGATATGCTAAATCGAGTTCTCCGTCTTCACTTACCTCGAATTTGTAAAGACATCCTGTTCCATCTGCTATGACAGGATTATTACCTCCTTCAAAACGAGCAGTGAATACTTCATTAAATGGATTATCATGTTTCTTTATAGTATAAGTATTGGTTCCAAATGTTAATGTAACACCCGGTACAGACGTTATACTACCTAAATCGGCGCTACTAATAGAAGATACCGTAAGATTGCCATCAGTATCTAAGAATTGTTCTCCTACAGAATAAGTTCCTTGTGCATTCGCTGTAAATACGCCAGCTACGAAAGCCATTGCGAGAAGTAATTGTTTCTTCATAATAATAATTTTTAAGTTATACAATAATGTTCTTTGTTTATTACTGTACAAAAGTATGAAGTATTACCTCTCGCAATGGGTAATATTTGTTCGAATAGGGTGTAATATTTGTTTTTATTGCTTTATTTTGATCACACAAGGATGTTCCAACCCTTCTTTCCACTCACGAATATAGGCGAACCATGCTTCCGGAGTTTTGTAGCCGAATGTTTCTTTCATTGAAGTAAATGTGGTGTGATATGAGAAATGGTTATCTCCTTTGGCTGTTAGGGTATAGAGATAGTTGGGTTTGTCTTTCACTTCTTTTACTACATATTTCTGTGGTATGCAAGTAGCTAACCCTACAGTTTCTTTTGCATATTTTACAGTATCATTTACGGGCCAGTCTGTACCCCAGCAACCGATAAGCCCCTTATGATCAGAATAAGATACGGAACCTTCAATGTCTTGTACACCGGTGCAGAATATTTCATCCTTCAGAGGTTCTTCAAAAAGAGCTTCTACTTTCATGTCGCGGTGCCCGGCATAGAGGGTGTAACGGGTAGTCATATTCAATTCAGAACCTTGATATTGCCAATCGGTTACTTTTATTTCAGCAATAGTACGGACAGGACCGTAAGCAATGATACTCTCTGTGAGTGTACTTACAGGTTCTATGTGCAGTGCTTTTTTTCCATTCCAACCCTTTAGTGCACCTACGCCGCAACTACCGCTTACACGTAGTACATCATCACCAAAACCACGTGCCAATTGTTCATCGGTAGGATAAAACTGTGATTCTTTAATCTCAAAGCCTTTATTGAATTTTCCGTAGATATCTACGGTTTGTTTATGGTCAAAGTATAAACGGTAGGCTACCAGTTCCGATTCAAATGCAGGACCATGGTGGTGCATCTGGTTATAGATGTTGGCAGTACCCGGGATAGTCACGGAATGAACAGGAACATGCTTTCCTTTTTTATCACTTACCATCATTTCTGCATATACACGTGGTTCGTATTGTTTATTACTTTTTTCTGATGACAGGGTGATTTTCAGTGTTCTCTTACCTTTGGCAGGCAAATCGATAACAAATGCAAGTTCATCTGCGCGGCGATCTCCATTCAGGTCATCCAGTTGTGATGGTATTTCTGTAGTACCATCTATTACTGTTGCTGATTTAATGCGAAATCCGGGGTTGATATCCTTTAGGTTGATTACTACCGGTTCATCAGATTTTGCCTGTTTCCAGGGGTTACTCACTTCTACTGTGATTGTCTTTTCATTGCTCTGTGCCAGAACTACTAACGGGCAGGAACATAGAAATAATAAAGCGGTAAAAAGGTTTCTTTTCATGTTTTTCTTTATTGTTTTATTGTTGAGTGAATGTCAATGTCGTTTGTTTATCACAGAGTTGTACAGAGAATTGCCTGGTTGTTAATAATAGAAACTCAGTTTTACTGTGGCGAACTCCTCTGCAAATGTAAGCTAAAAAAAGCAGACAGCCCTGTTAGTGATGATAAAAGGACTGTCTGCTTTGATCTAATCTATGTAAATGTGGTTTTACTTTAGGGTTAGATTGGTGCCCTGAGCACCTACCTGCTTATGTAGTTTACCATCTATCCGAATGTTCTTTGCATTTTTTATTTGGAGTGTGGGGCCGTTACTTTGCGTTTCGATGTAGATGTTGTCTAAAGTCACGCCATCTGCCTGGCTGATAACAGCGCCTTCGGCAGCATCTGTAATTACAACATTTTTCACTGTTATATTCTGGATAGGCATTTCGGGTAACCCATTGAAAAACATGGCACGCCCGGAGCCTTTACAATTAATATTTGTAATATGGATATCTTTGAATGCAGGAGTCTCTTCGGTTACGGGTGGCAAATCTGTTTTCGTATTTGCTGCACGTTCTTCTTCTGTTTCTTCTCCCGGCCCCTTACCACCATAGAACAAATCGAAAAGCAATGGTTCATTCGGAATGTTAATCATGTTAATATTATTGATGTAAATTCCTTCTACTACTCCACCACGCCCACGGGTACTTTTGAAACGAAGACCTACGTCTGTACCTAGGAAAGTACAATCTGTTACGTATATATTTTTTACACCTCCGGACATTTCACTTCCCACTACGAAACCACCATGCCCGTGTAGTACTGTATTGTTTTTTACTAATACATTCTGGCAAGGTTCTCCGCGGCGGCGACCGTCCTCATCTTTTCCGGATTTGATACAGATCGCATCATCTCCGGCATCAAACAAACTGTTGATGATAAGAGCATTCTTACAGGATTCCAGATCAAGTGCATCTCCGTTCTGAGAATACCAGGGATTGAATACTTTTACATTATTGATTGTGATATGTTCGCATGATAATGGATGTAGACACCAGCTGGGAGAGTTCTTGAATGTAACGCCTTCCAGCAACACTTTCTTACTTTTTACAATATTGAGTAGTACCGGGCGTAACCAGGGACGGATTTCATTCCATTCTTCATCAGTGTTTATCCCTTCGGGAACATTGAAGTCTTTACACGCTAAGGCACCCTTCAATGCACCGGCTGTTGGATACCATATCTTTTCGGCTGCGTCCGTTACACCGCCCGATTTGACAAGCTTACTCCATTGAGAAGCAGTAAGTTTGTCTCTTTTAACCGGTCTCCAGCTATCTCCCGATCCGTCGAATGTTCCATATCCTGTGATAGCTATGTTTTCTGCATTGCGTGCCGAGATGGGAGATTGGCAACGCCGTGTTTCCAATCCTTCAAAGGAGGTTTCTATTATAGGGTATGCATCAAAGTCATCTGTGAAAAGAATCATTGCATTACGTTCTGTATATAAGTTTACATTACTCAGAAGTTCGATAGGACCCGTTAGCCACAATCCCTCCGGAATGACAACTTTACCTCCGCCTTTGGCATTGACAGCTTTAATTGCTTCATTGATGGCCTTTGTGTTTAGAAATTTCCCGTCATTTTTAGCTCCGAATGCAACAATGCTTATTGTATAGTCCGGAAATGCAGGTTGCTCTACAATAGGCATATCAAAAGGGAGATCCTTATAAATACTGTTGTCAATTACATTTCCTTCTTGAGCGCATGTCCGATTCCCTTGTGAGAGGGGGAGGCATATAGCTGTTAACAGCAGGAGCTTTTTCGTTAATGTGTTCATTTAAATTATCTTTCTATGGATTAATACTAAGGGTTGTCTTCACTTGATAACCGAAGAGGTTTATTATCCTTTGGCAGACTACTCTCCCGAGCGATCTACCGGAATGGATAATAAGATTCATGTTAACCTAATTCTAACCTTAAATAAATATTATGAAAAAACCTCTTAATTATCTGGTGCAAATATAGAGTCGATAATCCCGTTAGATGTGTACAATCTGTTGGTTTAGGTGGATTTTTTGTCATTTTCGGCTTTTCTTTGCACACTTCTCGTGTTTTTATGCAGAAAGTTCCTATATTTGCAACCTAATTTAACTATTTAAAAGGTATGAGTTACAATTTGTTGAAAGGAAAAAGAGGTATTATCTTCGGTGCTCTGAACGACCAGTCTATTGCCTGGAAGGTAGCAGAGAAAGCCGTAGAAGAAGGTGCAACTATTACATTATCAAATACTCCTATGGCCATACGTATGGGCGAAGTAAACGCTCTGGCCGAAAAATTGAACTGTGAAGTTATCCCTGCTGATGCTACCAGTGTAGAAGATTTGCAGAATGTATTTAAAACTTCTATGGATGTGTTGCACGGTCAGATTGATTTCGTTCTTCATTCTATAGGCATGTCTCCTAATGTACGTAAAAAACGTACTTATGATGATCTTGATTATGGAATGCTGGAGAAAACGTTGGATATATCAGCTGTTTCTTTCCATAAAATGATTCAGGCTGCCAAAAAGTTGAACGCTATTGCAGATTATGGTTCAATTCTTGCTTTGAGTTATGTGGCTGCTCAGCGTACATTCTATGGTTATAATGACATGGCGGATGCAAAAGCACTGCTTGAGTCTATCGCCCGTAGTTTTGGCTATATTTACGGGCGTGAACATAGTGTGCGTGTAAATACTATTTCCCAGTCACCCACATTTACTACAGCAGGTTCGGGTGTGAAGGGAATGGATAAACTTTTCGATTTCTCTAATCGTATGTCTCCATTGGGTAATGCTACTGCTGATGAATGTGCTGACTACTGTATCGTAATGTTCTCTGATCTTACTCGTAAAGTGACTATGCAAAATCTCTATCACGATGGTGGTTTCTCCAGTGTAGGTATGAGTCTTCGTGCAATGGCTACTTATGAGAAGGGACTCGATGAGTATAAAGATGAAGAAGGAAATATCATTTACGGATAAGAAGCATTATAAGTTATAAAAATGATAAGACTAAGAAATCCTCTTCTCTTTATTATATTATGTGTATTCGCCGTAGCCTGTCGGATGGGTACGGGGGAGAATACGCTATTGCATAATGAGGAGAATGGGATTTCCATAGTTCGCTATGATAAGCTGCTGAACGAGTATGTGCGTTCCAATAGTTTCTCCGCTCTGCAAAAAATGAATATGGAGTACCGTCAGCCTACCAAGATTTTGATTGAAGAGGTTCTTGGGTTGGGGCAGGTTAATGATGATACCATTTCTTTGCGGCTTCGGACTTTTTATTCGGATACTACTTTGCTTCGACTGATGGCAGATGTGGAAGCTCGTTTCCCTGATCTGGAAGATGTAGAGAAAGGGTTGACCAAAGGTTTTGAAAGACTGAAGAAAGAGGTTCCCGATATCAAAATCCCAAATGTCTATTCACAAATTTCGGCATTCAATGAATCGGTAGTTCTTTCGGATACTTTACTTGGCATTAGTCTGGATAAGTATATGGGGGAGGATTATCCTTTATATAAACGTTTTTATTACGATTATCAGTGCCGTTCTATGCGACCTGACCGCATTGTGCCCGATTGTTTTGTATTCTATCTGATGAGTAAGTATCCTTTTCCTTTTCAGGAAGGAAGTTGTCTGCTCGATATGATGTTGCATTCTGGTAAGATAAATTATGCAGTGCAAAAAATACTGGGATATCGTTCTACAGGTGAGGCTATGGGCTATGGCGATGCAGAAGAAAAGTGGTGCAAGGAGAACGAAAGGAATGTATGGGAGTATATGCTGGCAAATCAGCATCTCTATGCACGTGATCCGATGATAGTGCGTAAGTATATGAAACCTGCACCGTTTACTGCCTTCTTTGGTGAGAATGCTCCGGCATTGATTGGTACCTGGATGGGTACATGTATTGTTTCTTCGTATATGAAAAAGCATAAAGATGTCAGCTTACAGCAATTGCTGGAGACTACTGACTATCATCGTATGCTACAAGAATCAGGTTATAAATAATAGAATAATGTGCCAATATGCCAATGTGCCAATTACCATTCGGCATATCTTCGTTAAATATAGCGCAGCCAATTGGCACATTGGCATATTAGCATATTGGCACATTATTTAATTCATTATTTCTCATGGAAACTGCTCTTTATCTCATTCCTGTAACTTTGGGTGATACTACTATCGAGTCCGTATTGCCTTCTTATAATAAAGAAATCATTCTTGATATCCGTCATTTTATCGTTGAAGATATTCGTTCGGCGCGTCGCTTTCTGAAGAAAGTAGACCGGGAGATTGATATTGATACTCTGACATTTTATACGTTGAATAAGCATACTTCTCCTGAAGACATTTCCGGCTATCTGAAACCGTTGATTGGGGGAGCTTCTATGGGAGTGATTTCGGAAGCTGGTTGTCCGGCTGTCGCAGATCCGGGGGCGGATGTTGTTGCCATTGCTCAGCGCAAGAATCTGAAAGTAGTTCCGTTGGTAGGACCTTCCTCGATTATACTTTCTGTGATGGCTTCTGGTTTTAATGGACAAAGTTTTGCATTCCATGGCTATTTACCTATCGAACCAACCGAACGCGTAAAGAAAATAAAGATGCTTGAGCAACGTGTCTATGCTGAGCACCAGACGCAGCTTTTTATTGAGACGCCTTATCGCAATAACAAAATGGTTGAAGATATTTTGCAGAACTGTCGTCCGCAGACCCGGCTTTGCATTGCTGCCAATATAACTTGTGAAGGCGAATACATTCGCACTAAAACAGTGAAAGAATGGAAAGGAAAGGTTCCCGAACTATCTAAAATTCCCTGTATTTTTCTCTTATACCAATAATATCTTTCAAGTGTTCGTACTCTTCTTCAAAGCATTTACTGAAGAAGTTACGTTCTAAATTTTGTTCTATCTGCTGGAACTGCCAAAGCTTTCCACCTTTAAATTGCGGATTGCAAAGGATAGAGTCATCTTCTATATCAAGAACAAAAAGATAGACGAGCCTGTTGGTCACGGCATTTTCAAAGTGATACATGATGCTGAATGTCGGTTTCAATCCGTTGATACCAGGAAAGGTATTGTGTAAAATTCTTCGACAACCTTCGGCAAGTGATTCTCCGAAGCCGAGGTAACATTCCATTGGAATATCCATTTTACCTCTATCCAACGTAGCTGTTTGAGGGCGTTCACAAAGAAATAGTTTTCCGTGCGAGGCCACTGCGATACGTATCACCGGATTGATATAGCTATTTTTATTATTAAGAGCTTCCAGCGCCGGACTCTTCCCTATCACATCTCCCTGAGTATTGACAATGGGTACGTATTCGGTATGCGCCATCAACTTATTGAAGTAATGGATGCTGATCTGGTTGAAGATAATAGCCAAAACAAAAATGGCGGGAGGAAGGAGATTGAATATGATCCACTTTGCCGGATTTTCAAGAGGGTGTACGAAAAATATTCCCAGACTAATGGCGATAAAGTGTAACACTCCCAGTATCAATACGATGTGTGCAGATACAATGGCTGATTCTGCACCTTGGGCAAACAGACGTTTGGAACAAATCTCTTTCTTTTTCAAGAAATAATTGATGAATCTTTTTTTATGCAGGTAAAGAATCAGCATCGGGATAAGAATGCTTACCTCCACTGTCATTGGCAGAGCGCCGGGAGGAACATAGTCACCTGGAATTAACGCTGCTATGGTTAGTAATACCAGGGTGGCTGTAGAAATGTAAAGGATAAAGTTAGGAATCCGCACTCCCTTACGATGCATTGAACAATACGAATAAAGTAATCCGATACCTGTTCCGATATAGATTGCAGTGTCTTGCGTTATAAATTCGCATAAAACTATGGAAATGATAACGGGGATGTATCCCAATGACATGTTAAATGCGGAAGACAATATTCCTTTATGACTCATTTTAGTATACATTTTGTCTGTTTCCTATAAAACAAACTAATATGGCTTAAAGTTGAGGGTTGAAAGTTAAAATTTGCTCACATGTTTTTCCGCATGATAGGAAGAACGTACGAGCGGAGCGCTTTCTACCTGCTCAAAGCCTTTCTCCAGTCCGATTTTCTTATATGCGGCAAATTGTTCGGGAGTGACGTATTCTGCTACCGGATAGTGCCGATGGCTGGGTTGCAGGTATTGTCCGATGGTGAGAATTTTACATCCGGCCGCCAAAAGGTCATCCATGAGTTCTTCTACTTCTGCCGGAGTTTCTCCCAACCCTGCCATGATGCCACTTTTTGCGGTAGTGTTACTACTGGCTATCCGGTGGATAACTTTAAGGCTGGTATCATAGTTGGCTGCACTGCGTACCAACGGACTGATACGTCGTACGGTTTCCATATTGTGTGAAATGATTTCCGGATGCGCCGAAATAATAGGATCTATTAATTCCATCCGTCCCTGAAAATCGGGTATCAGTACTTCAAGAGTTGTTTCCGGGTTTATTCTTTTTATTTCGGTGATGGTACGTACCCAGTGGGCAGCTCCAAGGTCGGGGAGGTCGTCACGATCCACGGAGGTTACTACGGCATGCGATAACTTCATTAGTGCGATGGATTCTGCTACATGCGTTGGTTCGTTGACATCCAGCGGGAGCGGGCGACCGGTTTGTGTATTGCAGAACTTACAACTACGGGTGCAGATGTCACCGGCTATCATAAAAGTAGCTGTACCTTTTCCCCAGCATTCTCCCATGTTCGGACAACGGCCACTGCTACAAATGGTGTGCAAACAGTGACTTTCTACAATACGCTTTGTTTCTGTGTAACGTGCATTGGCACCGATATTTATCTTCAGCCATTCGGGCTTTCTCATTGGATGTATGATTTATGGTTTGAGAGTTATGATTTATGAATTAGGAAGGTGTGTCAAGAGTAAAATCAGCCATTATTAGAACGCGGATTAACGCTAATTTACGCAAAGATTAAGTTAAATCTGCGCTGATCTGCGTTAATCTGTGTTTCTAAAGTTACATATTGATAGCTTGATCCGGCTTTTGACACCCTCATAATTCATTACTTTATAGGTTATTTAAAAAGAAATTGGTCAGTTTCGTGTACAAGTGTTGGCGGGTATTGCCACCATAAATACCATGATTACGATTGGTGTAGACCTGCATGTCGAATTGTTTATCCAGTTGTACCAGATGTTCGGCATATTCGGCACAATTCTGGAAATGAACATTATCATCTGCCATACCATGTACCAATAGGAGATTACCGTGTAGTTTATCGGCACGTGTAAAAGCAGATGCAGCTTTGTATCCTTCTGCGTTTTCCTTTGGCGTGCGCATAAAGCGTTCTGTATAGATGGTATCATAGAATTTCCAGTCGGTTGGTGCAGCCACAGCTACCCCTGCTTTGAATACCGGAGTTCCTTCGCTCATACTCATTATTGCCATGTATCCGCCGTAACTCCAGCCCCAGATGCCAATGCGGTTTTTATCCACATAAGGGAGTGTACCCAGATATTTGGCTGCTTCCACCTGATCTTTGGCCTCTTTTACACCCAGGTTCAGGTAAGTACTTTTTTGAAATTCTGTACCACGTCCACCGGTACCACGTCCATCTACACAAGCAACGATGTAACCTAAACTTGCCATATAGGTTTCCCAGCTGATGGCGAAGTTATCCAACACCTGTTGTGATCCCGGACCGCTGTACTGATACATTAGTACCGGATACTTTTTGGATGCAGAGAAGTCTGCCGGTTTCATCATCCAGCCGTTTAATTCTACTCCTTGGGAAGTCTTAAACTTGAAGAATTCTTTCTTGGGAAGTGCTACTTGTGCCAGTTTTTGTTTAAGTGCATTGTTGGCTTCCAATGTTTTCAGCGTCTTACCTTCGTTGTCATTCAAGGTGATAACAGCCGGAGTGTCAAGGTTGGTGTATGTATTGATGTAGTATTTCATTGTGGGGCTGAACAAAGCACTGTTCATACCTGCTTTTTGAGACAGCTTGGTCTTTTTACCTTTACGGTCTATTTTGTAAACAGCTTGTTGCATAGGGCTTTCTTCGTTGCTGATGAAGTAGAAACTACCATCGGCCTCGTCATATCCCAGAAACGATTCTACTTCATGAGCACCTTTAGTCACTTGCTTTACCAAGTTCCCTCCCATGCTGTACCAATAGAGGTGCGGGTATCCGTCTTTATCGCTGAGGAAACTGAAGTTTTCGGGGTAGAACTGAATATTGTCGAATACGTTTTCGCTGATATAATAGGGTGATTCATCGCGCAATGCCAGTTTGCAAACAGTTGAACGCGGATCGGCAAAGTACATGTCGAAACGATTCTGATGACGGTTCAGCGTCATGATGGCAAGCTTGTTAGGGTCTTGCGTGAAACGGATACGAGGGATGTATCCGTCGGCATCCAATGGCAACTTCATCGTGCGGGTTACTTTTGATTTGATATCGAAAGTACGTACTTCTACCTTGGAGTTCGGATATCCGGCTTTCGGATATTTGTAAGTGTATTCTCCCGGATAATCTTCCAGCCCGTTGATGCGCGGTGATTCTCCGGCAAAGAGTGGGAACTGGTACGAAGGAACTTCCGTTTCATCAAAACGGATAAAAGCCAGCATTGAGTTGTCGGCACTGAATTCGAGTGCCCGGTTAAATCCGAACTCTTCTTCATATACCCAGTCGGGAATGCCATTGAGTACTGCATTCTGTTTGCCGTCTTCCGTCACCTGGCTCTCACTGTTTCCATAGAGTGTTTTTACCAGAAAGATGTTGTTATCCCGTACAAAAGCAATCATTGTTCCATCAGGAGAAAAAACGGGGGCTTGTTGAGGGCCCCCGTCAGAAAGCCGTTCAATAATGTTGTTTGTCGTTACCCCTTTATCATTACGTTTCAAGGGATATAAGTAATGTACGGCTGTATATGAACGCCTGTAAATGGGCGTTGTTTCAGTTGCGATAAGCAGTTTGGACCCATCCGGAGAAAACTGATAACTGTCAAAGTGTTTGAAATCACACTCGCGGGCTTTGGCCACGTCGAAGATTACTTCTACAGGTTCTCCTGTTTTGAAAGAGTATTTGGTGATTTGGGTACCTTCGTCATTCATCTGTGTGTAGTGCTCACCGTTGGGCATTGGGACTACGTTCCGAATGCTTGCCGGACGATATTTACCGGAAGTTATATCCTTCAGGTCGAGTTTTTTACTACCTTGTGCCATACCTGCCACGCAAGCAAGGAAAAGTAGAAGGGTAAGGGTTATCTTTTTCATTATTTCTTAGTTTTTGCTTCTTATTCCTGCAAAGTTAGTAATAAACTGAAATTCGTCAAAGAAAGGATACTTTTTTATCTATCGTTCGCCAGTACTCGTTATCTTTATTAATTCCCTTTTACAGATTTTATTATAGTAAGGCATATTGGTGTTCTGTTAGAGGTTTCGTCCGGTTAGTTGTAATCGAATGTATTGAAGGTCGTAGTGCTTCTTTGTTTTAGATGTACATGTAAAGCAGTACGACATGTACATGTGGAGCAGTACGACATGTGCATGTGGAGTAGCTTTACATGTACATCTAAAACAATGTTCCCCGGTGAGAGAGGGAATCTTCACCGGTGACCTAACCAACGAACGTCGCTGAATGTATGCCGGAACGAGTGAATCTTGTCATTCTCCCCTAACAGATTGGCTGAACGAGGAGCAGATTTCTTTCTTTATTTCCCTGTTTCGCCGGATATACTCCTGTATTCATCGATTTTGGGACGGAAATAAACGGTAAAGTGTTCCCGAAAGTCCCTGAACAGTTTATCTTTGCAACATCAAATAGTAAAGCTCGAAAACGTATCATCGAATTAAAATAGAAAATAGAATTATGGAAAAGAAATCTACATCTCCTTCGGGATTGACGGGCAGGCAATTGGTGGCCAGCATTTTTATAGTCTCCGGAATTATGCTGTTGGGTCGTAATCTGGGATTTATTCCCAATGATTTATTTCGTATCGTTGTATCCTGGCCGATGCTTTTGATTGTGTTGGGTGCCTATTCGATTCTTCGCCGTCAGATGTTCACCGGATTGATCTTGTTTGTGGTTGGTCTTTGTTTCATTATGCCCCGTCTGGGGTGGTTGCCCTGGATGCCCGTCAATGCGAGTGCAGTGCTTTGGCCTGTTGTATTGGTATGTTTGGGCATCTTCTTCTTTTATCGTCCCAATCGTCATAAAGAGTGGAAAACGCGGGGCGAACAGACTTTTGGTAATAAGCAGACTAGTTCGGCCGATGGTTTTGTGCGCTCGGACAATGTATTCGGAGGCGTAAAGCAGGTAGTGCTTGATGAGGTATTCAAGGGGGCAACGATCCGTAATACTTTTGGTGGGACTGTGCTCGACTTGCGGCGTACGAATATATCCGAAGGGGAAACCTACATTGAAGTAGAATGTAATTTTGGTGGGATAGAAATTTATGTGCCTCTCGACTGGCGGGTTGATTTACAAGCCAATGCTTTTCTGGGAGGTTGCGAAGATAAACGTATTCCGGGAGTAAATATAGACCAAAGCCGCAGCCTTGTAGTAATGGGAAATGTCTCTTTCGGAGGAGTAGAAATTAAAGGCTGATAAACGAAGATGCAAGCACATCCTATAATGGAATCTTCCCGACGATGGATACCTGTTTTATTGATGGTATTAGTTGCAATAGGGGTACAGGCATGGCTGTTGACAGCTTATGCCGGTGTTGGCTTATTGTCTGCACTTGTGGACGGAGCGGTTTCAGTAGGACTGTTTTGTGGCTTGGCTTATTTATCATGGTTTGTTATCGGTTTTGTATCATCGGTGCAAACAGAAATAATAGTATCAGTATTGGCGATACTCTTTTGGCTGGCTGGCGGATTTGCTTTGCAGGGATGGATCGAGACGATGGCCGGAAGTTCTTATTTGCCTTTTGCCGATACTCTGCCGTTCCGGGTACTGGTTGGTGCATTGTGCTGGACGAATGTAATGATGTGGTACAAATATTACTCCTTGCAGGCACTTCGTCTTCCTGCCGAGGAAATAGCGGAAGTTGAAGACCGGCAAAATGAAGAAGAAGCTGCGGACACTTCTTCTCAATCAGTGGAAGAGTATCTGGATCGCATCACAGTAAAGGATGGAGCGCGTATTCATCTGGTTGCAACGAATGACTTAATTTATGTTCAGGCGTGTGGAGATTATGTCACATTATTTACTCCTGAAGGGCAGTTCGTAAAGGAGCTGACAATGAAGTATCTTGAAAAACATCTGCCTGCAACCCAATTCGTACGGGTACATCGATCTACCATCGTAAACGTGACGCAAATACTACGTGTAGAACTTTTCGGGAAAGAGACTTACAGATTGCTGCTAAAGAACGGAGATAAACTCCGGGTGAGCCTTTCCGGTTATAAGCTGCTGAAAACACGATTAGACTTGTAGTATTCCCTGGATTTTCTTATGTTTGTTCTCTCTAAGCAACGAAGCATATGACTGAGCAACCTTTATACAACGAATTTCCGCAGTTTCTGAGGCGTTATTTCCCTTATAAAGTACAGAAAATATCCCTGAATGCCGGTTTTACCTGCCCCAATCGGGATGGAACCAAGGGGCAGGGAGGTTGCACGTATTGCAACAATCAAACGTTTAATCCGGAATACTGCCGGACCGAAAAAACGGTTTCCGTACAGTTAGAAGAGGGGAAACAGTTCTTTGCCCATAAATATCCTTCGATGAAATACCTTGCCTATTTCCAAGCATACACCAACACTTATGCCGGACTCGAAAGTTTAAAGCGGAAATATGAAGAGGCACTGAGTGTTGACGGGGTGGTAGGACTTGTCATCGGCACTCGTCCGGATTGTATGCCGGAGGATCTTCTTCGTTATCTTGAAACACTCAACCGCCAGACTTTTCTTCTTGTGGAGTACGGCATTGAAACTACTTGTGATGAAACGCTGAGGCGCATCAACCGGGGGCATACTTATGCCACTACTGTGGAGGCGGTACAACGTACAGCCGGTTGTGGTATTCTTACTGGCGGGCATGTGATTTTAGGACTCCCGGGAGAGTCTCATGATGCTATTGTGGCGCAAGCCGGCGTGCTTTCGGAATTACCGCTTACCACTTTGAAAATGCA
Source organism: Bacteroides sp. K03 (assembly GCF_019734355.1). Taxonomy (NCBI): domain Bacteria; kingdom Pseudomonadati; phylum Bacteroidota; class Bacteroidia; order Bacteroidales; family Bacteroidaceae; genus Bacteroides; species Bacteroides sp. K03. Next base: position 108,455 of record NZ_JAASHC010000005.1, read on the forward strand.
TCAGCTACAGTTGATCCGTGGTACGCGTATGGCTCACGAATATGAACAAAACCCTTCTGATTTCCACCTTTTTAATGATGTGAACGAATATATAGATCTTGTAATAGATTATGTAGAACATCTGCGTCCCGATCTTGTCATAGAGCGCTTCGTCTCACAATCTCCCCGTGAATTACTAATAGCTCCCGACTGGGGATTAAAAAATTATGAATTTACAGCCCGAGTTCAAAAAAGAATGAAAGAAAGGGGGGCATATCAAGGCAAGAGATACGGAGTTACGAAAAAAAAAGTATCTTTGCAGGACAGAATGAATAATGATCGATAAATAATGATTAATGTTTGATGATCAATGCCATGTACATAATAGTACAGCCCATTGATCATTAAACATTGATCATTAAACATTAATCATTAAACATTAATCATTAATCGTTAATCATTAAACATTAATTTTAAGATGGAACAGAAAACAAGAATTAAAGGAAACGTCCACTATGTAGGAGTAAACGACCGTAACAAACATCTCTTTGAGGGGATGTGGCCGCTGCCATACGGAGTTTCATATAACTCTTATCTGATTGATGATGAAATGGTAGCTTTGGTCGATACAGTAGATATCTGCTATTTTGAGGTTTTTCTTCATAAAATAAAGCAAGTAATTGGTGACCGTCCTATTAACTACTTAATTATAAATCATATGGAACCGGATCATTCGGGCTCCATCCGGCTGATCAAACAACATTATCCTGATATCGTAATTGTAGGCAATAAGCAAACCTTCGGAATGATTGAGGGCTTCTATGGGGTAACAGGTGAACAATATCTGGTGAAAGATGGTGACTTCCTTGCGCTTGGAAAACACAAACTTCGTTTTTATCTCACTCCAATGGTGCATTGGCCGGAGACAATGATGACTTTTGACGAAACAGATGGTATTCTTTTCTCCGGAGATGGATTTGGTTGCTTTGGTACCTTGGACGGTGGCTTCCTTGATACCCGTATTAATACGGATCATTATTGGGATGAAATGGTGCGTTACTATTCTAATATAGTGGGAAAATATGGTAACCCCGTACAAAAGGCTTTGCAAAAACTGGGCGGACTGCCTATCTCTGTAATTTGCTCTACTCATGGTCCGGTGTGGACTGATAACATTCCGAAGGTAATAGGTGTTTATGATAAGCTGAGTCGTTATGATGCCGATGAGGGTGTGGTCATTGCCTATGGAAGTATGTACGGCAATACCGAGCAAATGGCCGAAGCTATTGCTGCGGAACTATCGGCACAAGGTATTAAAAATATCGTGATGCATAACGTAAGCAAGACCAATGCGTCTTATATTCTGGCAGATATCTTTAAATATAAAGGATTAATCATTGGTTCACCGACATATAGTAACCAGATATTCCCGGAAATAGAGTCTTTACTTTCGAAGATATTGATACGCGAGCTGAAAGGGCGTTATCTTGGTCTGTTTGGTTCTTTTACCTGGGCAGGTGCTGCCGTGAAGCGTATGGCTGAATTTGCTGAAAAGAGCAAGTTTGAAGTAGTGGGAGATCCGGTAGAGATGAAACAGGCAATGAGAGACATTACCTACGCGCAGTGTGAAAATCTGGCACGGGCAATGGCGGAACGTTTAAAGAAGAACTAAGGGAGGAATTATAGAGTTATAAAGTTGTAAGGCTATAAGGTTATGGAGTTGTAGAGTTATAAATTAGCAATTTAACCCTTCTGTCTATTTACCACCCTGCAATCCTGTAACTCCATAACCCTATAACATTATTACTAACCGATTAAAAATATAAACTTATGAGATTAATTATTCAGCCGGACTATCAGTCCGTTTCTTCATGGGCAGCACATTATGTTGCCGCTAAAATTAAGGCAGCCAATCCTACAGCAGAGAAACCATTCGTATTGGGATGTCCTACAGGTTCTTCTCCTCTGGGTATGTACAAAGGACTTATTGATTTGAATAAGAAAGGTATTGTTTCTTTTGAGAATGTAGTCACTTTCAATATGGACGAATATGTAGGATTGCCGAAAGAACATCCGGAAAGTTACTACTCTTTCATGTGGAATAATTTCTTCAGTCATATTGATATCAAACCGGAAAACACGAATATCCTTAATGGAAACGCTGCTGACCTGGATGCTGAATGTGCCCGTTATGAAGAGAAAATAAAGTCATATGGTGGTATAGATCTTTTTATGGGTGGTATCGGACCGGATGGACACATTGCATTCAATGAGCCGGGATCATCACTGACTTCACGTACCCGTCAGAAAACGTTGACTACAGATACAATCATTGCTAATTCACGCTTCTTTGACAACGATATCAATAAAGTGCCTAAGACTGCTTTGACGGTAGGTGTAGGGACTGTATTGTCTGCAAAAGAAGTAATGATTATCGTGAATGGTCATAACAAAGCTCGTGCGTTGTATCACGCAGTAGAGGGAGCTATCACTCAGATGTGGACAATCAGTGCATTACAGATGCATGAGAAAGGTATCATCGTTTGTGACGATGCTGCTACAGAAGAACTGAAAGTAGGAACATATCGCTACTTTAAAGATATCGAAGCCGATCATCTGGATGCAAAATCTTTGATTAAATAAGATTTAGAAGTTAAAAATTAAAAGCTGCGCAGTAGGAATTATTTATCCACTGCGCAGCTTTAATTTTTAGTATTCCAGCTTTAATTCTCTTCCAGTATTCCTTTGGCCTGCCGGATTATTTCTGGACTTCCTTCTGTACAACTAACTACTGTTGACGGTTCTATTCCTCCTATTCCTCCGTCAATCACGAGGTCTACTATCTCTCCGAACTTTTCATCTATCAGTTCCGGATCTGTTGCATATTCCAGGTCTTCATGTGCTTCGTGCGGTAGAGTCGTTGTCATAATCGGTGCATCAAGCAAGCGGGCTATCTCACGAATGATATTGTTATCCGGCATACGGATACCTACTTCTTTCCTGTTTCGAAAGATCTTGGGAAGCCGGTTTGTTCCGTTCAGAATAAAGGTGAATGGTCCGGGCAAATTACGTTTCATCAGTTTGAACGTATTATTATCAACTTTCGCGTATTCACTGATACTGCTCAGATCATAACAGATAATAGAAAGATTATTCTTACGCGGATCAATCTCTTTGATACGGCAAATACGTTCAATGGCACGCTCTTTCAATCCATGACAACCAATTGCATACATCGTATCGGTAGGATAGATGATGAGGCCGCCATCATTCAAAATATCCACCACCTGTTGCAGGTCCTGTGGATTATTATTCTTTTCGTAAAGTTTCAGAAGCATGATAAGTAGTGGTTAGTGGTTAGTGATAAGTGGTTAGTGATAAGTGGTTAGTGATTAGTGATAAGTGAATAGTGGAAGAATCAATGGTGATTAGTGAGTTATGTCACTACACCGCATGGCACTAATCACTAATCACTAATCACTAACCACTAATCACTAATCACTAACCACTATTTTAGTTTTTTCTTTAAAAAGTCCAGTGCTTTTTCAGCAGCTTTTTCTTTTACTGCCTCTTTCAGGTCCTCTTTATTATTTGTAGCGGCAGAGTCCAGTCCCAATTTCTTTCCTAACTCACTGATTGCTTTATCAGCTACGGCTTCTACCGCCTGGTTTGCCATACTCTTAGTGTCAATAGACACTTTGGGTGAAGTAAACGATCCTCCGATTTTCAGGTCGAGTGTTGTTAACTTGGCAAGGTCACCTGCAGAAGCGGGCAGTTTGATTTTACCAGAATAGTCTATTGTCTGATCCAATCCTGTACTTCCGGAGAGGTTCATTACATAGTCGCCCAGTTTGATGTCAAATGGCTGTGTTGCCACTCGTCCGTCTTTGATGGTGAAATCCAACGTCATATCTTTAACCTTCATCTCCTTCAAATCCGGTTTATTCACGGCTTCGGCTATTTGGTCAATCACCTTTACTCCGCTCAGACTGAGGTCTTTGGTAGAAAGGCTTCCGTTACCCTGCATTGTTTCGAGTACAGGACTCATAGCGGCATCCAGGATGGTTTGTACCTTCATACTACCGGAGAAGTTTCCTTTTAGATTTTCGAAGATAGGTGCGAGTTGTTGCACCATATCAAGCTCTTTGTATGTCTGGGCAAAGCTCAATCCATTGAGTTTGAATCCTGCATTCATCTCCGGCTTTTTAACATCAGCCGTAGAGTAATAGCCGTTCATAACCACATTGCCACCCATCGTGTTCATAGAAAGATTCTTCATATCCACTTTCCCGTCTTTAACGACCAACTTTCCGTTCATATTAGTGAAAGCCATCTTATCAAACAGTACCTCTTTCAGATTGGCATCCATTTGGAAATCAATATTACGGGGCACTTCAATGATACCACTTATACTATCTGCCGGAGCAGTTGTCACCTGTGTAACGGTATCTGCTGTGGCTGTCATGAAATCATTCAGGTTAAGATGATTGGAGCGGATATTGAGCGTCCCTTTCAATGTTGTTCCTTTCAGTGCGTAACCCAGATAGTTTTCAAAACGGCTATCAGCAGTCAGATCGTTCTTACCGATATTGACAGTTGTTTCGCTTAGTTGCAGGTACTTGGGAGTGAAAGTAAAGAGTGACTTGTGGATATCTATATCCGGCATATCCTTCATCTTCAGTTTCATTGAGGTGAGTCCGATTGTTCCGGAAGCCTGTACACGTTCATACTGTTCTTTTTCGATGTACGACATTTTTCCGGCGAGCTGCATGTCTGCATTGATAGTACCGTTTAGTTCCATATCCTCCAATGGGTATACCTGTTTGATCATGCCCAGATTGAGTACTCCTTTTGCTTCAGCATGAAAGTCCGGATCACTGATCGGTGTTTTTATCTCGGCTGTCACACTGAATGGGTTTCCGGCAAGTCGGAAACTAAACGGGCGAATACTCACTGTGGTGAGGTCAATAGCTCCTCCCGGATTTTTAATTTCTGCATTGATGTTAATCTGATCTACACCTGCCGGGAGAGAAGGATAACGGAACATGGCGTCTTTCACTGTCATTGCTACATTGAACTGGGGTACAATGCTGTCACCTGCCATCGTACCTTTTATGTCGGCAGAAAGTGTGGCAATACCCTCTGTCTTTAAGCCTTCAAAATCTTTGGCATAAATGGCAGGGATCAGAGATAGAATTTCTTTGAACCCTACTTCGTTGGTGTTCAGTTTAAGGTCCATATCTATGGCAGGATCTTTCAGGGCTACCCAACCATCGATACCTGCTTTGATGGCATTCAACCGGAATTCATTCTCTTTCAATGTATATTTATTGTTGGCAAGATCGGCATCTACATCCATTTTCGCATAAATATTGGCATTAGAAAGGAAGGGGATGCCGTTCATCTTATAGGTAAGCGCTTCCGTTTCTGCTTCCAATTGTAAGGTTGTACGATCGCTTCCCAGGTCTCCGGAGCAAAGTGCATTCAGATTACGGATATCTGCATACATATTTGCCTGACGGTCATCGTATATGAGATTCATATTTTTGATGACAAACTGTTGAAGTTGTATCTTAAACGGAGAACTGCTTGGCTCTTCTGCGGTATCGGTAACTGTACTATCGGGCTTCATTACGTCCCAATTGGGCCGGCCATCTGCAAGTACAATGGCGTGTAGCCGGGTGTCTGTTATCTGTACTTTAGAAATGTCATAACCGCTATCTCCGAAAAGAGAGAAAAGGTTGATAGCGGCTGTTACTTCACCCGCTTGTACGAGAGTGTCTTTTTCAAATTCACCAACACCGCGCAACCAGAAATCATTAAGAGTAACTGATGCCTTGGGGAAATTACGAAACAGACTAATATCCAGACTACGGAAATCAAACTGTGCATTAAGCATTTTATTTCCTTCTGTTTTTACTATGCTTTCTATCTTACCGCGGAAAGCAAAAGGAAGAATAAGCATCAGCAGCAGGAGTACTCCTAATGTGATTGCTGTAATTTTCAGACCTTTTTTCATATTTGCAGGTTTTTGATTAAACGTATTGAGATAGCAAAGCTACTGATTTTTTTTCATTTATCAGTCTGTGACTTATGAATTTAAGTCACAGACTGATAAATTTGAGATGGAGAAAAACTGTATTGTATCTATGCAAGCGAGATTTTTGCTACTATCTTCGTACCGACGCCTGTGTGAGATGTCAATTCAAACGTACCCTTGATAGATTGGATACGCTGTGCTATGGTATGCAACCCGATTCCTTTTGTTTTCTTTTCAGTATCGAATCCTTTACCGTCATCTTCTATTGTAATAGAGAGTTGATGATCTTCAAGTTTCAGTTCTACTGATATTTTGTGGGCCGAAGCGTATTTTATTGCATTGTTAATAGCTTCCTGGGTTATTCTGTAGAATTCAAAACCAATCTCTGAAGGGATATTGTTCCAATCCGTGCCCGGAGTTGATCGGTACTCAGCTTTTGTTTTTTCAGGCAGATTGAGGTGAGTTATGAAATCTTCCAGCATTTCGTCCAGTGTTGCATATTGAAATGTGGGAGGCATCAGTTCATGTGAAACTGTACGGACCCGATTGCGAATTTCTGTCAGCGTCTCTACTATCGTTGGTGTTGCACCCTCTTGCTCTTTATACTGTGCCCGTATTTGTATTTCAAGCGCCATAAGATTGTTACATACATCATCGTGAAGTTCGGTTGCCAGTCGTTCCCGTTCTGCCTCCAGACCTTCAAGATAAGATTGTACATGACGTTGTTTGGATTCATTGAGAATGGTTTGAAACTCGTTTTCTTTTTCTTCCAGTTTGGATTTTTGGAGTTCGATCATTAAATCTGCTTCCTGTTGTTTTAGTTCTGCAATTTGCAATAAATGAGCATTCATCTTTTGACGTGAACGATGACGAATCACTAACAGGATAATAGTGATTAATGCCAGTATTATCATTCCTATTGCAAGCAGGTTGACACGTTTTCTTTGTTCATTGAGTACTGAAAGCTGTTTCACACTACGTTCAGCTTGATCCAAATTATACTTCACACGCAGTGTGTTTATTTCTTTGCGATTATTTTTATCGTTTAAACGAGTGGCATAATCAATGGATTTACGCTCTGCTGCCAGTGCTTTATCATAAAGTTTCTGTTCCTCATATATTTGAGCTAATATTTGATAGGAAGAACTGATGGATTCATCATAATTAATTTTCTTCTCTTCACTCAGCGTCTCTAATTTTTGTAATCCTGCCAATAAGTTCTTTTCTGCCTTTGGATAATCTTTTAGATAGAAAGAGATAGTCCCCGAAATAAAAAGGATCCGGGCGTCTGAATCTAATAACTTTGGATTTATAAGCTTTTGTCCTGTGGCTAAACATTTTTGTGCTTCTGCTATTTTCCCTTGCAAACAATAAATAAGTGCTTGCGAGAGATAATTATCGGCAATTTGGTATCCTACATCGTACGGATTATCTGTTGTGTTGTAAATATCGAATGCCAGATTGTTGTAGATAGCAGCAGAATCTAAATAAGCTGTGTTTTCCGTGTTTATGTAATGCGCATAATAATACTGTGATTGTACAGTTAGTTTTAAAATATGCTGAAAGGGGAAATCAACAGGAGAGTGCTCCATATCTTTCATCAATTCGGCTAATCCTTTTTCATCTCTCCACAGGATGTAGATTGTAGACAAATCATAATATACATCTGTCAGGATACTTGGCTTTTGCTCATTCTTATTAAAATATTCAGCAGCCTTATAATAATTCTTTTGAGCTTCTACAAAATCTGTTTGTGCCATATAATAATTACCTGCAACAAAATGCATCATGCCGGAGATATTATTGTTGGCGAATTTTCCGTCATAAATAAATGCACTGTCCAGATAATTTTTAGCGATTTCCATATGACTCAACTGGGTTCTGAAGAGAGAGATAATGGAATATAAACGCGTTACAACAGCTTTATCTTCCAGATTTTTTGCTTCCGGAATTAGCTGTTTCATTATTTCAATCTGATGCTCACGCGAAAGGTACTCTATATCTCCGGTCATGTAATATCGTTCTAACAGAGGAATAGATTTGTCTTTCATGATAGTCATGATGGAATCATACTGTTGCTGTTCTTTATTTTGTGCATGAACGGTGAAAAGCAAGAGGATACTGAGACAAAGAAGTATTAATCTCTTCATAATAAATGTATTTAAGTCTGTGTTAAAAAGGAATCTAAGAATCTTTTTGAATACTTGTTTCTTATTGTATTTTTGTGTTGATATAATCCAGTATTTCAGTTTCCTGTTCAGGGTGAAACCATTGTATCTCTTCGTCCCGCTTGAACCATGTCATTTGTTTGCGTGAGTAGATACGCGAATTTTGTTTTATCTTTTCGATGGCAAAAGGTAGTTCCCAGGTACCATCCAGATAATTGAACATTTCTTTGTATCCCACGGTGTTGAGTGAGTTGAGAGTACGGTAGGGATATACGCTTCGGGCTTCTTCAAGCAATCCTTCTTCTATCATGATATCTACCCTGCGGTTGATACGGTCGTAAAGTTCGGCACGGTCACGGGTTAGTCCTATCTTGATAATGCGAAAAGGACGTTGTTTTTTTTGTTGCGTACGAAAAGATGTATAGGTTTTCCCTGTCATGTAACAGATCTCGAGCGCATGAATCACGCGTTTAGGATTCTTTAGGTCTACTATCCTGTAATATTCGGGGTCTAATAGTTTTAGTTCAGCACAGAGCTTTTCGAGCCCTTCTGTTTCATACCTCTGTAACATCAGTTCGCGGGTTTCTGTATCTACAGTGGGGATGTCGTCAATACCTTTACAGATAGCGTCTATGTACATCATAGAGCCTCCGGTAAGGATGACAGTATCATATTGGCGGAATAGATTGTCGAGTGTGGCTAATGCTTCTTCTTCATAACGGGCGGCACTGTAATAATCAGTCAGTTTTAAAGTGCCTACCAGATAATGAGGTACACGATTGAGTTGATCTGAGGTAGGAGCTGCTGTACCTATCTTTAAATCGGCATAGAGTTGTCTTGAGTCAGCAGAAACAATACACGTGTGGAAGTGTTCCGCCAACCGGAGACTAAGTTCTGTTTTTCCAACGCCGGTAGGGCCTATGAGGACTATAAGAGCAGTCATTATTTTAGTTGAAAGTTGATAGTTGACAATTGACAGTTACTATGCAGTGTACAGCTGCTAACTGTCAATTGTCAACTATCAATTGTCAATTGATTAAAGTTTTTCTTCTTCAAATGTTCCTGCATCTGCTGCACCGCCACCCATGTCAAAACCATCGGCATCAAAGTCTTCCAGATCAAAATCCTGATCGCCATAAAAGTTTTCGTCCAGATCGAGTGAACCAGTACTGGCAGTCATTTCCTCAAAGTCCATAATTTGTTTAGGAGCTTCTCCGGACTTTTTAGTACATTTGGCACCTTGCATATCTTTACCGGTAATGATTTCTGATAGTTCGATAAAGAAACAACGTTCTGTCATGTAGTCAAATACATACAGCAATTTTTGCTTCTCATCTTCAATTAGCTCGCTCAGAGTAGTATCTTTCATTACCCAGCTATCCATCTCAGGATTGTCGTCCATCTCCTCCAAAGTGATTTCTTTTTCTTTCTCCCAATCGTCGTCACAAAGGAAGAATGAGGTCATCTGGTCATTGGTGTAACCTGTTGATTTTAGTATTGCTTCATGGAAGTCATAAAATGTTGCTTCCGGATCAATCTGTATTTCTCTGATAAAATTATCTACTTCATCAGATATGATTGTAAATCTGTATATCATAATGTTATAAAGTTATAGAGTTTTAATGTTATCGGGTTATGATGTTATAAAGTTATAGTGCTATAATTATTATAGTGAATATAATGTATATAATGGTTCTATAACTCCATCATTTTATAATATCATAACCTTATAACTTATTTTATAATTCCACGTTCTGAATTACGAATAAAGCCTACGATATATTCAATTTCCGGGCTCATTGGAACATCTGTCTCTATTTTTGCCAATGCGTCTGTGATATTCAGTCCGCTTTGGTAAATGATGCGGTAGGCATTGTGAATGTTTTCTATTACTTCGTTGCTAAAACCACGACGGCGCAGGCCGATGATATTAATGCCACTATAAGTAATTGGTTCACGTCCGGCAATAATGTAAGGAGGGATATCTTTACTGAAACGGCTTCCTCCTTGTATCATTACATATCCGCCTACACGGCAAAATTGATGCATCAACACGGCACCACTGATAATTGCGTTGTCATCAATAATGATTTCTCCTGCCATTTTCGTAGAGTTGCCGATGATGCAGCCATTGCCAATAATAGCATCATGTGCTACATGTACTCCTTCCATTAGCAGGTTATTATTACCTACTATTGTTTTACCTTTGGCTGCAGTACCGCGATTGACTGTTACATTCTCACGAATGATATTGTTATCACCAATTTCGGCTGTGGTTTCTTCACCACGAAACTTGAGATCCTGTGGGATAGCACCAATCACAGCACCCGGAAAAATGGTATTTCCGTTACCGATTCGAGAACCGTATAGAATGTTGGCATTGGGCATAACGGTATTGTTATTACCAATGACCACATTTTTGTCAATGTAAACAAAAGGACCAATCTCTACGTTTTCCCCGATCTTAGCCTCGGGATGAATATACGCTAAGGGACTTATCATAATTAGTTGAGAGTTGAGAGTTGAAAGTTGAGAGTTGAAACAAATAGTATTTCAACTCCTGGTTTCAATTCAGTAATTATTTGTTTTTTACTATTTGAGCCATAAATTCCGCTTCGCATACTACTTTTTCACCCACAAATGCGTACCCCTTCATTGTAGAGATACCACGACGAATAGGAGCAAGTAATTCTACACGGAAGATAAGGGTATCACCGGGTACTACTTTCTGACGGAATTTCACGCCATCTATTTTCATGAAATAGGTAGAGTAACGGTTCGGTTCGTCTACAGAGTTGAGCACAAGCAGACCGCCAATTTGCGCCATTGCTTCTATCTGAAGAACACCCGGCATTACAGGTTCTTCGGGGAAGTGGCCTTGAAAAAATGGTTCGTTGGAAGTGACGTTCTTGATACCTACGATATAGTTAGCGCCGATCTCGATAACCTTATCTACTAACTGGAACGGATAACGATGAGGAAGTAGTTCGCGGATACGATTTACGTCCATGATCGGTTCTTCGTCACAATTGTATATGGGGGCCTGTATTTCGTGCAAGCGAATTTCTTTACGCATCTGGCGGGCGAACTTATTGTTGATGGTATGTCCCGGACGGGTAGCTATGATACGGCCTTTAATAGGTTTGCCGATGAGGGCAAGATCACCAATAACATCCAAGAGTTTGTGACGGGCACATTCATTAGCCCATACCAATGGTTTGTGATTAATGTATCCCAGTTGTTCGGCATCCATGTGGGGAACTCCCATTACGTCTGCCAGTTTATCATAGTTTTCCTGTGACATCTTACGTTCGTAAATAACGATAGCATTGTCCAGGTCACCACCTTTAATTAGTCCGGCCGAGAGAAGCGGTTCGATTTCGCGAACAAATACGAAAGTACGGCTGGCAGCTACTTCGTCTTTGAACTTGGCCATGTCTTCCAGTGTAGCAAACTGATTAGGAATGATAGTGGAATCATAAGAAACCAGTACATTCAGACTGAAGTTTTCGTCTGGCAATACAATAATGGATGAGCCGGTTTCTTCATCACGGAATTCAATTTTTGATTTAATGATATAAAAGTCTTTTACAGCACTTTGTTCTTCTGTTCCGACTCTTTCAATTTCTTGTACGTAATATTGTGCACTACCGTCCAGAATAGGGAACTCCGGACCATTTACCTGAATGAGGCAGTTGTCGATGCCTAAGGCGTAGAGTGCTGCCATTCCATGTTCAACGGTGCTTACTTTTACTCCATTCTTAGACAATACAGTACCCCGGGTTGTTTCTGTTACGTTGTCTGCTACAGCGTCGATGGTGGGATGTCCTTCTAAATCAATACGTTGTATTTTATACCCGTGATTATCGGGGGCAGGATTAAACGTTACAGTCAGGTCAAGACCAGTGTGAAGACCTTTTCCTCTCAGTGAAAAGCTATCTTTCAGAGTTTTTTGTTTCAGCATTGGTTACTTATTTAATAGTTGTTGTTTTAGTTCGTCAAGCTCTTTACGCAGACTATTTACTTCTTTCTGCAGTTCTGGCAATTTTTTTTGTATGATGAATGACTTGAAGTACTGCTTTGGTTCTACAGGAGGAGTACCTATCAGCAGGCTACCGGCTTTGATATCTCCCGGTACACCCGATTGTGCGCCAAGGTTCACTTTGTCACCTATCTTGATGTGTCCTGCGATACCTACTTGTCCGCCAAACATACACCATTCTCCTATCTTTGTGGATCCGGCAATGCCCACTTGAGCTGCCATTACAGTGTGAGAACCTATTTCGTCATTATGAGCTACTTGTATCAGATTGTCCAGCTTAACACCGCTATGTATTACGGTAGCTCCCATTGTGGCGCGATCTACACAGGTATTGGCACCTATATCTACTTTGTCTTCAAGGATTACAATTCCGATCTGAGGGATTTTTTCATACCCTTGCGGGGTGGGGGCGAAACCGAAACCATCTGCACCAATAACCGCACCGGAATGCAGAACACATTCGTTACCGATATGGCAATCATGGTATACATTTACATTCGAATAAAGGGTACAATTGGTGCCTATTTTCACACCATCACCTATATAAGTATGTGGATAGATTAAGGTATTGTCTCCGATAATGGCATTCTCGCCAATGTAGGCAAATGCTCCGATATATACATTTTCGCCGATATGGGCACTTGGAGAAACAAATGCCAGTGAATCAATACCATGCTTCTTTGGTTTACTCATTTCATAGAGATTGAGCAATTTAGCAAGACTTTCATAGGCGTTATCCACTTTGATTAGTGTGGTCTTTATATCATGTTCCGGTTCAAAATCTTTGTTCACCAGTACAATACTGGATTGTGTCTCATATATATAAGATGTATATTTCGGATTGGACAGAAATGAAATCGCTCCGGGTATTCCTTCTTCTATTTTAGCGAACGTATGTACGGTTGCGTTTTCATCTCCTATAATTTCACCTTGGATAAATGCTGCAATTTGCTTAGCCGAGAACTCCATGTCTTTACTCTATTATTATATGATTTTTTTCCGTTTTTAATATATCAAATAGAGGCTACATTTGCACGTATATCTCTATCAGAGCACAAATAACGGACTTTTTTTTTATATTTCCTTACTCTTTAATGAATATTTTATACCTACTTATGCAAACGATGGTAGCAGATATAGTATTTCTTTACCTTTTTGGAGAGCAATGAGATATTCAACATATCCGATGCTTCGGCTATATTTTTGATAGTGCCGTCCTTATAAATGATATCAATACTGTCATCTGCCGGTTCGTACATATTCTTTTCGATGCTGGGGGTAGAAACAAAATAGTTCGCTTCGGAAAGTGAGATGTCTAGTTGCTGGCTTATTTGCAAAGTTAATTCTTTTTTTCGTTCTTCGCTAATGGGGTCAGGAGAAATTTCAACTTTGAAAATATTGCGGTTGATCATTCCAAGGCTAAGTGTGGAGAGCACTTTATCTGGATGATTACTCCATACTTTAAGAGAGGTCCAGATGTCATTGTCGTCCAACTGGATAAAATTCTCCAGACATTCAGGATCATTACGAAATGTATCGGGACTGATATTGTTGTACAAAAAGAAATGAAACGCTGGTGAGGCGAATAACTCTACTCCCTGGCTGGCAAGTTCCTTAGCACGCAATAAGGTACTGATAAGCATCCGCTCATAGGCAACTGAGGTTTTATGCAGATATACTTGCCAGTACATCAAACGACGGGCTGTAAGAAAGTTTTCGATCGAGTAGATGCCTTTGGATTCAACAACGAGGTGGTCATCGGCCACATCAAGCATCTTGATGATACGGGCTGAACCGATATTCCCTTCTGTGACGCCGGTATAGAAACTGTCACGACGCAGATAGTCCAGACGGTCCATATCGAGTTGTCCACTGACAAGTTGGTGAAGGAAACGTTTGGGATATTCGTCTTTGAATATCTGGATGGCAAGGCTGAGTTGTCCGTTCATTTCCTTGTTCATGCGTTCCATAAGCATGAGGGAAATCTCTTCGTGAGACACATCCTTCACGATGGTGTCTTCGAGTACATGTGAGAAAGGACCATGACCGATATCGTGTAACAGGATAGCTGCTTGTACAGCTTCCGCTTCACTGTCAAAGATAAAGTTTCCTTTAGAAGCAAGCTGCATGATAGCTTCGCTCATCAGATGGAAAGCACCTAATGAATGTTGGAAGCGAGTATGCTGTGCTCCGGGATATACCACGGACGACAAACCTACCTGTTTAATACGGGTTAAACGTTGTAAAAGGGGATGCCGTACGATATCGTACAGAAGCCCCTTCGGTATGTTGATAAATCCAAATACAGGATCGTTTATTATCTTTCTTTCGTAAGTCATAAGGGAGTGATCACTCTTTTCAGCTCTTTTTCCATTTGCATTTGTACTTCCTGTGCTGCTTTTCTTGCGGCTTCTGCAAATTTTTCTGTTTTATCTACATAGATAATACCACGGGAAGAATTTACGATTAGCCCGCAGCTACTGTTCATACCATATTTACATACTTCTTCGAGTGAACCGCCTTGTGCTCCTACGCCTGGTACAAGCAGGAAGTGGTTGGGAACGATTTTGCGAATGTCTTCAAAAGCACGTCCTTGAGTAGCACCTACTACATACATCATTTGTTCGTCATTGGCCCATTCTTGTGATTTACGCAGCACTTTTTCGAAGAGACGCTCACCATTGGGATCTTCTGTCAGCTGAAAGTCATGTGAACCCTTGTTACTGGTAAGAGCGAGAAGGATTACCCATTTGCCTTCGTAAGTGAGAAATGGTGTTACGCTATCTTCACCCATATATGGGGCTACTGTGACAGAGTCTATGTTCAGTTCTTCAAAAAATGTACGGGCATACATAGCAGATGTATTACCGATATCACCACGTTTTGCATCTGCAATGATGAATTGGTCCGGATAATTTTCTTTGATGTATTTTACTGTTTTCTCAAAGGCAATCCAACCTTTTACACCCATGCTCTCATAGAAAGCTAAATTGGGTTTGTAAGCAATACACAGGTCGGCAGTTGCGTCAATTATTGCTTTATTAAAAGCGAAGATAGGATCTTCTTCTTTGAGAAGATGTTCAGGTATTTTCTTGATATCTGTGTCGAGACCAACGCAGAGGAATGATTTCTTACGTTTAATGTTCTCAAATAATTCTAATTTGTTCATTTTGAAATGGGGATTAAGGGTTAATGATTAGTGAGTAGTGATTAGTGCTATGCAGTGTAATAGCGCAGCCACTTATCACTACTCACTAATCGCTACTCACTATTTGCTAAAGTTCGCTTTCTTTAAGTCGTTCTGTATTCTCTGCTACCGTCAATTTATCGATGCACTCCTGGATATCTCCGTCCATGAAAGCAGCCAGATTATAGATGGTATAGTTGATACGGTGATCGGTAATGCGGCCTTGCGGATAGTTGTAAGTACGGATTTTGGCAGAACGGTCACCTGTAGAAACCATTGTCTTACGTTTGGAGGCAATGTCGTCAACATACTTTTGGTGCTCTTTATCATAGATAAATGTGCGCAGACGGGCAAGGGCACGTTCTTTGTTTTTGGGTTGGTCACGGGTTTCAGTACATTCAATAAGTATCTCTTCGGCCACGCCTGTATTTGGATTTTTCCAGATATAACGCAAGCGAACACCGGATTCGACCTTATTTACATTCTGACCACCGGCACCACCGGAACGGAAAGTGTCCCATTTAATTTCTCCTTCGTTGATAACAACATCAAACTCTTCGGCTTCGGGAAGTACAGCTACAGAAGCAGCAGAGGTATGTACACGTCCTTGTGTTTCGGTAGCAGGTACACGTTGTACCCGATGTACACCGGACTCGTATTTCATAGTTCCGTATACATTATCTCCCGTAATGCTACAAATAATTTCTTTATATCCACCTGCAGCTCCTTCATTGGCACTGGATACTTCTAATTTCCAACCCTTAGTTTCACAGAACTTGGCATACATACGGAAAAGATCACCTGCGAAAATTGCAGCTTCATCACCACCCGTACCGCCACGAATCTCAAGAATGGCATTCTTACTGTCTTGCGGATCGGCAGGTACAAGCAATAGTTTGATTTCCTCCTCCAATTCGGGCAGACGCTCCTGACTCTTATCCAGCTCTTCTTTAGCCATTTCACGCATTTCAGCATCCGATTCATTAGAAAGTATATCTTTGGCTTCGTCGATATTGGCCAGGGTCTGTATATATTCCTTGCGGGCCTTCATCAGGTCGTCAAGTTCTTTATATTCTTTGGTTAGTTTTACATAACGCTTCTGATCGGCAATCACTGCCGGGTCGGTGATGAGGGTAGATACTTCCTCAAAACGGGCTACGAGGCCGTCTAGTTTCTCTAATATGTTATTGTTATCTATCATAAGAATAGGGAATAATGTGCTAATTCAATAATGTGCTAATATGCCAATTGGCTGCGTTATAACGATATACTGCGGATGGATACATTGAATACCATTATTAATTGGCACATTACTTAATTGGCACATTATTTAATATCTGAATTCTCCGAATTCACTCTTTATTATCAATTCTTTTTTATCACTCTCTTCAATACGTCCTACAATCTGTGCCGGGATACCGAACGATTCGCTGATGGCAATCACCTCTGCGGCATGTTCGGAAGAGATATATACTTCAAGGCGATGACCCATGTTGAATACTTTATACATCTCTGCCCAGTCTGTTCCGCTTTGTTCCTGGATAGTCTTAAACAGGGGAGGAACAGGGAATAGATTGTCTTTTATTACACGTACCTGATCAACAAAGTGCAGCACTTTGGTTTGTGCACCACCCGAACAATGTACCATACCATGGATATCGGGACGTAAAGCATCCAACAACTTTTTCACAACCGGAGCATATGTGCGGGTGGGAGAAAGAACTAACTTTCCGGCATTAACAGGAGAACCTGCCACTTCGTCTGTCAGCTTCAGTCCACCTGAATAAACAAGCTCTTCGGGAACACCTGCATCATAACTCTCAGGATATTTTTCTGCCAGGTATTTGGAGAACACATCATGGCGGGCACTGGTCAATCCATTGCTACCCATACCCCCGTTATATTCTTTTTCGTAAGTAGCCTGTCCGTAAGAGGCGAGGCCTACAATTACATCACCCGGACGGATATTGGCATTATCAATAACATCGGAACGTTTCATGCGGCAGGTGACAGTACTGTCTACAATGATAGTACGTACAAGATCACCCACATCGGCGGTTTCACCACCTGTTGCATATACACCTACCCCCATTTCACGGAGCTCGGCAAGTAACTCATCTGTACCGTTGATGATTGCAGAAATAACTTCTCCGGGAATGAGAAGTTTATTACGTCCGATGGTAGATGATACGAGAATATTATCAACAGCTCCTACACAAAGTAGGTCGTCGATATTCATAATCAGTGCGTCCTGTGCAATGCCTTTCCATACGGAGAGATCACCTGTCTCTTTCCAGTACATATAAGCCAGAGAAGATTTCGTTCCGGCACCGTCGGCATGCATAATGTTACAATACTCCGGGTCTCCTCCCAGGATATCAGGAATAATTTTACAGAATGCCTGAGGAAAGATACCTTTGTCAATGTTTTTGATGGCATTGTGCACATCTTCTTTTGATGCGCTAACGCCCCGCATCATGTATCGTTGATTACTCATGAGTTATAGGATTTTGTATACGGCGGCAAAAGTACGGCTTTTTTTTTGTACGGACAAGTTAATAAGTTAACAAGTTGACCAGTTAATCAGTTAACCGGAACACAAGTCATATTTAACAGGTCGTTTTTGGGGTGTTAGCAGGTAGAAATAAGAGATTACAATAAAACGCAGATTAACGCTGATTCTCGCAAAAAGATAAACTTTCAATCTGCGATAATTGGCGTTAATCTGCGTTTTAATCGAATTGCTGTCTGACTTAATAAAGCTACTCTATAGCTTCCCGTTCTTTCAGCAACTAACTCTTTTTAATTCAAAATTTCACTTCCGGAGCTGCTTCAGTACCTTCGGCTGCTTCAAAATAAACATGTTTATCGAAACCAAACATACCTGCAAACAAGCTTTTTGGGAAACGGCGGATAGCTGTATTATATGCCTGTGCTGCATTGTTGAAATTAGTACGTGCTACATTGATGCGATTTTCAGTGCCTTCCAGTTGGGCCTGAAGTTCAAGAAAGTTTTGATTGGCTTTCAAATCAGGATAGTTTTCTGTAATAGCAAGTAATTTGCCTAATGCTGAAGTTACTGCTCCCTGTGCTTTCTGATATGCTGCTAATTTTTCGGGAGTAAGATCACTTGCATTGACCTGCATCTGAGTAGCTTTACTACGTGCTTCTACTACACCTTCAAGTGTTTCTTTCTCGTGCGAAGCGTATCCTTTTACAGTGTTTACCAGGTTGGGGATGAGGTCGGCACGGCGTTGATACTGTGTTTCTACATTTGCCCACTGGCTATTTACGTTCTCGTCCATTGTAACCAATCCGTTGTACATACTGACAGCCCATATAACGATAACTGCCACTACTGCAATGATAATGATAATTGATTTCTTCATTTTTTTCTTTGTTATTATTGTATTTTCATTTTTTATTTCTATCTCTTGCTCTCTATAGGGGAACACAAAGTATTAAAAACGTGAGCCGGCTCCGCCGCCGCCACCCATTCCACCACCGAAGCTGCCTCCACTGAAACCGCCTCCACCGCCACTGAAACTACCGCCTCCGAAACCGCCGATGAACGGACCTCCGCCACCTCTGCCTCCTCCGTGATAGTCATTGTCGTATGACTGCTGACGGCGTACCACTGTGTACCCGCAGTTACGGCAGGTATATATTACATCTTCTACTTTTACTCCATTGCGTCTGGATATCAGTGTACTGCCTGTACGTTGTAATTTATGTTTCCCGCACTGAGGACAACGGGTACTTGCTCTTATGGCCAGTATACTGATGACGGATGCTACTCCGATGAAACCTATGATTGCCAATAGGATTGCCAGTCCGGAAATCTCATTTTCGTCGGAGGTATTCTCATTTTCCATTGAACCATCAAGGCGTTGGCACACAGCGCGTACACCATTCACCATCCCTTCGTTCCAGTTCTCTACTTTCAGATAAGGAATCATTGATTTCGTTTGTATTCGTTTGCAGATTGCATCCGGCAAATCGCCTTCCAGCCCATAACCAGTATAGAATTGTATGCAACGTTGGTCGGTCACTAAGAGAATAACCAATCCGTTATTCTTTTCTTTTTTCCCGACTCCCCATTTATTGAGTAGTTGGTGAGCGAACTCAAAACAATCTTCCGAACCGATGGAAGGTACTACGGCAACTACCGTCTCTATACCTGTCGTTTCTTCCAGATTGTAAAGCATACGATCAATACTGTCACATGCGGCTTGTGACAAGATACCGGCAGGATTGCATACATATTGAAATTTATTCTGTAAATGTACTTTGGGGATGTTGTCTACTGTGTATATCTTTTCTTGTGCTTGCAAGGGCAGATAGAACAGCGTAAGAAGTATAAAAGTGAGTATTTGCTTCATAATGGTCTTTATTATTGCCACAAATATAGCTACTATTCTCTTTTATTCGATATATTTGTCAACGAAGTTTTTTACCCGGTTCGTGTATTCTGTTTTGTTCTCTTTATAAGAGACAGCATGTGTAGCTCCCGGGACGATCCAAAGCTCTTTTGGATCCGCTTTTGCTTCATAAAGAGGATAAACCATCCATGTGGGTACATAAGTATCTTTATCACCGTGTATAAAGAACATGGGAAGTTCTGCTTTTTCTACTTGTTTCAGTGAAGATGCTTCTTTAAAGTTCCATCCGTATTTTTGTTCGCAAAGCCAGCTTGTAGTGTACATCAAAGGGAATTTGGGCAGGTGGAATGATGATTTCAATTCGTGTGAAAATTCATCCCATACGCTGGTATAGCCACAATCCTCGACAAAGCATCGTACGAACTCCGGTTGTTCTTCTCCGGCCACCATCATAGTGGTGGCACCACCCATTGAAATGCCATGAACTACCATTTGTGTACTATCGCCATAAATATGATTAGCTACGTGCATCCATTGCATTACATCGAGCCGGTCTTTCCAGCCCATCTGTATGGCAGGACCACTGCTCTCGCCCTGATGTTGTAAGTCCGGCAGAAGAGTGTTAAATTGCAGGTCATGATTATACAGATAACCAATCATAAACATACGTATGGCATTATCGGTATAGCCATGTACAATAACAGCTGTTTTCTTTGTTGGTTTGGGAGCTGCAATATAATATGCATGTAACCGTATCCCTTCGGGATTTAGGATGAATGTATCTCTCAGGGCATTTACCTTGTTAAGACTGTCCACCCAGGGGCGCAGGAAGGGGTAGTTAGAGTACATGTACTCGTATGAATCGGCATCTTTGGCGCGTATCTTTGCATTGGGGGTTAATGAGAAGTTAAGCATATAATAACTTCCACCGACAGTACAACCAGTAAGCACCAGCAAAAAAATAATTGCACCTATTATCCAGTTCTTTTTTGTTTCCTTCCTCATATAATAATTACTTATGCCATATCTCCCAGGCTGCAAATGCTTGCAGAAGGAGCATTTCTAATCCGTTTTTTGTAATAGCGCCCCGCTCTTCTCCTTTTTTCATGAAAAGCGTAACGTTTGGATTATATAACAAATCGTAGAGTAAATGGTTTGGTGTGAGATATTCGTAAGGAATGTTGGGACAAAAATCAACTTTGGGATACATGCCTACAGGAGTACAGTTAACGATAACTGTATATTCGGCCATAACTTCAGGGGTTAGCTCTTCATAAGTCAACATACCCGGTTTGTGTGTACGCGAAACGAATACACTTTCAATACCCAGATTTTTTAGTCCGTGAAATACAGCTTTGGATGCACCACCTGTACCCAGAAGCAAAGCTTTCTTGTGTGAAGGAAGTAATAACGGTTGTATAGACTGTGTAAAACCAATAATATCGGAGTTATAGCCAACCAACTTAACTTTACCTTTGGGCTGGCGGATTATTTTGATAACGTTTACTGCACCGATTTTGGCAGTGTCCGGATCCAAAGAATCCAGAAACGGAATCACTTGTTCTTTGTAGGGAATTGTTACGTTTAATCCTGATAGATTAGGGTTTTCTTCAATGACTTCCATGAAGTCATTAATACTGGGGATTTCGAAATTCACATACTCAGCATCAACCCCTTCTGAGCGGAACTTTTCGTTGAAATATCCGATAGAGAACGAATGTTTCAACGGATAACCAATTAAACCGTACTTTTGCATAGAATTAATAATTATTTAATATGCCAATGTGTCAATTACTGTGTGCCACATCTTTTTTTGTTATTTGTAGTAGCGCATTGGTATATTATTTGGTTGCTGTATAAAGTGTACAGATGCCGAATGTCAGTCGCCGAAACTGTACCTGACTAAATCCTGCTTTCGATATAATGTCCGTCATGATTTCGCCTTGCGGGAAAACTTTGATGGTTTGTGGCAGGTAGTGGTAAGCACTGTTGTCTTTAGAAAATAATTTGCCTAAAACAGGGATGACAATTTTGGAGTAAATAGCAAATAGTTGTTTCATTGGGAAACGGTCAGGGGTTGTTAACTCCAGTATCACCAAGTGTCCTCCGGGAGTGAGTACACGGCACATTTCGGAAAGTCCTTTATCCAGATCCTCAAAATTACGAATGCCAAAGGCTACAGTGATAGCGTCAAAACTGTTATCAGCGAACGAGAGGGAGGTACAGTCTTCACGGGCAAAAGATATTTTATCTGCGAGACCTTCCTTTTTTACCTTTTCACGCCCCACATTCATCATACCTTCAGAGATATCCGTTCCGATAAGCTGCCTGGGCTGGAGCATACGGCAGGAGAGGATAGCAAAGTCACCAGTACCGGTAGCTACATCCATGATACGCTGCGGGTGGAAAGGACGTAACCAGTTGATCGCTTTACGTCGCCAGCTTTTGTCGATGCCCAGTGAGAGGGTATGATTAAGCATGTCATACGCAGGAGCGATGTTGTCGAACATTTGTTCTACCTGTTCACTTTTTTTGCCATCTGTGGCGTAAGGCTTGATTTGTTCCTGGGGGTAATTCATATTTAATTGAAAATTGAAAGTTAAAAATTGAAAGTTGAAAGTTGAGAATTGGAAGTTGCTATGCAGTATAATAGCGCAGCTAATTTTCAACTTTCAACTTTCGATTTTCAACTATTTTAAGAACGTAGAAACATTCTTAAATATACGTTCTGTTATATTGCTCGTATCTTCCTTAACAAATTTTTCTCCGGTGATGTTTTCGAAAAGTTCGATATAGCGGTCACTAATGCTTTGTACGATTTCCGGTGTCATTTCCGGTACTTTTTGTCCGTCTTTACCCTGGAATCCGTTCTCCATTAACCATTCGCGTACGAATTCTTTAGAGAGTTGTTTTTGTGCTTCACCTTTTTCAAAACGCTCCTGGTAACCTTCTGAGTAGAAATAACGGCTTGAATCGGGAGTGTGGATTTCATCCATCAGGTAGATAGTACCGTTGTGTTTACCAAATTCATACTTCGTATCAACGAGTATTAACCCACGTTCAGCTGCGATTTCTGTTCCGCGTTTGAAGAGTGCCAGTGTATATTTTTCAAGGATTTCGTATTCTTCAGGGGTAGCCAGACCTTGTTTCAGGATTTCTTCTTTGGAGATATCCTCGTCGTGCAATCCCATTTCTGCTTTGGTAGTAGGAGTTACGATTGGTTCCGGGAATTTTTCATTTTCGCGCATTCCATCCGGAAGTTTTACTCCACAGATTTCGCGTACACCACTTTTGTAAGTACGCCATGCACTACCACAAAGATAACCACGTACAATCATTTCAACAGGAAAACCTTCGCAAAGTACACCTACCGTAACCATTGGGTCAGGAGTAGCAAGTTTCCAGTTCGGGCAGATGTCAGTTGTTGCATCAAGGAATTTGGCAGCAATCTGGTTCAGCATTTGCCCTTTGTAAGGAATACCTTCAGGCAGCACTACATCAAAGGCCGAAATACGGTCGGTAGCTACCATCACAAGTTTTTCACCGTTGATGTTATAAACATCACGTACTTTTCCGTGATACACGCTTTTCTGTCCCGGAAAGTTGAATTCAGTTTTAGTTAATGCTTTCATCTTATCTAATTTACAATTTATTCCCTACGGTCATGACCATCATTTTATTATAACTATAGGTATGTTGACGATTCACTATTTACGACTGGAGTCAGACTAATTTACGAGAGGATTTTGGTATCGGGCTCGGGCTTATTTTTTTTAGCTTTGGGCTTGTTACCGGTTACCTCTGCATTCTCGCTTGTGGCTCTTAGTTCTTCTCTTGCCGCCTTTTTTTCTTTGTCAAACCTTTCATAGGCATCTACAATACGCTCTACTAATTTATGGCGTACGATATCTTTTTTGTTTAGTTCGACAAAACTGATCCCTTTAACCCCTTTCAATATACGGAGTGCCTGTACTAAACCCGATGTTTGTGAAGTGGGGAGGTCGATCTGTGTCATATCTCCGGTCACAATCATCTTGGTGTTCATGCCCATACGGGTAAGAAACATTTTTATCTGTTGAGTAGTCGTATTTTGCGCTTCGTCCAGAATCACGACGGCATCATTCAGTGTACGTCCGCGCATGAAGGCGAGCGGAGCGATCTGGATGATATTAAGTTCCATATATTCTTTTAGCTTTGCGGCAGGAATCATATCTTGCAAGGCATCATAAAGAGGTTGCAAATACGGATCTATCTTCTCCTTCATATCACCTGGAAGAAAACCTAATTTTTCACCGGCTTCTACGGCAGGGCGGCTGAGGATTATTTTTTTGATTTCTTTATTTTTAAGTGCACGAACGGCGAGCGCTATCGCTGTGTAAGTTTTTCCCGACCCAGCGGGACCGATGGCAAACACCATGTCGTTTTTAGCAAACCCCTGTACTAATTTCAGTTGGTTTTCACTGCGGGGGATAATAGGTTTTCCGGTTACACTGAATACAATCACATTTCCCGTCTGTTCAGCCTGCGGAGCGTTTCCTTTGATAATGTCGATAATAACTTCTTCTTTCAATGAGTTATATTCGGCACAATATTTCTCAAGTTTGATGATATTTTCTTCGAAGGCACACATTTCTTCCTCGTCGCCCAGAACTTTAATAACATTGCCGCGGGCAACAATGCGTAGCTTTGGATATAAAGCTTTAATTAACTGTATGTTGGCGTTGTTTACACCGTAAAAAATAACCGGATCAATATCCTCAAGAACAATCAGTTTTTCTATCATTGAGCTGTATTAAAGAAAAATATCCGCAAATTTAGTGAAAAGGTTTGGATACTTTAGATGTTCTGGCAGAATAAATTTACAACGTATGGTTACGAGTGCTTCCCACACGGGGAGGTTCGGCAGGCGATATTTGATTAAAACACAGATGAACGCAAATTTTCGCAAAGGTAGAGACTTTAGAGATAGAATAACACCTTTTTTAATCTGCGTCAATTCGCATTAATCTGCATTTCATCAGATAAATAGAACTCTGTGTACTCTGTGGTGAGCCTTGCTCATTATCTTGTTGTGATATGGAAGCAACCTTGCTTCAGCTCATATTTTATATAGCATTTATCTTCTTTTCTCAGGTCGCGCAAAACTTCCGACAATACAAGTTTCAATGTGTCTGCATTGACATCTTGTAAAGGTCGTCCGTCTTCGTCTTCGATTTTTTTGAAGCGTTTCCAGCTCACATCGAATGTTGTTCCATAGAAATGGGCCGAGTTTTTTGATGCGTTGATATTTCTGCGTCTCAAACGTTTTACATCATCTTCTGTGCGGAGAACAGAAGTAATGACTATTTGATTTGGGTTTAATCCTTTTGCAGTGAGTGAATCAAGAAAATTGCTTCCTATCGTGTTAAGTAAGTCACTGGCGCGTGGTACCAGGAAAGGAATGGAATGTGTAAGTGAATCAACGGTATAGCAGTCATTGCTTTTGATATGTACCAGCTTTTCCTTCATTCGTTCAGCTTCTTCTCGTGAAGTTAACGGGCGAATTCCTAAACTTTGTGCTGCTTTAAGGTGAATATCGTTCAGATCGCCAAATGAACGTTTATAACTGATGACCCCTTTTATATTTCGTGGCTCGTTTAGTTTGAGCGATTTGTCTTTTTCCTTGCATCCGGCAAGACTTATGAGAGTTATAAATAAGAATAAATAGACTGGATAATGATGAAAACGCATGATAAATTCTATTTCTAATTTAATAATGTGCCAATATGTCAATATGCCAATATGCCAATGTGCCAATATGCCAATGTGCTAATATGCCAATAGCCAATTAAGCTGTACATACATTGCGCAGCCAATTGGCACATTGGCACATTAATTATATTGGCACATTACTTTTTCTTTTCTTCTTCTTTGCTATCCGGGTTTATAATTCCCTTCATAGTTTCTCCAATCGGTAGTTTATCGAGAACTCCCAGACTTGGTGCTACCGTTTTCACCAGCGAACTAAGGAAATTGCCTGTACTACCGTTTCCTCCGTCGAATACTGTGATATTTCCTAGATTCATATGTTCAAATGCTTTTACCTGTTCACCGGCAATTTCTTTCCACTGGTCTACCATCTTATATTGGATGGCGATAGCCGGGTTAGATTCTGCTGCACGCACCATGGCTTCGAAACCTTCTGCTTCTGCCAGCAACGAACGTTTTTTACCTTCCGCTTCTGCCTCCAGCTTCATCTGAATGGCTTTTGCTTCTGCTTCTGCTTGTGCTAATGTAGCTTTAGCGCGAGCCTCTGCTTCGCGGGTTATTTTTTCTGCCACAGCTTCTGCTTGCAGGATAGCTTCTTGTCGGGCTACTTCTGCCGGTACTATTTTTTCAGCTTTCAATGATGATTCCACCTTTTTAGCTTTGGCTTCTTCCACTTCTTTCTGTGCAGTCTCACGGGCTGTTTGCACGGCAGCTTCTGATCTTGCAGCAGCTTCTCCGGCTTCTCTATCAGCATTAGCTTGTGTTACAGCCAGTTCTGCGTCTGATTTGGCAACTTCTTTTTGTGCTTCATTTCGCCCGATAGCTGCTTTTTTGGCAGCTTCTGCCTGTTTAATTTCCATGTCAGAATTTAATTCTGCCACGCGACTTTCCTTTTCCGTATTTGCCTGTTCGATACGTATGTTCTTATCTGCTTCCGCTTTTGCCACCTGTGCCTCTTTTTCGGCATTGGCTATTGCTACTTGTGAGATACGGTCTTTGTCTGCATTAGCAACTGAAATTTCCTGTAGTTTCTTTGTTTCGGCAATGGCGATGTCCTGGTCTTTACGGGTTTCGGCAACTTTTGTTTCGCGTTCTTTTATCTGAGTTGCAATTTTGATAGCACCCAGTTTTTCCTGCTCTTCGATGTTTGCTTGTGCTTCGTTCAATGCCTTACTTTCAGCTTCTTTACCCAGATTGACAATGTAGTTGGCTGCATCACGAATATCACTGATATTGATATTCATCAGATATAAACCGAATTTACGCAGTTCAGTATCAATGTTATCTTTTACTTTTGACAAGAATTTGTCACGGTCAGAGTTCAGTTCTTCAATTGTCATGTCGGCAATAACCAGACGCATCTGTCCGTATACCACATCTGTAATCAAGTTCTGTTTATCATCCATTGTAAGGCCCAGCATACGCTCTGCTGCATTCTGCATTACTTCGTGATCAGTACTGATAGCTACAGTAATAGTGGTTGGTACATCTACACGGATATTTTGTGCTGATAGTGCTCCTGTTAGTTTGCAGTCTATCTGCATTGGCTTCATTGACAGGAATTCATATCCTTGCAAGATAGGCCATACGAAGGCAGCACCACCATGATAGAGTTTTGCCGATCTTTTGTCTTTACCCGTTTTTCCGTAAACTACGAGTACTTCGTCACTTTTACATTTACGGTAGCGGGAAAGGATTCCGATAAACGTAAGTAGGATAACTGCCACCAGAATAGCAGCCATAATCATCATTTCCTGAGTCATGTTATTTGAGTTTTTAAGTTATTTGAGTTTCTGAGTTATTGAGATTTTCACTGTCCACTGTCCATTGTCCACTGTCAACTGTCCATTGTCAACTAATATAAAGTGTTCCTTCTTTATAAGAAGCAATGACAACTTTATCTCCTGTTTGGTAGTTTTTTGTTGATTCAGATATAACATCTACCTCTCTCATAGCACCATCACGGTTCACCTGTACTGTATACTTTCCTTCACCCCGGCTGAAGTAGATAGTACATTCCCGCCCTACAAGCTGTTCCGTTTTTTCTGAGTGATTGTCTTGCTGTAACTGATAGGCTTTTTTATAGAGATACCACACAGCAAATACGAATAGCAATCCGACGAGTATACCAATAATATATGCCGTAGCATCCGTACTTTTTTGCAGATACATATACCATCCGAATCCGATACCAAAATGGGTCAATCCTTTAAAAGAGACTACACTGCCTATGTCTGTGTCAATATCTGCGTCAGCATCAAAATCACCGAAAAAGATGGATAAGATAAACTGAATGGCGAAAATACCTGTCGTGACAAGTGCGATGATTAGAAAAATATTACTACTCATGGCGTTCAATATATTTAATGTATTATGTATCGTTGCCTCAAAGATAAATAAATTGATCTGAATTATAGTAATCAAAAATGAAAATGATATTTTTTTTTATTTATCTTTGTTCCATTGTACCGCAAACAAAATAAAGGCACGTACTATTTTATGAAGAAGGAATCTTTATTAGCGTTCTTATTAGGGAGTATTATCACTTGTTTGTTGAATGCAACTCCCGTTTCCAATGATGCAGAATTGTATCACCTTTATGCTCTTGCCAGTAAAAATCTGAATTATAGTAGTTCTGTTCCGGAT
This sequence comes from Bacteroides sp. K03, assembly GCF_019734355.1. NCBI lineage: Bacteria > Pseudomonadati > Bacteroidota > Bacteroidia > Bacteroidales > Bacteroidaceae > Bacteroides > Bacteroides sp. K03. The sequence continues at coordinate 136,647 of NZ_JAASHC010000005.1, forward strand.
GAATGTATTATTGAACTTTGTACAAAAGTAGAAAAACGAACTCGTGATGCCGGAGATTACGACAATATGTTCCGTGTTCAATTGATAGAAGTCAATGCCAATTGTTTAAGAGGAACAGTTGGTTTGGCTGTGAGTAAGGCTCAGCAGATGTATAAGTTGGCCCGTGATTTAAATTCCGATTTGGGAAAAGCATTAGCCATACAAGCTATGGGCATTACTTTTATGCATTCCAATGAAAGTAAACAGGCTTATACAGCTTTCTTGGAGGCTGAAGAAAAGTTGCAGGATTTGAATGATGATGATTTAAAAATCCGTTTATTAATACAGCAGATGCATGTCTGTACTCTTTTGGAAAAAATGGAGGAGTTACAGCATTATCTGATTGAGGCCGGCAAATTGCTCGACAAAGTTGATTTGCAAAATAAGGGTGATTATATATTTTATCTTAAATGTTATCAGGCTTTTTATAATCTTGGCATAAAAAATCTGGAACAATCCCGTTTGAGCTTGAAGCAAGTAGAAGAGTTGAGGTTGGCCGACGTAGCTTTTGATCGGTGGTATTATAATATTGCTTCTCGTTTTTATGAATTATCAGGAGAGTATGCAGAGGCTCTCACATACTGTGATTCTATTGTAACAGTGGTGTTGAAAAACGGGAATATGAATGAATATAAATATGTACTTATTGACAAGGCTGTTCTGTTGGAGAAATTAGGAGCAAGAAAAGAGGCCTGTAATATGTATGATAGAGCATTCAATTTGTCTGATTCATTGAATATGGTATATTATTCACAGCAAATAGATTCTTTGCATGTTGCCTATTGGGTTGACCAGATGGAATTAGAAAATGCAGCCATGCATAATAAGATGCTGACCTGGATTCTTTTATTTTCATTTGTTATTTTAATAGTTGCTGTTTTACTTGTTTACATATCCCTTAAAAAGAACAAACGACTGGAACTGTCACGGGAGAAGTTAGAGAAAACCCGGCAGGAGACAGCATATTCTATTCAATCCAAGAATCTTTTTCTTTCGAATATGAGTCACGAACTGCGTACCCCTCTGAACGCTATTGTAGGGTTTGCTAATTTGCTTGCTTCTGAGAGTATATTAGATAATGAAACCCGCCAACAATGTGGTGATCTGATTAAACAAAATTCCGAATTGTTATTGAAGTTATTCCATGATGTGGCGGACTTATCAGCATTAAAGGAAGATAATATTCGTTTTACGTTTGAACATTGCGACGTATTGGTTCTGTGTGCAAATGTGATTGATACAGTGGAAAAAGTGAAGCGTACTTCAGCTGCCATTAGTTTCGAGACTTCTTTGGATAGTTTGGATGTTTATACAGATTCCGGACGTTTACAACAAGTACTTATTAACCTTCTTATTAATGCTACTAAATTTACGCAGGAAGGTCGGATCGTGTTGAAGCTTGATAAAGATGAAGAACGTCGGGAAGCCATATTTACTATTGAAGATACAGGGTGTGGTATTCCATTGGAAAAACAACCACATATATTTGAACGTTTCGAAAAATTGCACGAAGGTGTACAGGGTGCTGGGTTGGGACTTTCTATTTGTCAGTTGATTATTGAAAATATAGGAGGAAAAATCTGGATTGATTCTTCGTATACCGATGGTACCCGCTTTGTTTTTACTCATCCTCTCAATAATGAACGCCAATAAGTATTCTAATATGAAAACAATGATTACTATTTTTTTAGTCTTGCTGTTTGCTGGCTTTTGTATAAAGTCATATGCTGAAAGCGGTTCCGAAAAAGAGAAAATGATATTACTTCACCAGTTGAGTAAAACTCAGGCTAATGATACCACCCGTCTTGAAATTCTGAATAAATTAACACGGACAGTCAGCAGTCCTTTGGTTGAATTGTATTATATCCACAGGCTTTTGGAGGAAGCAAAAGCTATGAAAAATGACCGGTATATTTGTAGGGCTTATCTTGCATTTATGTTTATGGATTACAATAATTATAATCCGGAAGGGGTCAATCGTTGGATGAAGATGATGGAGCCGATTGCCCGAAAAGCAAAACTGTATACAGAACTGTTTGAAGGGAAGCGTTGTGTAGTTGATATGTTAATGGTTACATCAGAGTATGAGTTGGAAGAAAAAGAAGCAAACAAGATGTTGCAGGAGGCAAAAAAACTGAATAATCCTGTTGGCATCACCCTTGCTTATCAATGCATGGCCAATATTTATCGTATAACATATAGAATTGAAGAAGCCGCTGATGTCTTAAAGAAAGCATATAAAGCAACTTTGAAAATTAATGAAGGATATGTTATTGAAATAAACAGATCTCTTATTGCTACATATGAAGAGTTGAATGATTTTCCTAATTGGATTAAATGGATTAAAATACAAGATAATTATCTGAATCAGATTATTCGTAAAGAACCAGGTGCTGAAGCGAGGCTGAGAGGTTGGTTGATGATGACTTATATCTCCTATTTATCTTATTACACAAAAGTAGACTTATCACAGGCGGAAAAATATTTGCATTTGGCCGAGAAATATAATATGGTTGGTTATGGAACCTTTGATTACTACTATTCTCAGGCTCGCTATGATTATTTTCAGGCATCCGGACAATTGGAAAAGGCTCTGGCAGAGTTAGAACCATTGCGGGAGATTTTTAAGAAATCTTCTCCAAGTATGTATAGTACTATGAATTTCAGAAAAGCATTGATGCTTAACCAGCTAAATCGTATAGATGAGGCTTTGGTTATTTATAAACAGGCTTTTATGATCCGTGATTCTATCAATATAGCTACACTCAATAAACAGACAGAGCAATTAAAGAAAGATTATAATGCTGATTTACTCTTACTTGAAAAAGAGAAAATCGAGCATACTACTCAACTGGTATTCCTTATTTTGACAGGTGTTGTTTTTATCATCCTCATTATTTTCATTATTCATACTTATTGCATCAGAAAGCATCTCCATAAATCAGAAAGGGAGATGCGGCGGATGGCAGAAGAAACAGAGCAAGCCAATGTTGCCAAAGAACTTTTTCTATCCACTATCAGCACGGCTATCAGCCGTCCGTTGAACGAAGTGGTGGATGGCTCTATGGCATTGGCTACTGATAATGTAATAGACATGGAGGAAAGGAAGAGAGTTTCCGAATTTATAGATAAGACTTCTACTAAATTGATGGAGCTGATTAACAATATCCTTGATCTCTCGAGACTTGAGGCCGGGATGATGAAATACAGAGAAGAAAATGTTGATCTTTTAATGATTATCCGTAGCTGGCTCGACACTCTGCCTGATAGTATCCGGGAACGTTTGACTGTTTCACTTCCTCAGGGTGTTGCCTTTCCGGTTTATATAGATGTTGTGCGTCTGCAGGAGATTTTCAATAATGCAGTTCTGACATCTCCCGGTAAACTTTCTTTGATTATTGAAACTATAAAAGATGGAAGTTATATGCGGACATGTGTCACAGGTTCTATACTTTCCTCCGGGCAGCAGCTACAGGAAATAAGCATTGCCAATGAGGTGAACCGGCTATTGGCAGAACATTTTGGTGGATGTTATGAAGTGAGTCTGGAAAATAATTCTGTTTGTTTGATTATCCCTCTGTTGCAGAAATAAAAAAATCCCCACCCACTTACCACTATCTTCTCAGACGGTATTGGTAAGTGGAGTGAGGAACACAAACAAAACAAACAATATATTCTTGTTAAAAAGGGATGTTATCTCTCTTTTATAATCTTATATTTCAGGACATTCAATCACTATTTCCGAGTCAGAACATAGAGTAACAGGACATTTTTCGATAAGTGTCGTTAGATCAACTTCTACCCGGTCGAGAATAATATCATATGTGCTATTGATGAATTGCCTGATCTTTACAAGTCCTTTAAGTATCCTCTTGACGAGTTGGGCCGAACGCTCATAGGCGTACCAGTGACCATTTTCTTCGTACACATACACTTGCTGTGTGTTTTCCGATTCACGTGTTAGAATATCAAGCATTTCCATAATATTGTATTTTTGATTAATCGTTGATAACACTTCCGTTTGCATTTACATCCACATCACGTACGCAACGTATGGTTCTATCATAATTTCCATCATTATCTAAGAATAAAAGAAGTCCATTAAGTCCAAAATGTCTGCTTTCGTCATATTTCCAATGGGTACGCGTAAATCCTCTATTATTGTTATTTATTACATTACTTGCATTCTGAAGAAACATAATCATAAACTCACGTTGATTGGGAGCTCTCCATTTATGGCCACCTTCTGTGAGATCTTTGCATTTACTTAAATGATTTACTCCTATATCAAATAATGTGTACCAATCAGTATTTCGCCCTCCAATAAAAGTACTTGCCATTTGGAAAGCTTTATAAGGTCTGTTGATGTCATCGAAATTATCATGGAAATCTAATTCCCCCGTTGTTTTACCAGTTCTTTTGTTTTGACTGGTCAATTGGTCCATAATGAAAACCTTATTTTGGGAATTGTATGTATAGGCCGGAGATACTACTTTACTTTTTGCATCTTCATTGGATAATCCTAAATTGCGGACACATCTTAATAATTTAGGGTAGTTTTTTGAACCATAGCTGCTTATTCCTCCAAATGAACATCCTTCTTCCGCCCATATCTTTTGTTTATTACTTGTGATATAGTGATTATTTCCATCATCATACGTCACACTACTAACAGATCTGTCATCAAATAGTGGTGATGGTAAACTTTTGGCTCCCAGAAACATGGATGCTAATTGATCTGTTGCTGGCAAATACCATTTCAATTCGTCCAGATCAATTCTGCCATCTCCGTTTTCATCTCTGTTTCTTGACAGACACTCGGCTATTGCAGCAACATCTTTCATTTTATAGGTATATTTGTAGTCATCAGATATGGAATAGTTCACAAAGTACTCCCAGGTCCTGTTTTTAGAACTTGTTGTTGTAAAGAAGTATTTGTTAGTATTCAAAAATCCGTTTCCACGATCACTGCTGTTACCATTCCCCCAATCGGGTGCTCCCGTTTCATTCACATGTTCCATTCCTAAAGCATTTCCATTGTTATTTAGTACTTCGGTACTGTAATACGTCTGGATAGATCTTTGCCTGAACATATGTGAAGCTTTAGAATAGCTACTTTCTTTATCAGCGCTATTTTTAGGGGACAAAAACAACATTAATTTACGATCATCCTGATTCACAAAATATCTCCATAAATGATTTTTATCAGGCCAGTTAGCTTTTGCCGGTGCTTCTGTATAATAGTACTCGTTAATGAAAATTGTGTAATAATACGTCTTTCCATCGTTTGGTTTACCTCGATCTTTCATATCATCTACCAATTGATACAAGTTAAAAGGACGATTCTTCTCTTCAGAGTTATATTGAGACAAAACTTTTTCTCCCGTCGTTCTCTGAAGTTGTATCCATTTATAATCGCCATTTTCTTGCGGAGTATTATCCAAAGCTCCGATTTTTCCTTTTACACTGTATACAGCATCCGCTGCGAAAGGCGACTGAATGATGAAGGACAGGTTTTCTACAACATCCTCATAAGTGAATCCTATATTGAAACAATTGTAATGTGCATCCAACGTATATACGCTGGTGGTAGCATCTACCACATCACCTTCAACTCCGGGACGGGCATTTGGATCATCTTCACCATCTTCTACTTCTACGATGATGCTTTCTACATCATTAATTGTGACGTTGTAGATGTATTTCTTGTTGCGTTCGCTTTTGAAGTTTGTGAATTCATCAGCACCTCCCCCTAAGTGGATAATATATCTTACATCGGCTGTTCTTATTCCATCTTCAGACTCTGTTTCAATATTCATCCTCGCTTTAATCTCTACATACGTGGCATTATTTTCTACGAACTTATATTCTCCGGTGTTAGTACCATCCGGATTCTTATATTCTTTTTCCCTGTCTTTGTAGGCAGTGAGAGTAGTATGATCTCTTGCTTCCATAATAGCCTCTTTCAGGTTCTCCTGCATGTAGAAGTTAAAAGCATAAAATTTACCTTCATTATTATAAGTTGCTTGTAATTCACTATCTTTATATTCTGAAGCTACATATTGCTTGCTTTGATCTATTAGGTATGAACTTATAGGCACATTGAATACCTGCCAGCTTTTAAGTTCAAAACTTTCTATTTTTTCTCCCAAATTAATATTAAACGTAATGTGTGAATCGGAACGACGTAAAAGTAATGTTCCACTTAGTGCCTTATTGGTGGTGGGTATGTTGCAAATACCTTCTTCTTTATCTGAAGTACTTGCACCTGTTGCCTGGAACTTACCGCTCATCAGTAAAGATGCAGAAGAACGAGCTATGTTACCATCATTATTCAGAGTTGTCGTTAAATCTTTTAAATCACTAACAGAATTAACTCTATCCAATTTACTTTTCAATTCGCCTTTTCTGTCCAATTCATTGTCGCCCACATTGGCTATGCCATAAATATAACTTTTTCCACTGGTGGTTTTTATTCCGGTTATTGTACCATTAGTTGGATTTTTTTGGTTACCGTTGGTATGTGTCAATGCATCTCCATCATAATAGTAACGGTTCTTAATATTTCCATTCGAATCAAAGATAAGCAGGTATAAATCATTTACCTGAAATTCGCCGGCATCACTTAAACGTGTATTGACCTTGTCAATATTGGATGTCTGGAAATTGAAATCAACTTCTACCGGTATCCCTTCTTCTACTTGATTTTCGTCCTGATAGGTTTCGTCTGTACAGGCTATACAGAAAAGAATTGCCAGTATAAGGCTGAATGTCTGTTTTGCGTATACAAATATATTGTTTTGCTTTTTCATGCGTAAATTCTCCTTTAATTAATTAAATGGTGGTACATCTACATTAATATAGTCCCATCTTTCTACTTCGTAGCTACATTGAGTCTCTACATCAACATCCTGGCTTATACTTGTGATATTGAATTTATACCAATTGTTTCGAAGTATATCAAAGGTATCTCCTTTGCCGTTTACCTTAAAATCTATTCTGTAGGTTTTCTGTATTGTTTCCGAGAGTGATGTAGTCAGTTCACCTGTTATCTCAAGATAGGAAACTTGGTTGTCGCTTACACCTTTATTCTTATACTCGGGGATGTAGATTTTATTTTGTATGCCAGCTTTTTGCTCACCGGTGGTTGCTGTAAATGTTATATTCTTCTTCGTTAAAACATTTTCAGGTATGGAAGGAATAGCCATTGTTTCGTCATTAACAGGGATACAGTATCCTTGTGTATTATAGCTACATACTTTGACTGTGTTTAATTTAAAGTGATCAAACCCAGTTCCACCATTCAGTGTTACGTCTACTTTTGCGATGGCTCGTATGAGTGATAAGCTTGCTTGATTGATATCCTTTTCCCGAATGGCAGCGAGGGAACAAGTACCCCACATCGGGATATACTTTTTATTGCTCTGTGTCGGAAATATCCAATCCTGACCAGGGGTATATGTATATCTTAATTGGTCGTATAAGGTATTTTTGTTTACTACCGAAGTCGGAACCGTTATATTTCTTGCTGTCAAATTAGTAAGTACTATTATTTCTATGTTAGTCTGATCTTGGTAATCACTTTCCAGTACTCCAATGATGGTACGGGTAGCATCTCCATCCGTTCCGCTAATATATACTTTGCTGGCTTTTTCTATAAAAGAACCATTTTGACTGAAAACATATACATGTACATCATTTATATACTGTTCGCCTGCTGTACCGGCTTGAATGTCAGTTGAAGTAGCCTGTGGCATATTCAACGTGAGATGAACCTGAACCGGATTCTCTTGTTCTATAGGGTATTCTTCTATCAGCTCATTCTGTATACAGGATGTAGTAGCCAGGCAGAGGAATGCCAACAGACAATATGTTAGTTTTGAATATCTCATTGCTTTGTTCTTTTTAGAGTTCGAAGTCGTTTATGTTCACGATCCAGTCATTGATCTGAATTTTGGTACTGATCAGTGTCATGTTCTCGTCGACGAAGAAAATCATTCCGAAATTATCTTCGCGATCCAGATATTCTTCGAGAGGCATATTGAGTTGGCTTGGTTGCAGTAGGCTCAGATATCCGATCAGTGAACCATTGGCAAGTAAATTCTTGTTTGTTTGCTGGTCTACAATTCTCAGTTCCGGCTTTTGGGTTTTGAGCAGACGTCCTACACTAATTTCGGCTACAGCTGCAGGATATTCACTTTCTGTAGTACCATCTGCACTGAAAGCACGTGTGCTAATGCTTGTATCTTCTGTGACATAGGGGAGATAGGTAAGCAGGTTGTCTTTCAGCAGTGTATTATCGTAGTTCATCCAGCCATTGTCATCATAGAGGGTATATGAAAACCGCTCTTTGCTGATAGCATTGGCACGGGTGATAGGTTTATCAGGATTTTGATTGACTTGTGCAATCACAACACGTATGGTATTGGTGTTTTTTGTCAAAGGAACGGTAACGATATTCTGTCTGCCGCTGCGAGTGAATGATTGCTTGGTAACTTCTCCGTGCCAGAGGGGTGAGAGCGGATCTTTTACGATGTATTTTCCTTCTTCGCCGTCAGCACGAGTTTGAGATTCTTTGTTACGTAAAGTCAATGCGGTGAGGTCTTCAATTCTGGAGTTGGCAGTCATCAAAGGGACGGCGAAAGACTGGTCATCCAGTCCGGCCCAGGTTACGAGGTGATAGTCGCCCGGCTCGATGTCTACAGACATCGTGTATTCTCCGGTTCCTAATCTGTCTTCACCTTCTTCTGTTTTCTGATAGACGAATTTTCCTTCATCGTCGAAGGCATATAGTGTTACGGTTTTTACTTCTTTTGCGAAAGCATCTTCAAAAGCCATGTTTCTGTCATACACAAACTTTACGCGGTATTCGATGCTGCAATCGCCTTCTTCGAAGTCCAGGATAGAATCACAGGATGCCATTGCACCAGCCAATACTGTTAGTAGCAGTATTTTGTTTGCTTCTTTTTGTATGGTAGTGAGTATTCGTTTCATGCTTTCTTTATTTTTTTGCTATGAGCTTATTGTCTTGTTTGGGATCTTTGTTGGGTGTCAAACCCTGAGAGAAAAAGAGAAGCGGGGGGAGGAGGGACCCTCTGTTCCCCCGCTTGGAGTTTGTTTATGTGTGATGCAATTAGAGTTCGATGTCGTTTAGATTAACTGTCCAATTTTTAACTGTAACATCTAAGCTTAATAATGTAGGATCTCCAGGAGTTGGTGTGTCAATTTCAGGAAGGCCTAAATCTTTGATAGACTTAACAGTCAGCAGGTAGGAGTTATTCCGAAGAATATTGGCCTCGATAGCAGCTGTTTTGATATCGGCTGCGTAGTAGCAAACGCCTTTAGTATATTTGGTTACACCAACCTTAGTCATAAAATCAGAGTTTGTACTACCATCTGTTAAGCCAAATGATGGTTCTAAGCTACCGTTGAATACTTTATTTAATTCAGCATAATTTTTATATAGCACATTTTTATAAACGTAGAAGTTGACATCTTTAGTTGTTACTCCATCTACAGAAACGATGGCTTTATAATAAATCTTAGTAGTAACGTTAGAGTTGTTGTTTTCGAAGCAGTATGTATCTTTGTCAATACCGTTCATTGCCTTAGTGTCTTGTCCGAATATGCTCCATAAATCTTCCTCTCCGTCAGTAGTAAACTTATTCCAGAAATCGTTGGCGTCGAAGTATGTGGTTGTTAATGCTAAGGCATTAGATTTTTTATTTAAATTAGCAAAAGTGTAATCTGTTAGTTTTACTAACAATGTTTGAGCGTTTGTTATGCTGGATGCTGTAGCAGTAAAGGTGTAGTCTTCTTGTGTAGTAGCTTCTGTTAGTTTAGCTGCAACACGATCTACAGATACACTTGCTTCATTATTGTCACTCTTGGCTATTATATCGAGGCTTTTTTGTTCGCCAGACATGAAGAAGTTTCCTTTGTTGGCAGTAGAAGCATAGTCTCCTAAGTCGAATGCACTCTTAGATTCAAGTACGTCAGCAGGTACTCCGTTGCTATTAACATATACCTTTACATTTACCATACCGGGAGCAACTAATTCATGGTTCGTTAGTGTGTATTTATTGCCTACTTTTGTAAAATCACTTACATCGTAAGTTTTGGTAAATGTAGGTGCTCCATTTGCGTAAGTCAATACTAATGTAATATCGTTGACATTAGATTCAAGGGCAGTTCCTTCACTGTCTTCATCAGGTTTTACAGTAGTTCCTCTTGTGTTAGAGCTTGTAGGAAATGCAATACCGAAATTGAATATTGCATCTTTTGTTGCGTTCTCGCCACCATTAACGATTGCATCATCTTCATTGCTGCAAGATGCCATAGCCATTACTGCCAATCCTGCTAAAAATAAACTTCTTAGTTTCATAATCTATAAAATTAAATATTAATACTTTTTTGATTCTTGTTTTTGATTGTGCACTTTCGAGGAGTGCGGTCCTTACTTTTTTGAGAGAGAGTGACATTATTACTTAATATAATAATGTGGGTTCTGTTCATGTGTGGAGTTCTGTAGATTTGGAAGTGTCTTATCTAATAAGGAGAGAGCTTCCGAATAAAAGTTTCTTTTTTCTTTGAAATGTTTTTTTGTTTGTTTTATTGTTTACTATTGTTTTGTTCTTTAACTATGCTCTTTTTTGTTTTGCAGAAGCTTCTATATAAGGAAGAGAAGTTTCGTGCTTTTATATTTTAAGGAGAGGCATATCCTTTTTGTCTTTCGACATTGCAAAGATAGAGGGAAGTCATGAGTCCGCTCATTGGTATTTTTTTCAAAAATGTGCGATGTTTTCTGCAAAATGTAAAGTAGGGTTCTTATGGTATGTATTTCAGTCAAAAATGAATGAAATACGACTTAATTCTCATGACACAGGGGTGTTTTCACGCATTTCTCACTCATGTTTTTCATTTAAAACAGATTCTTTTTTGCTGAATTATATCTGTTTTTTTTGTTTGGATTCAATGAGAACTTGATGATGAATTTAACATGGTATGTGGGGGGAAGATTTTATATATCGCGGGATTAGATTATATCTTTGTTGGATATCTGATAGCGGATCTATGTTGGATCAATTTCATGAATGTTTTTTTTGCTGTTTTGAAATAGAGAAACAATTTAAGAAGGAAAAAGCTGATATGTGAAATGTGAAAAAATATTACAAATAAGTTGTTTTTCAAATTGTTGATTATCAGTGTTATATGTAGACTCGTTTTTTCTCTACGAGAAATCGGCTGTTTCTCTACGACGATCGGGGTGATCTTCTACGAGAAACGGGACGAAGCTCGTAGAGCAAAGATGTAAAAAGTTATAATGTTTTACAAAGTGGTGTTGTCATCAGAAATCAGATAATAAATAGTACTCTGTGAAACTCAGTATTACTCTGTGGTAAAATAGTACTAATGTACTGATCCGACAAATAGATCCTTGTCAAAAGAACAATTATAAATAACAGGGGAATCAAGATGGTGGATCGGATACTGTTGATGGTTGATCTGTAAACTGTTGATAAACAGTGATTAATGAATCCTTGTTTTCATATATGCAAGATTGTACACTCTTGTGTGACAAGAATGTACATTCTTGCTATGCAAAGATGTACATTTTTGTAATGCAAAAGTGTGCAATCTTGCATACTTGAAATGTAATGTTAAAGATATGAGTTAATAATGTTAATCCTGTTTATCCTGTTAAGAAAGAATAGGGATAAAAAAACGTCGGATAAATACCTTGGGGGAGGTATTCATCCGACGTGTATTAAATATATAAGAAATTAAGAGAGAAAAGTATTCTTTATTCTACCGGGAAGTTGCGTTGTTTGGCTACTTCCTGTAAATTGGCTTCTGCCTCTGATACTCCTGCTTCTTTGGCACGAGTGAAATATTGTTGTGCTGTATCAAGATCACCCTCTATCAGCGCTATTACGCCTAAATTGTTTTGAGTAGCTCCTTCGTTAGCATCGGCTTTAGTGAGATATTTTTTGGCGATAGTAAGATCACCACCACGCTGAATCTCCATAGCTGCTGCGTTCAGATTAGCTGTCGGGTCATTCGGGAACATAAGTACTGCTACCTGGAAGGCATGGTTGAACTCTTCGCTACCCTGTTCGTAGGTTTGTGCTACATTGAATATCTCTTGTAGACTCAGCTGTTGCGGATGGGTATTGATAATCTCTTTCGCTTCATCAAGATTGAATCCGCGTACGGTGTATGCTACTGTATAGTCTGAGTGGCGTAGAGCCGGATAGCATTCGTTTAGCAAAAAGCGGTATGTTTCGGGGCCTACAAGACGGGCGATACGTTTCTCTTTGGCATCCATGTCTTTTTCGTCCAAATCAATCATCTGTAGAATCTCTTCTTTTTGTGGTAATGCAGAGTTTGTTATAAATTTGCGGAATCCTGTCCAGTCTTCAGGAGTAGAAGCCATGGTGAGTAGCTCTTCCGGGAAATCATAGTAATTGCGGACATAATTCAGCAGAGCGGCGGTACGGCCTTTTGCCAGACGATCATTGTTGGCGTAGCTACCTTCGGGGGAGGCATATCCTTCGAGGCGAATCCCTGTGATGGAGATGTTCTTATCGTTGCGAATGGTATCAATAGTGGCGCGTATCTTGGCCAGTTCTGCCTGATTGCGACGGTATTCCGGATAGATTATTGTTTTGTTGACCGGGAAGTCGAGGAAAGCACTACCTTCCACAGCACGGTGTTTAACCTCTTCGGCTTTGGGTGTGATGTACGCGATGGCCGGTTGCAATTTGATGCGTTCAATATTTAATGTGGCAATCGGATCGAGTGTATTGGCTTCAACGATATTGCGGCAACCGCAAAGATCGGCATCCATTACAAGATTGGCCTTTTGCATCCAAGCTTCGTAGGGAAGCTGTACGAGGTAACTGACCCGTTGCTCTGTTTTGCGTTTACGACGTAGAATAACGAAAGCGTCTTTAGGGACTGTATTACCACGTTCGTTGACAAGCGCACGACGGCGTCCGTAAATTACAATCGGAGAAAGTGTCTTTGTGTGACCGTTGGCTTCCAGTATCGGGGTGAGGGTGGCAGAACGGTTGGATGAAATCTTCATGTTTGTCTGCATGATGATATCCATAGCAATCGTAAGGCGATTGTCGTCACTCCGGGTGATGGATTGATTCTCAACACGTACCTGATCTTTGTACACAGTTTGTGCCTGGATACTCAACCCCGGCAATATTACTAATAATAAGAGGTATATTACTTTTTTCATATCGTTTGCAGCGTTTGTTTAAAATAAATAGATTAAGCTGAGCGAAGCTTTGGTTGGGCCGAAATAATTCTTGTAGCCTTCACCAAGTTTACCGCCACACTCTACACAGGAGAACTGCTCATATTTGACACGGGCATAACCCACACCGATGTTGGCTTCGATATTCCAGTGTTTACTCATGATCCATTGGTAGCCATAAGAAATACCGGCTCCATAAAAATGTCCTTTGTAACGGTGATCTTTCAGACCCTTCCAGATTCCCCAGGGCATATCAATACCGGCTACCTGATAAATGCCTCCGTGTGCGTGTATACCGATAAAATGCCCGTTAAAACGGTCGCAGAACCAATAACGGTATTCCGGTTGGAATGCAAGCATCTTGAACATTTTGTTGTTACTGGCTTCCCAGGGGTTGTAGTTGGCATACAGGTCCAGAGTAGATTTTTTACTCAAGCCGATTTCGGCTCCGAGATTGATGGTTTTGGTGATGTCCATTAACACATTTGTTTTTATACCCACTACCTGCCCATATAATAAGGTAGAAGCGAACAAATAAACGGATAAAAACAGTTTTCTTTTATTTTCCATTATGCGTGGTAGGTTTTGTTTTGTTTTGTTTTAGTGCAAAGGTAGCCCGATTCCTTTTATCCATTAATTGGCATATTCATCTTTGTTCGGAGGTGATTCTTGCAATTGATATATCATTTCGGAGGGATGATTTCGTATAGCGTGTGTTTTAATCTTATTGATAGGTATATAATTCATATTTTTATAGGTGGTGTTTTTGTTATCGTTTGTGTTTAATTCAGAGGTAGTGGGTGTTTAATAAGTTGTATATTCTGTTCAAGTGCTTGTATGGGGTGTATATCATTCAAAAAAGATGGGTAAATCATTCATTTTTTCTTCAGAAAAGTTTTTTTAATCAAATAAAGTCTTTATGTTTGCATCAGAAACAAACAAATGAAGGTCCCCACGAGGAATACAAACAAAACAAACTTTGGTGATAACAAACAAGCATTGGTAATAAAAAAAATGGAGGACCCATTATGAAGACTATTTATTCTTTTATCGTAATTGCATTAGTATTTGGTTTTACTTCCTGCACAAGTGCAGACAATGATATAGTAGAACAAACTTCTCTTTTTGAATCAGTAAGGAGTGCTTATGGCGTAGAAAACGTTACATATAGTATTACAGGTGCTGATAATATTCCATCAGTTTCAACAGAAGATATGCGTAATGTTCTTGAGGCTTTGCGTCAGAACAGTAATACTCAACACAATTGTATACGTACCTCAGAGAATGGTTATGAAAAAGTGATCATGTCCGGCAACTATCAGGCTTCTACTCGTAGCAGCGTGAATGAAGGATTTGCACTGAGCGTTGAGCTAAAATTTAGCTTTGATAATAATAAGGTATATTACTGGGGTACTGATTACTCTTTCTCTTCCAATTTATTCGATTGGCGTGCACAAGGTTTGTCACTTTCTCCGGTGAAGGGTGGTGATGGTAATACTTATGGATTTGAATCAGAAAGCTACCTGTATTTCAAAGTAAAAGATGAAGGTAATGTGTTGGTGAAAGTGCCGGTAGTATTCAAAGGCAATTACAACTTTCTGACAGAAGAAGGAACATATAGTTTTCAACTATTAAAATATAGTAAGTAATTATTTATTGTACGATAAAAAAATAATAAGGTGGGGAGCACTAAAACAAACAATTGACTATTTTGCATAAATAGCTGAGGAACACCGAAAACAAGAACAAACTAATCCCTTGCAGACTTCAGTCTGTAGGGGATCTTATTATGATAATGTGATCTTGTGTCTTTGATTGAATGTTTTGATAGGGGTAATAAATATAAGTTTATTTATCATTTGTTTCGTATTTGGTAAATTATAGATATATTTGTGTCTTGATACGAATAAATAATAATGTAGTTATCACTATTTTGGCACAGATGAAACAGCATTTGATTAAACTTTCATTGCTAATACTCTGCCTTTTTGGGGCTCCGTACTTTTCTTATTCTTTCTCATTTTATGGTAACATGCTTCCTGTTACGATGAATAATGGGTTGAATAACAATACTATTTATGATATCCATAATGGAAAGAGAGGATTTGTCTGGTTTGCTACAGATATGGGTCTCAGTCGTTATGATGGTTTTCGATTACTGAATTACCCTTTGACTTCTCGTTATGATTCTCTTTCACAACCGGTGTTGGATGCTGTATATTCTATTTCGGAAGATACTGACGGCTTACTTTATCTTCGTCTTTTGCGAGGGATTGTTTGCTTTGATACGAATAAAGAAATTTATCTGCCTGTAAACTTTAATTCGTCATTTGATACGAAAAGTATCACCTCTTTATATATAGTAAATAAAGATTTTATTTGTATAGGAACCAGTAATGGGCTCTATGTAGGAAAAGTAGTTCGTTCAGAAAAGGAGGGAGAGGAGTGTATTACGGTTAGTCTGTCCGCTGAGCCTGTTATGTCCGGAAGTATTTCAGAACTGTGTGGAATTGGCAGCGAGACTCTTTTTGCCTGTGTGGACAATACAAAGGTGGCGATTTATGATGTTATTTCCGGAAAGACAGAGACACCTAAAACGGGATATGGTAAAATAACAGCACTTCATTGTTATGGAGATTATCTGTGGATATGCTCATCGCGGACAAACATTGAATGCTATGATTTCAAACGGCAAACATCTCATATCATACATGATGCAGGAGGGCATTCGCCATTACAGGATACATATGTGACAGATGTTATCTGCCTCGATGAAAATACTTATTATATAGCTGCCTGGACTGGGTTGTTTCGCCTGGAATTTGATTCTGCGGATTTGAGTAAAGCTACTTGCAAAATGGATTATGTGGAGCGACCATATAATTTTAAGATAGTAAAAAAAGTGACGAGCTTACTGTGGGATGATTCGCAGAAGATGCTGTGGGTAGGTACCTTTGGGGGTGGGGCACTAAAAGTTGATTTTACCAAGGATGCATGTAATCGGCTGGAACAGCGGTTTAATGCAGAGGTCACAGCTATCGAAGAAGATATGAAAGGCTGCGTGTGGATAGCTACTAATAAGGGACGGGTATGGAGAAGTTCCTCCACTGTTCTTTCAGAGAATACTTCTTTTGTGTTATGGACAAAAGGAATAAAAGAAAACGAGAACTACAGGATTTACAAAGATAGAAACGGATGTTTATGGCTGGGGGATGAGCATGCCGGAGTTTTGTATATTGATCCGGTAACTGAAGAGGTGAGATCTTATAAGCTGGCTCCTGTAGGTACAACTGATTTTGCGGCTTCTATACGTCAGTTCTGTCTGGATTCCAGAAATCGTTTGTGGATTGCAACAGCAGAGGGACTGATTCTTTTTGATAACAAAGAGAATACCAGCCGACTGATGCAGTTGGAAGATAAAGGCGTGAAAGTGAAAGATGTACGTGCCATCGCAGAAGATAAAGAAGGAAATATATGGGTGGGTACGAATCTTGGATTGAAGCGTATCGATGTACAGGGAACCGATATCACTTTGTTTGGAAACTATGAACGGGATGCCGGATTGAATGTGGCACCAGTCAATTTTATCTATGTTAATAGTTACAATCAGATATTTGCTTCTTACTCCGATAAAATACTTCGTATAGATGGGCGTGAAAAGGATAAGGTAGAAAGTGCATTTACTCTGATGAATGGTTTGAGTAGCGGGCACATTTTCTGTATGGTTGATGATCAGAATGGAAATACCTGGTTGGGAAGTAATTCGGGTATTATGACAATAAGAAATGACCGGACTACATTTTACAACTATGCTTTGTTTGGAGATTGTGATAAAGTATGTCGTCTTCGGGATGGCCGATTATTGTGGGGGAATTCAGGAGAACTGATTTACTTTGACCCGTTGATGGCTAAGAGTACCCGGAACAAAAGCCGGTTGGTCGTATCGGAATTATGGGTGAATGGTGAGTCTGTGTCAGTAGGAGAGAAAAGGAACGGGCAGGTATTGCTGACTACTTCGCCCAATTTACAGCAGAAGTTTGTATTTGATGCAGATAATAATGATTTCACTTTTTATTTTTCTGATTTGCAGTTTGGCATGATGCAACGGAAAATAGCTTATCGGTTATTGCCGGATGAGGCGTGGAAAATAGGAACCTTGGAAAATGGTATTTCGTACAGACGTCTACCTGTAGGAGACTATACACTGCAAGTGAAACTGATCTATCCGGATGCCAGTGAAGGTGAAATGATTGAAATGTCTATTCGTGTGAATACGCATTGGTGGAAAACAGGTTGGGCCTACTTGGGATATATGGCTCTGTTTTTCGGAATACTCTTCACCGTGTATTATTTTATGGAACGTAAAGGGAAAAAACGTGAAATACACAGAGCTCGTGAGATGGAGCTGAAAGAAACACTAAATCTTGCAAAGATGAAACAAGAGCAAAAACAAGAAATAGAAACGATGCGTAATCAGTTGCTCACTCTGTTTGTGCAGGAACTGCGTACGCCACTTTCACTGATTATTGCACCATTGAAGGAAATGTCGCAGGAAAACGACTTATCGGCCAGGCTTCTGTCGAAGGTACGTGTGGCATACAGAAACTCTCTTGGGATGCTGGATGCATGTAATCAGTTACTGGCAATTTATACTCAACGACCTTTGGCGGAAAAGTTGGAAGTATCTCGTAATACTGCTGATAAGATTATAGATAAAGTAGTATTTACAGTGAGCGAACTGGTACGTATGAATCAGATTGACTTCCATTATGATAAGAAGACCAAAAAAGAACTTGAAATCTGGGTGGACAGTAATAGAATCCGGTTTGTGTTGCATAATTTGCTTTCTAATGCATTCAACCATGTACGATTATCGGGCTCGGTACATTTATCAATGCAGGAGACGGTGAACGATGGGGTGGCTTATTGTACAATTACTGTTTCGGATAATGGAAAAAGCCAGGTGAAGGAGGTCAGGCAGACAGTGGATGAAGAGCTTCAGACAGATCTGGCAGGGATTGAACTGGGATACGATGTGATGGAACAAGTTATCCTGTTTCACCACGGATCAATAAGCTTGAATAGTGAAGAAGGGAAGGGGACGGAGGTTGTTGTAAACATCCCTATTGGAAAAGAGGTACTGGAAAATGATCCGAATATTTTGTTTGTGGAAGAGGATGAACCGGAGGAAGTAGTGGAGACTGTAACACCTGTAGTTGAGACTGAAAAACCTCGGGAAGTGCCCAGACCGGAAGAGACTGTAGTACATATACCTGTTGAAACCCCTGCTGTCACACGGGCGAAAAAGAATCTGTTGATTGTAGAAGATCATAAAGATATCCGCCTCTATCTGAAAGTTCTTTTCGGGAAGGATTATAATATAATGATGGCTACCAATGGACAGGAAGGTGTGGACATGGCTATCAAAGAGCAGCCGGATCTGATTCTTTGTGATGTGATGATGCCCATAAAGGACGGATTTGAATGTTGTAAGGAGGTGAAAGAAGGATTGGATACTTGTCATATTCCGTTTATCATGTTGACGGCAAAGGTGGAAGATGAAGACATTGTCAAAGGGCTTGAATTGGGTGCGGATGATTATATTTTGAAACCTTTTACTCCGAGCATATTGAAAGCTAAAGTTCGGAATTTGATAAATGGGCGTGTAAACCTGAAGCAGATGTATACCAAACTGCTGGTGTTGCCGGAAAATGGTAATAATAATGAAACTGACGAAGGGGCAGAGGAGATGAAGATGGAAGATCCGTTTATTGCTTCGTTAGTGAAAATTATCGAAGAGAATATTCGTGAAGCAGATTTTAATGTAAAGCGACTGGCATCGGATATGAATATGAGCCAACCTACGTTATATCGAAAAGTAAAGCAGAGTACCGATTTTACGATTATAGAACTGATAAGAGGGGTACGTATGAAAAAAGCGGCTGGACTGCTGAAACAGAAGGTGTATGCTGTTCAGGAAGTGGCCGAGATGGTAGGGTATAATGACATACCTACCTTTCGTAAGCACTTTGTGGATACATTTGGTTCGACACCCTCTACTTATGCGAATTCAACGGATAATTCCTGATTCTCGATTAAAATAATTACCTTTGCACGCGAAAACCAATAACCGGATAAGAGCGTGCAAAGATATTTCATTTATTTGGCTTACGACGGAACCAACTACCACGGTTGGCAGATTCAACCCAATGGAAGCAGTGTGCAGGAGTGTCTGATGAAAGCATTGTCTACTTTTCTTAGAAGAGAAGTAGAAGTGATAGGAGCCGGGAGAACCGATGCAGGTGTACATGCCTCATTGATGGTGGCGCATTTTGATAATGAAGAAGAACTCGATACCCTGATTGTTGCCGATAAACTGAATCGTTTGTTACCTCCGGATATTTCGGTTTTCAAAGTTTGCAGGGTGAAGAACGATGCACATGCACGTTTTGATGCAACGGCACGTACCTATAAGTATTACGTCACTACCACCAAATATCCTTTCAATCGGCAGTATCGTTGCCGCGTCTATGGTGCATTGGATTTTGAGCTGATGAATAAAGCGGCTGCAACCTTGTTTGACTATTCGGATTTCACAAGCTTCAGTAAACTTCATACGGATGTGAAAACTAACCTTTGCAGGATTATGCATGCAGAATGGACACAGGAAGATGATACCACCTGGGTATTTACTATCCGGGCAGATCGTTTTTTGCGTAACATGGTGCGCGCGATAGTAGGTACTCTGCTTGAAGTGGGTCGTGGTAAACTTACTGTTGAAGGTTTCTGCCAGATCATCGAACAGCAAGACCGTTGCAAAGCGGGTACTTCTGCTCCCGGTAATGCACTCTTTCTTGTTGACGTAGAATATCCTCAGGACCTTTTCCTCTTATGAGAAAAGCTGCCTCAATCGTAAATTGTAAACCGTTTAATTGTAAATAAATTCATGTGGTTATTACTTGCCTTCCTCTCAGCTGCTTTACTGGGATTTTATGATGTGTTCAAGAAGCAGTCTCTCAAAGACAATGCTGTACTTCCAGTGTTGTTTTTGAATACGATTTTCTCGAGTCTGATCTTTTTGCCTTTTATACTCTTGTCTGTATATACTCCTGGTGTATTGGGTGGGACAATGTTCGAAGTTCCTGTTGCCGGCTGGGATGTGCACAAGTATATTGTAATAAAGTCGTTTATTGTTCTTTCTTCGTGGATATTCGGTTATTTCGGAATGAAACACTTGCCATTGACCATTGTGGGACCTATTAACGCCACTCGTCCGGTGATGGTATTGGTAGGAGCGATGCTGATATTCGGAGAACGTTTGAACCTCTATCAATGGATTGGAGTGCTAATGGCTGTTATCTCTTTTTTTATGCTGAGCCGATCCGGGAAAAAAGAAGGTATTGACTTTAAACACGATAAGTGGATCTTTTTTATTGTTCTGGCTGCTGTGATGGGTGCCATTAGTGGTTTGTATGACAAATACCTGATGAAACATCTCAATCCGATGTTAGTACAGTCGTGGTACAATGTATATCAAGTGTTTATCATGTGTCCTATTCTGGCATTGCTTTGGTGGCCGAAGCGTAAAACTACCACGCCTTTCCGCTGGGACTGGACGATCATCTTGATTTCTGTTTTTCTATGTGCTGCCGATTTTGTATATTTCTATGCACTGAGTTATGAAGATTCCATGATTTCTATTGTTTCTATGGTTCGCCGTGGTAGTGTTGTTGTGTCTTTCCTTTTCGGAGCATTGTTCTTCCGTGAAAAGAATTTAAAAAGTAAAGCAATTGACCTTATCCTGGTGCTGATTGGAATGTTCTTCTTATATTTGGGAACGAAATAGGTGCTTTCCGCACGGGGAGGTACGACAGGCGATGGTTTAAAATTAAATTTAATAGATGGTGACGGATGAAAAAGATAGATAGAAGATGGGGCTTTGGTAAAAAAGAAGTCAGTTTAGGAATGATTCTTTTAGGCTTGGGTTTGTTTTTGTTTGCTCCGCTTCGGGCGCAGCAGGAGGCTAAGGCAGTATTTGTCAGTATGCCTGATTCTCTTTCTCCACTGCTTACGGCAGTGAATCGTGCTGATTTTATTGATTTTCTGGAGAGTAAAATGAAAGCAAAGGTAGAGAATCGTTTCGGGGGTGAGTCAGAGATGACTGAGCTGAACAAAGATTATATTCGTATTCAGATGTCTCCGCAAAGTACCTGGCAAATGAAACTGTTGGCTGTTAACGATTCTACACAGGTTATCTGTACGGTGTCTACTGCTTGTGCTCCGGCATGTGATAGCAGCATTCAGTTCTACACCACCGACTGGAAAGAGCTTCCTTTATCTGATTTTATTACGGGACTACCAGTAATGGATGATTTTCTGAATACCCCTGATTCGGCTTCATCTTATGAATACAGCGAGGCTCGTTTGCAGGCTGATATGTTGCTTATGAAAGCCGATTTGTCGGCAACGGATCATACGCTTACTTTCACATTGGCCACTCCTGAATACATGGAAAAAGAAACAGCGGAAAAACTGAAACCGTTTATCCGCCGTCCTATTGTTTATATTTGGAAAGAAGGAGGTTTTTCAATTGACAGTTGATAATTGACAATTGACAGTGAACAATAAGTTGCACTGCATAGTAACTTTCAACTTTCCATTTTCAACTTTCAACTCTTTAAGCATTCGCGAATAAATGCTACCATTTCCGGAGTGTGTTCCTCTACGCTTTGCAATAGCTTGAATTGGGCTTTGGTGCGTACCAGATTATGTTCGGGATATTTGATTTTGTAGTAAGTATCTCCGTTGATGTAATCGGCAAGGAAACGTACACATTGCATATAGGGGAACAAAGCGGCTGCGTAAGGTAAATTTTCTATCTCTACCGGAGTCAGGAATGAATGTGCTCCTTCCAGATACCCTTTGGTAAATGCTTTGAAAATTTCCATGTTGAAGTTCACGCGATTCAGGTCTTTATCATCTTCATCACCGGTATTGGCTCCTGTGCGTAGAAAATCTCCATAATCGGAGAAGATAAAACTCGGCATTACTGTATCCAGGTCGATGACGCAGAGTACTTTTCCGTCTTCATCAAACATCATGTTGTTTACTTTGGTATCACAGTGGCATACACGTTTAGGAAGGGTTCCTTCACGGTACATGCGTTCTGCTTTGCACATTTCATCGGCACGCTTTTCTATTTCGTCGATATAATATTGAACCTCAGTCAATCTGCCGGCTGCATTGGCAGCTACGGCATCACGAAGCTGTTTCAATCGGAACTCCATATTGTGAAAATCGGGAATAGTTTCTCCCAATGTTTCCGGAATATCAGCTAATTTTGCCTGGAAATCACCGAAAGCCACTCCGGCATAATAAGAATATTCCGGATTAACTGTTTCATAGGTTTTTGCCCGAGGGATGAAAACCATGATGCGCCAGTAGTTTTCACCATCATACCAATATGTTTTACCTCCGTCGGCTTTTACAAAAGTCAAGACTTTACGATCGATATCTGTTTCTCCCTGTTCTTGCAGTTTTCGGCGGATATGACTGGTTACAGCTGCTATATTGTTTTGCAGCATCTCCACATTCTGGAAGATGGCATGGTTGATACGTTGGAGTACATAGTCCGGTGCGTCAGCTTCAGCAGTACTCACTTTGTATGTGTCGTTAATAAGTCCGGCACCCAGCGGTTTTATTTCGCTGATAGTGCCTTTGGTTTCGAAATGCGAAACGATGTCGAATAGATTTTTCATGATTTTTATTTTTAAAGTTGATGAATTAATTTCTTAATGGAATGAATTTATTTACGATTAGACGATGTACGATTTACGATTGGGATTACTCTGTCTCTAACATTGCTGAAACAGGCTTTTTAAAGAGTTACTTCAATCGTACATCGTACATCGTCTAATCGTAAATAAATTCATTATTTATCAGGAATCAGTGTAAACCCCCAGTTGTATTCCTGATTGGCAGGAATTATATAGCCGGGCTCCGGACGGGCTCCCCAACTATTGTATCCTGCTACTCCTTGTTGTTTCATATCTACGCATACTTCTACGAAATCACGTGGAGTAATGTCATTCACATGATGCATTCTTCTTAATACATTCCGGGCTGCTTCTTCATCGTGATTGGCAATTTCTTCCGGAGAGAAGTTATTCCATTGACGTGGATGGGGAAGGGCTTCTTCTGAGTCAAAGTCTTCAATAGAATTGCGTAAAGCGTTGAATCCGATAATGCTATCGGCTACAATCGTTAGTCCTTTGCCTCCCTTTTTGCTGAGAGACAACCAACGGGTATCCGTATGATGACCGTTCTCTTGTGGGCGAACATAATTATAGTACATCTTGTCGGCTGTAGTTTTGTAGAGCCCAATGAGAGTACCTGCGTTCCGGTCTATATAGTTTTCTTCCGGTCCACGTCCGAAATACTCAACTACATTCATTTCGGCCGGAAGACGGAAACGAACACCGATACGGGGAACATTCAACTTGGCTGCTGCCTTACGTGCAGCATCGTTGCCGGGAGTGAAAGTAGCTGTACGGGTAGCTTCGGATACTTCTGACTCTGCAACTTGCATATCGGCAGAAGTGAAACGTGCATCAACTTTGACAACCCCCGAAGGATAGATTTTATAGGTTACTATATAAAGATTACCGGCGGCCAATAGATAGTTGGCTGTTAGTACAGCGACTTTGTTATCCATAGCTATGCTTGCATCCGCTACCTTGAAGTTCTTACTTGATTGTTTCCATATCTGGAGGCGTTTAGGAGCACCATTGCCATAATCATTATCATTTGGAGCCCGCCAGAAGTTAGGTTGAATTCCAAACCCGTCTTTAAAGTATTCTGTGCCATTTATCTTATATGAAGTGACAAGCCCGGTTGCTTTATCAAAGACGAAATTAACTTTAGAAGAACTTACTATTAGATTTTCGCCTTCAGTTTCTGTTTTCAGTGCCGGACCATTTGTGGCAAATGCTTCCCGGGGCAGAGGCTCGATAGGGAGGCGGAATTGTTCGTAGGCGATGTCGTGTCCTGCGGGAATAAGAGGTTCCGGTTGGGTAGTGGTTACTACGAAGTTAACGAAATATTCCGTTCCCGGTTTGGCTTTCAGACCGCTAACTGGAATACTCAGCTCTTTGGAGGCTTGCGGTTCAATGTCTAATGATACTTTACCGCCTTTTACAATCTTTCCGTTCGCAGATATAGTATAGGATATCATGTACTTTTTCAGGTTAGTGAAGTAGAAACGATTCTTTACCAGAATTTTACCACTGTTTAAATCGATTGGTTCAAAACCTACATTTTGATGAACATATTTTACCTCTGCCATAGTAGGATGGGGAGCACGGTCAGGGTTAACAAGTCCGTTGCACAAGAAGTTACCGTCACTCGGGGCATTCACACCATAATCGCCACCATATGTCCAGTATTCCCGTCCGTTCTTATCAGTTTCTAAAATACCCTGATCTACCCAGTCCCAGATGTATCCCCCTTGTAAGTTGGGGTATTTATATATTTCTTTCCATTGATCCCATAAATTTCCGTTGGAGTTACCCATAGCGTGGGAATATTCGGAGGGAACTACCGGACGGTCACTTCCTTGTTTGCCTATCTTAGCCAGCCATTCTGCTCCCGGATATTGTGGAACATACATATCAGAGTTCCATTCCCACTGTGCACGTTCATAATTGACCGGGCGATTCATCAGCTCCTTATCTGCATTTTTCACCCACAGATACGTCTGATAGAAGTTGTAACCGTTTCCCGCCTCGTTACCCAATGACCAGAAAGTAAGTGAAGGATAGTTTTTGTTACGTTCGAACATGTTGATAGTCCGGTCCATATGGGGTTTTAGCCATTCGGGGTTATTGCCTAATGATCCTCCTTTGCGCAGGTCATAATACATACCGTGGCTTTCAATATTTGCTTCGTCATATACATAAATTCCATATTCGTCACAGAGTTCATAAAAACGGCGGCTTTGAGGATAGTGGCAAAGGCGGACTGTATTCAGATTATTCTGCTTCATCAGTTCGAAGTCACGACGCATCAATTCTTCCGTTACATAATGTCCTGTTTTGGGATTGTGCTCATGAATATTGACTCCTTTCAGTTTCAGAGGTTGCCCGTTGATATATAGCAAAGTATAGGGCTTGCCATTTCCGGCAAGTTGTTCGCTCTGCTTTATTTCTATTCGGCGGAAGCCTACATTAAAAGGAATAATTTCATTTACTTTTCCGTTCTCTTTTACGGTCATTAATAATTTGTACAGATTAGGTTGCTCTGATGTCCAGGTACGTATATCCGGCAGTGTCCGGGTAAAGTTTACAGTGCGGAATTCGCCTTCAGGTACATAGGCTGTTTTTTCTTCCGTTGCGATCACTTTTCCGTTAGCATCCAGTAGTTCGTATATTACCGATAGGTTGCTACCTTCCGGGCGATGGTTACGCAGATCAGTACTTAATGCAAAGATACCGTTCTTATATGTATCGTCCAGAGTTGATTTTATACGGAAGTCTTTGAGCGCCGCTTTGGGTTGCGAATACAGGAATACATCGCGTTCGATACCACTGATACGCCAAAAGTCCTGACATTCCAAATAAGAACCGGTACTCCAGCGGAATATTTTCAGAGTAAGTACATTCTTGCCCGGATGCACGTAGTTGTTGATTAGAAACTCTGCCGGGTTTTTGGAATCTTCGCTATATCCTACTTCCTTTCCGTTGATGTAAACATAGACTCCGGATTTTGCTCCGGCTATGTGCAGGTAGATATCCCGTCCGTTCCAATCGGCAGGGATTTCGATATCCCGGCGATAAACACCCACCGGGTTGGCCTCCGGTAACAATGGAGGTTGCGGGTTACGTGCTTTGAACTCATATCCGTGATTGGTATAGATAGCTACACCATGTCCCTGTACTTCCCAGTTACCGGGCACTTGTATATCATTCCACGAAGTGGTACTTGTTTCCGGTGAGGTGATGTTGGCTGGTAAATCTTTATAGGAATCTACAAAAAAGAACTTCCATGTACCATTGAGCAATTGGTAGTAGCGACTGTTTTCGAATTTACCGGTAAGTGCATCCGCGCGATTGTCATAAGTCATAAATGATGAGCGAGGATATTCCTTGTTCACAGATACTACTTGTACATCTTGCCAGTACGGTTTGTCAGGGTTAATTTCCGTTGCTTGCAAGTTGGAAGATAGCATGCTACAGATACCAAAAAGAATACCCGCAAGGGGGTAGTACAGTTTCTTTTTCATGTTTTCCATGTATTTCTTTTGAAACAATATAAATAATGAATATGCTTACAAATATAGGAAGTTACAAATCTATACACGGTCTTTTCTCTGCTCTTTTAAGACAAAATAACGGGAATTTGAGAAAATGGGGGGCTTTATTTTGCAAATTCTATTTTTCTTCTAAGCTGTAATACACTATATATAATAACTGCCCCCAAAAGTAAGACAAAAAACTTTTGGGAGCAGTTATATTTGAGACACCGTTTTATATATTTGATATACCTATTGATGGACTAAGAATTTATAAATACACTGACTGTTGTATTTCTCTCCTGGGTACAGTGTAGCAGAAGGCCATTCTGGTTTATTGGGTGTATCCGGATATTTTTGTGTTTCGAGGCAGATAGAAGCACGCTTGTTATAGATAATGCCATTTTTACCAGTCAGTGTACCATCAAGGAAATTGCCGGCATATACTTGAATACCTGGTTCATTGGTGTAGACTTCGAGTATGATACCGGTTTTTGGAGATTCCAATGTAGTGCATTTATGATTAAGATTTCCTTGGGTATTTAATACCCAGTTGTGGTCATAACCATTACCGTTTTTTAGTTGCTCGAATTCAAAGTTATTGATACGGTTACCTATGGGAGTAGGAGAACGGAAATCCATAGGAGTACCCTCGACACTTGCAACCTCACCGGTAGTCATAAAAGTACTATCTACGGGAGTATAATAGTCGGCGTCAATGGTCAACAACATATTCGCATTGGTAACAGCATCTCCGTCCAGATTGAAATAAGAATGATTCGTAAAATTAACAAGAGTGGGCTTGTCTGTTTCAGCCTCGTAGTGGATATCAATGGCGTTATCGTTTGTTAACTTCATCCGGATTTTACACTTCAGATTACCAGGAAAGTTTTCTTCTCCATCTTTAGAAAGATAGGTAAGTTCCAGTTCTTGGGAGTTAACTTGTCTAGCATCGAATACCCTGTATTGGAAGCCTTCCGGGCCACCATGTAGGCAGTGACCGTAATTGTTTTGAGGTAGTTGGTATGTTTTTCCGTCAAGTGTAAAACGACCTTGATTAATTCTATTGGCATATCGGCCGATACTGGCTCCAAAGTCTGTGGGATATTTAATATAATCTTGAATATTGTCGAATCCTAAAACGACATCTCGTAAGATACTGTTTCTATCCGGAACCATTACAGAAACTATACGTCCACCATAGTTAGTGACGCAAACCTCCATGTTGTTTGGGTTCTTTAAAATGAACAGATCGGTCTTTTTTCCGTCTATTTCGGTCTGAAACTTTGCCTTATCCAATCCGGACTCACTATACATTTTTTTTTGTTTCGAACTGCATGCTATGAGGGAAACAACCGTGGAAAGCAAAATAACTTTTTTGATTTTTATGAATGTAAACATTGAAAAATATTTATGAGTTGATTTACAAATGTATTAATTATACTGAATGCAATAAACATCTATTTCAGCTTGTATTCCTTAAAGTCTTTACGTCGCTCTTTATTATATGTATTCCATGTTTTTGGAAAATATAGTACATCACTTGTATTTGCCCATTCGAAATAAGCTTTTTCCATTGACTTGACTTTTTGGGGATATTTTGTGACCAAATTCTTTTGTTCTGTGCGGTCCTTTTTGATATTGTACAATTCCCATTCGTCACCATTACAATTGGCAGATACCAGTTTCCAATCTCCCTTACGGACCATTCGGTTACCTTCGTGTTCTGCGTAAATATAACGTTCGGGCATTTGCTTTCCTTTCATTATTGGAAGAATAGATATGCCTGACATGGGTATAATTTTTCTCCCTTTATACGTTTCTGGATAGGATGTCTCTGCCAGTTCAATACAGGTGGCCATTATATCTGAGAATTGTGCAGGTTGATGGTCAATGGTTCCTTTGTTTTTTATATTTTTCCCCCAACGTATAATGCAAGGAGTAGAAATACCTCCTTCATGAGCATAGTGCTTATACAACGTTAATGGTGTACAACAGACATTTGCCCATCCGGTACCATAATGATGATAAGTACCCGGAAGCCCCATCATATCTAATTCATCACCTACATGAGTATGATATTCTATCCCTGTCTTTTTATCAAAACCAAATTCGTGCCATTCTGCACAAGCACCATTATCAGAAATGAAAATGATAAATGTATTATCAAGTTCACCATTTTTATGTAATGTATCCAGTATTCGTCCGATGTTACGGTCCATAATATCCACCATGGCAGCATAAATCGCCATTCGTCGTGCCAGATCTTTCTGTTGGTCTTTATTCAAACAATCCCATGCCGGGAGTTTGTAATTTGATTCATCTTGGAAAAGGCTTTCGGGTACTACACCTCGAGGACTTAGCTTTGGTTTCCCCTGCATCAGCCCCATGTTACAAATTTTCGTCCAACGTTGATCACGAATTCTATCCCATCCCTGCATATAAGTTTCCATGTATTTATCTGTCACTTCTTTTGGTGCATGCAATGGAAAGTGAGGAGCATTGTAAGCTAAATACAAAAACAAAGGCTGTTTTTGCTGGTTAGCTTGATTTATAAAATCAACGGCATAATCAGTTATGACATTTGTAGCATAAAATTCCCCTTCCTTATAGATACGTGGCACGCGGTCTTCCGGTAAACGAGTATACACTTCCGGATTCCAACAAGAATTAAAGCCTCCCAATAGTCCGTAATATTCTTGAAAACCACGTTGGACAGGATTCGATTTATTTCCCAAATGCCATTTTCCTGCCATTGCAGTAAAGTAACCGGCATCTTTCAGAACCTCAGCAATAGTCACATTATCTGAATCAGAACGAAAACCCGAATATCCACGAGGCCAGGTAGAACGATTTCCTTCCATATACCCCAACCCCGTCTGATGAGGATATAGGCCGGTCAATAAATTGGCACGTGACGGACAACTACGTGCACTATTATACATCTGGGTCATGCGAAGTCCCTCTTTCGCCATTCCGTCCAAAACAGGAGTCTGAATTTCTCCACCAAAACACCCCAAGTCTGAGAAGCCTAAATCGTCTGCCAATATGACGATAATGTTAGGTCTCTCTTGTGCAAAAGTAAACTGCCCAAGAATCAGAACTCCTGTCAATGATAAAAAATGTTTTTTCATACTGAATAGTAATATTCTATTTACATTTTTCTTTCAGCCATTGTAACCGTGCCGCTTCCTGTTCCGGATAAGTCCAGTGACCGGTTTTCAGATAAAGATGTAATTCCTTTGTTCCCGGAATGACATTATAAGCAGCATACATAGATGTTGGAGGACAAGTTACATCATTGTATCCCCAGCTGTACCACCCTTGTACATTTACACGACGGGCAAAATTAACTACATCGAAATAGGCCAATGTCTCTACCTCATTCGGACCCGGTGGTACATTTCGGAAATAATGAGGCCAACCACCTGCCCGTCCGTTCAAATAACCGGCATAATCACAAAGGGCTGGATATAATGCAGCCAAAAACTTGATACGAGGATCCAGACCGGCCGTAACAATAGAAAGAGCTCCACCTTGGCTACCACCAGTCACACCAATAGTAGAACCGTTAAATTCAGGTAAAGAATAAATAAAATCTACTGCTTTCACGCAACCGAGATATACCCGCTTGTAATAATATGCATTACGGTCATTTTTATTGAATCCCGGATATCCATTCAAAGCTCCGGACGACAAATTACCATATACTTCCTGAGGCATATCCATAGGGATACCATGAATACCGATTTCCAACGTGATAATATTATCTCCCAAATTTAGACCTCTGTAAGGGCGGATGCCGGCTCCCGGAACTTGAAGAATAGCTGGATAACTTCCTTTTTTCTTTGGAACAATTAGAATTCCATACATACGGGATCCCAGGCGGTCGTTCTGAAAACTAATATGATATACATTTTGAGTCGAAGTACATTTTTCCGGTAACAATATCATTTTAGGGTCAAGAGGAACTTTACGTGCCTCTTCAATAGACTGATTCCAGAAACTATCGAAATCTTTTGGATTGGAGGTAAACGGTAAAATCCGTTCTTCGTCAACTGCCACCGTAGCCATTCCTTCATAATTATGACCATCCACTTTTGCAATCACTTTACAACGCAGAAATCCGGGTTCTTTCAGTGATGCTTTTAAAGTGGTTTTACCTTTTTTTAAAAGCACGTTGGACTTCTTCTCGATCGGAAAGTATTCCGGTCCTATTTCATAATCTACCGTCACGTCTTTTAACAAGTTCTCATCTTTGAAAACCTGAATAGTGAAAGTAACCTCCTCTTT
This sequence comes from Bacteroides sp. K03, assembly GCF_019734355.1. Taxonomy (NCBI): domain Bacteria; kingdom Pseudomonadati; phylum Bacteroidota; class Bacteroidia; order Bacteroidales; family Bacteroidaceae; genus Bacteroides; species Bacteroides sp. K03. Next base: position 167,537 of record NZ_JAASHC010000005.1, read on the forward strand.
CGACTTATATTTCCAGTCAATACGGTCCGGAGATACTACTACATTAACCAATTTCTGAGCAGGTTGAGCTTTTAGCCCCCAACTACCTCCCCACAGTAATGTCATGAGGAAGCAGAATGAAAATACAACTTTTTTCATATTGAAAATCTATTAATTTATGATTACTTAATTCTATCTGTTAATTTGTTTCTGTTATGATCAGGAATAAACCTATCTTCTTCATATTTCATTGGTATTAATCCGGGACGGCAGGTAACATCAAACTCAGAAGCCTGTGCTCCTCTCGGATTAAAAAACATAGTTGCCCACCAATTACCGTCCTTATCTAAAAACAGATTGTTATGGCCGCCTCCCGTTATCGCATTATAACGTCTGCCGTACGGGCCGTATACATTGTCAGAAGTGGCTATCACACAATCATAGCTATAACGCGTATGGCTATCAGTGACTCCCTTTTTCTCTACATAAGTGTCACCTTCTGAAGTACGATGTGACCAGATAGCCTGTACCAGGTGATATTTTCCTGCGTGTTTAAAAATAAAAGCTCCTTCAATATATGGCTCCGGAAAATATTTGGTTTCCTTTATTTCTTTAAGCTCTTCTGCAAAACCGCTCATATCAGATTTCATTTTAGCGATGTAATGATTATGTCCGACAAAATAGACTATTCCGTCTGTATCTTCAAACAAACTACCGTCTATTTGATTAAATAGAGGCCTGTTTTTATTCCCTTCTATATTTTCGTAAGGCCCTTCCGGCTTATCCGTCATGCTTTTTAAAATAAAAGACCCTTTTCCGCTAGCCGACTGATTCAGACAAGCAACAATAAACCACTTTTTTGCACTCTTTATATAATGTAGTTCAGGTGCCCAAACTGCACGGAAGTAGTTATCAAGCGGATCCCCGTTAATCGACCTCTTCGGATATTTTTCATCTGTTTTATATATTTTCGGTTCCTTCTGCCATGTTCCATCTCGCTCTAATGACCATATCAATCCGCGTGGCTCCCATGTTTTCATATCTTTAGAGCGCCAGAGGTATAAGCCGTCATTCCAGTCCCAACAATGTAATTGCCCTGGAAAACTTCGATTTGGGGCAGTAGTAGTACCTGTCATATAGTAGTAACCATCAGGCCCTAAAGTTACCCATGTATCTCTCATCCAATAATCAAATTCCGGTTTTACAAAAGATGGAATGTCAGTTTTGGGATCTCGTGTATTTGTTGTTCCATATTCTTGAGCGAAAGACGAAAAAGCCATCACTAATAAGCATACAGATAAAATAGATGTTTTTATAGAGTTTTTCATATACTGTGTTATCATCCTTTCGATTGTAAAGCGGTGGTCCTCCCAGACAATGAGAACAATTACAAAATACGAAAGTCAAAGTTTGATTTAATTTTAATTTCGGGGTTAATAATGAATGAAGTAGAAATTACTTCACCCAATACTCCTACGGTTGTAATGACTGAAACTTCTTTCACCCCTTCGACATATTTTCCTGTATACGGATTAATGATATGTTTACGCTCTTTTGAGTCGTTACCCGAAGTCGTTAGAAATTCATTATAAAGATAACAATCTTCTTTGTCTTTAACAAAATGAGAAGAAATACCTTTTATTTTCCATCCTTTCCCATACGGATGGTTTCCCTTTGCTAAAATAGAACTATTACCTATATTAATAAGGATATCCTCAAATTTATTTTGCATAAGAATAGCGTTCACCCTGTCAAGTGCATACCCTTTTAAATAGCCTGACAAATCGATTTGTACATTCGGATTGGAAAAGAAAACAGTTTGATCTGTAACATTAAGTAAAATGTCATTAATTCCATTCCGATAATTATTTTTAGAGTGGATTGTAACATCAAATACACCGTCAGTTTTTCTATTGTATTCAACACATTCCGATAAAATAGAAAATAATTCGGTAGTTATTTTTATTTCTGTATTACTGGCCAAACGGTTAATGAGACTTATTTCGCTTTCAGGATTAAAACGGTTCCCGAGTTTTTCTATCCGTTCTATTTCATTGAAGATATCTTTGGTGACAGACAATGAAGCCACTTCGGATTGATTACATAGTATAAGATCTATGCGCGTATGCATTGCTTCAAACCATGCATAGAAAATTGTTTTACATGTATCAATTTGTTTATATATATGTCGGACAGGCATAAAATGTATTCCATAGAATAAAGGACAATAAATAAAGATAGTTAGCAGTTGAGGCTGTCCGGAACAATCTTTATTCACTGTCCCTTGTTGAAAAATTAATCAAGCTCTTTTATTTTAATATTCCGGAACCAAACTTCATCTCCATGATCTTGCAAGAGAATATGTCCTGTCTCGGCATTTCCAAAATTAGGCCAAATGTGATATTTACTATAAGCAACCAGTGCATTCCACATTTGATTGTTACGTTCGTATTCCACTATTTTCACACCGTTCAACCAATGTTCTACATGGTTATTCTTCACTATAACAGTAGCATTATTAAAAAGACCATCACGATAAGGTTTATCGGATTTAGCAGGTATCAAGTCATATAAACTTCCTAATTTTCTGTTCCCATTTACTCCTAATTTTGCATCTGGATGCCTTTCGTCATCAAGAATCTGAAACTCGCATCCGATAGAAGAGCCTTCACCTTTGTTCAATTCTGTATCAACAAAATATTTTACTCCGCTATTGGCTCCTTTTGTTATTTTAAAGTCAACACTTAAGATGAAATTTCTATATTTTCGAATGGTAACTATATCACCGCCATTGGTAGATTCACCACCATCTGATTTTAGAACTTTTAAAATGCCATCTTCAATGATCCAACCTTTATCGGGGAATGTTGTAGATTTGGCTCCGCGCCAGCCATTGGTAGTTTTACCATCCCATAACAATTTCCAACCGTCTTTCTGTTCCTGTCGCGATAGGGTATTAGGTGCACTGTTTTTCTGTATACTCTGTGAAAAAACAGGAGTCATTAACGTTGTTATTAAAAACAACAAAGCAATCTTTTTCATTTTATTCTAATATTATTAATGTTAATTATTTTTTTTACCAAGATGTACATAATCAGCAAGATGCTCCGTAGTAAATACAAAACAACTGCCAACAAAAATACGTAACCTATTTGAGTTACTATCTCTTTAATAGAAGTAGTGTAAGCAACAATAGCATAGATATTTACCAGATTGGCCAAAAGAAAACAGATCCCAAAAGTACGTATCTCTGCTTTTTTTCTTTCAACTGTTATAATCGTATCTTTCATAAGGCGTTTCTTTTATGATTCAAATAATCAATTTTATATGCATCAGGAAAGACAATAGTCTTCTCGGTTTCAATTGCTTCATGTCCAAGTAAACACAAGGCTGTAGCGTAATAACCTTCTTCCGCAATATATTGGGGTTGTCGGTTCGTAATAACTGCCTCAACAAAAGAGTCCATCATTAAGGATGTTCCATCACCCTTGGGGCGTTCTCCTAAAATATATTCACCTGCATTACTATTTGCCGTTTCCGGTGCCCAACTTGTTCCTGCAAAAGGTAAAGAATCAAATATTCGATTTTCAACATCATTGATTAACTGTAGAAAACCGGAAGCCGGTTCTACTGTTTCAAAATAATATTTACCTTTTTCTAGTTCCATTGTTCCTAGATTTCCTAAAATCTGTTCTTCCAGACCATAAAATTTATTGGAGATAATCGATTCGAAATTCAATTTTACACCATTATCGAAAATATAAATACAGGAAACATTATCATAAGTTTCGCGTCCATCTTTCCAATATGTGATAGCACCATGACCCATGACTTTATTGGGTATATTATGCATTGCCCAAGTACCGATTTGTACTTGATGACAGGCCAACTCAGTCATTAGGCCTTTGGAATATTCTTTGTATAACCGCCAGTTGATATGCCTTTCCAGATCGGGTGAAGGAACGGGACGACGCCAGTCATTGTTGCGAAACCAATATGTTCGAAAACCTTCCAATTCACCGAATTTACCTGCATGGATCATTTCCATTGCCTGTATGTAGCGAGGATCAAAAAGGCGTTGCTGGCCGGCAAAAAAGACCTTACCGGTAGTTCGGTGTTTTTCGTACATCCGAAAAGAATCTTCTATTGTCATGGCTAATGCCTTTTCACAGTAAACATGTTTACCGGCATCAAAAGAATCCATTGCTATCCGAAAATGAGTATTCAAAGGAGTTGCTATAATAACCGCTTCTATCTCTTTGTTTTCCAGTAGTCTACGATAGTCATCATAAATCGTTGACATTGGATAAATCTTAAGAGCTTCATCAATTGAAGGTTGGTAAATATCACATATACCGATCACATTCGCTTTTGTATTATTTTTAAGAAAACTCATTAAAAAACGTCCGCGTGAACCAGCTCCGATAACTCCTAAGTTTGCAACAAATTTTTCAGTATGTTCTGCATCGGAAAATACCGAAAGCCAAGGACTCGATGCTAATAAAACACTTCCTCCGGCTATTCCTATATTCTTTAAAAAGTCCCGTCTATTCATAGGTATTCTTTACAATTTATAGAACTCTTCCCAATCTTTGCGAGGTGGTGTTCCGACTAATAACTGATTAGCAATGGGGTTGTTCGTAAATTGTTTCGAATTTCGGTCAAATAACAATTTACTATTTAATCGTTGTGCAATTACCCCTAAACAGAATACTTGGCTGAGCGGACCGGCAATGTGAAACGGAGAACGTGTTTGTTCCTGTCCCTTACACGCCAGTAGAAAATTCTCATAGTGGTTAGAAGGACTTTGAGGCACTTCAGGAAGTTTTAAAGCAATATCATTGGCATTCTCTTCAGGGATGATACTCAATGTACTTCCATGACTTCCTCCCTTAAAGGTCAGTTCTTTACCATATATTATTTTTCCTGGATTGAGTTGTGAGGGTGTAATTTGTCCACTGGTAGGAGGTGGAATATTCGGGTCTAATTCATTATTTCCATATCCTGCAGGTAAAGGTGGTAAATTATCGATTCCATCATACCATGTGACATCACAGGCTGGCATATTACCGCGCTCTGGAAAACGGAATAAAATAGTGGAAGAATAAGGGAAGAAAAATTTATTATGTCCGTTTGCATAAAGCATATTGATTTCAGTGGGAAGTCCCAAATCAAGGAATTCATGTGCTGTATCGAGTATATGCGCTCCCCAGTCACCAAGTGCTCCCATACCAAAATCATACCAGCAACGCCATTGCCCATTGATATAATCATGATTATAGTCATGCCAAAACTCAGTACCTAACCAACCGTCCCAATCCAATGTTTTTGGAATCGGTTCACCAGAGGGCATACTTGTAATCTTTGAATCAAAACCATGCCAACGACGCGGATTATTCATATGTGCGGTAATCGCGGTTATGTCTTTTATTATGCCGGCTTCTTTCCAAGCTTTGAATTGGAAATAATTTGCTTCTGAGTGCCCTTGATTACCCATTTGTGTAACAACACCATATTTTGCAGCTCCGCGTATCATCAGTTCAACTTCATTGAATGTATGAGCCATTGGTTTTTCTACATAAACATGCTTGCCTAAAGACATAGCAAGCATAGTGGCAGGGAAATGGCTATGATCGGGTGTACCAATACAAACTGCATCAATCTGTTTCTCCATTTTGTCGAACATAACACGAAAATCCTGGTACTGAGCCGCATCTGGAAATTTGTTGATTATTTCCTGTGTGTGTGCTGCACCCATATCTGTATCACAAAGTGCAACAATGTTACAATGCCCGGTTTTATACAATTCTTTAATTATATCTTTCCCGCGGTTACCAATTCCAATACATGCAAGATTTACTTTTTCATTGGCTGGAATTTTGCGGGGCTTGGTTCCTCCTGTACAGGAAGTCAGCCCAAACTTTGTGAGTAATAAGCTTCCTGCCAGAATGGAAGTGCTTTTAAGAAAATTACGTCTATCCATGTGCGTTTTTAATTATGTAGTTAATAGTTTCTTTAAAATCAAGGACAAGAGATAAATAAAGATATCCACTTGGATTAAAATTCATACTTTTGGGAAGATATATCATCTGGATTTGCTCCGTAAAAATAGAGAGCTCCATAACTCCAGTTGGCAACAGTAATTCCCGGAAAATTAGGACGATCCATTGTCAGAAGTACGTACCGATAGGGATATCCTTCGGGAAGAGGCACAACACTTGCCCAAATACGGCCTGCAGGCTTTGGCCAGTGTGGCTGTAGATTAAGTTTTAGTTCACCAAGTTCCTCAAGACCCGGATAGCGGTGTATTCTTAGGTTACCAAGGCCCCCCATCAGTGCATAATACTTATTACCGATCCTTTGGATAGATGTTCCTGTGGAATTTGTTTTTATAGGAGGTGCAACGATTTTAAACTTACCATTCCACTGATCGGATTCGAATGTTCGTGAGGTAATGGTTCCATGTACGAATGTTGATGTCAGTAATCTCCATTTTTTTACTTCACTATCATAAAAAATGCAAGGATCTTCATTGTGTCCATCTATAAAAGAGGAATCAATCAATGCAGCTTTCATAACCGAATATCCTTTTCTCGGGTCTTTAGAAGAAAAAGCTGTTATGAGTCCGGGTTTTGTCCGTCCTTCTTTATGGGCACTTCCTCCAAAATCACAAACATATGCTCTCCACTCTTTCGCATTCCGGTCATAAAACAGATGGGAAGCATAATCGTTTCTTAGTAATCCGTCGCCGTGATCAAAAACGATCATACCTTCGAATCGCGGATCGAAAACAGAAGGATCGAGACTTAAAACTCCTTGTACGGATTGTGGGGTATCGATGCCTCTGCAACTAAATGTAAACCAGAGTCTCCCGTTTTCAAGATACGGACTCAAATCTTCATTGGAAATAAGACGGATATCAGCTTGCCCCATCCCTGAAGATAGGAAAGAGCGTGCTCCGTTTAAAATCACTTTTCCTTGTAGATTAGATGTTAAGTTGAATGTACATTTCTCTGCTGTTTTAATATGCCTAAAGTCAAGAATATCTCCGAAATGTTCTTTTACAGGAATATGTCCAATATACTGAGTTTTGTTATTCTGAGTTATAAATATACCGAGAGTATGTCCGTAAAGTTGAACTCTCAAAATAAAGGCTCCTTTTGGTAAGGTATCACCATATTTCGTTTCTCTTTTCAATTTATTTCCTTCGTATACCCGAAAGAAAATCTCATTTCCCCGAGCTGATAATTTAGAAATTACCTGTACTTTATCACGTAATCCCATTCGGGCAAATTCGATACCAATCTCTGTTGGAGTAACACCTATAGTGTAAGAGTTAACATCCATCTCATAAGTCGCATAAGGATTTACTCCTCCTATATAAATACTTATAGGTTGATTGCCGGTGTTTGTATCAAGAATCAACTTACCACTGTCGATGAGACTCGTAAAATCTTTAGCAACTTTGGGCTCATTATCTTCGGATACTGTAAAAGCAGGATGCATTGATTCAAATGCGACAATTTCTGATGGTACAAATTCATTTAGAGTCAGATTGTTCGAAAATATAAACCGGCGTACCGCCAAACGTTGAAAGGATAAATCCAACGGATTTACATCAGGTCGGACAAAGAGTGTGTCGCTGGCCGACAAAGGTATAAAACCGTAGAATGAAATTAAAAATAAAAAGAAATAGAATAATCGTTTCATATGTAAATTAATTATTAACTTGTCAATTTGTTATTTATCCACTATCTGCTTACAATGAAATAAACGTTATATATAGAATCATTATTTTTTGCAGACAAAATATACATTCCAGGATTTAACATGTCAATTGGTAACATGTTGGTTCCATCCGGTGAATGTTGTATTACTTTTTCTCCTTTGAGTGAATAGACTGTCAGTTTTTCTACGTTTCCCAGAGAATAATGGAGCACTTTATCCGCTGGATTAGGGAATATTGTGAATCTTTCCTGATGTTCATTCTTTATACTGGTGGTAAGAAGTTCAGTGGATCCTTTCACAATACCTCCATCTGTTGTATAAGCAGTAATTTTAACGTTTCCAGGTGCATGCTTAGTCAATATTCCGTCTTTAGTGACAGAAGCAATAGCCGGATTTGAACTTTCCCAATGCAGTATCTTATTGGTGGCATTGTAGGGTAGAACTGTTGCTGTTAATTTAACAGATTCACCGATAGTACAATGGATGGGATCAATAATAATGTTTTTTACAGGTATTCCGCCGGATTGATAATAGAGTATGCCATTGTAACTGGCTGACTGGTTTTCTGTAAAAAGTCCAACTCTTGATTTATTATAATGTTCTTCTATAGTCAGTAAATGTACATCATCTAAAAATAGATGTAATCCATCTTCCTCTCTACGACAACGTAGGAAGTAACCTGCGGAAATTTCTTCATCGAAATAGGCAGAGAAAGCCCGGGACGCTTTTCCATCGTAGTTCGTTACCTCCATGCGAATTGTAGTAGTTTTTACTGGTGAAAAACTAAAATGATTGAATTCAGAGAAACGTAAGTCACCTTCGAGTTGAGCATTCAATGGAACCCATGTTCCATCTTGCAAAGCATAAAATTGCACCGTCTTTGGTAAATCGAATGTCTGGTTTAAATACGGATAATTTCCCTCAAACCAAAGGATATCTATTCCTGAAATAACTGATTCATTTCGAAAGTCATATTGATATGATGAAGTAGGATATTCATCAAATGTATAATAACGGAGGATTTTTTTCTTCAATGATACAGAATGGGACTGTATAGGAATTCCGTTTTCTTTTCCTTCAACATCGAATGTATTTGTTTCATAGTTTATTGTTGCGCACACATAATTTTGGTCATCCAAATACAGTGGATAATATCCTATTTTTCCTGAAGTAGGTATCTTATTATTTTTCATATAAGCTGAGAATTCATAATTCCATGCCGGGTCGCCTTTGAGAACTACTTTTTTACCCTGATTACCAGATTGTATAAGTCCATCGGTAGTCACGTTCCATATACCTGATACATTTTCCCATCCGGTGATATTCTGATCACATTCATCCCAACCCATAGTATACTGAATGGCATCGAATGAAATTTGGTCTGAAGTAGCTGTGAGTCCTACCGTTCCTTTACCACTAAAAGGAGTAATGATGTCTCCGTCTATAGTCAGATTGAAATAATCTAATTCAATCCGGAAACGATTACCATTTTTGTAAACTAATAATGTATGCCAGGGTTCCTCATAGGTGGATACCCGTGAATCATTCTCTAAAAAGGCAAACTTTTGGGGTAGATCTTTAGTCGATTTTGTAATTTTTCCGTTTTCATTTATTTCAATTTCCCATGTTCTGTCCTTTCCAATAGAAACTTTCATCCAGTTTTGTTCATTCTGATAAAAAGCATATACCCCAGCCTTACCATTAGATTCTTTGATACGAAAAGGAACTTCAAATCTATAATTGGTTTCGTGCTCTCTCTGAAAAACTAACTCTCCGCCAGTCGAAGCAGTCGGTTGGAGTATTCCTCCGTAAATTTTCCATGGAGAGTTCTCTAAGAATAAAAAAGGATAATAAATAGAATAGTCGCAATAGGTTATAAAGCTTGGCTGTGCTGGTTTCGGACGATATCCTGAGGTGTTTTTTACGGTACTGGTTTCAACGACTACCTCTTTATCATAAAAGTGAACTCTATCAATGGCTTGTTGCTCACTTGCATTAAAATAGGCCTTATACATTACCCAACGTTCGAAACCGTTGGGGCCGACTATAATATTGGGTTGGGCAGGGGCTATGACAATATCTTCTGCATCCTGATTTCCTGTATCGTAAAGTCCGAAATCGATGAATTGCTGACAGTTTGAATCTGCAACAATACAAGGGCTTTTTGCCTCTACAGCGATGATGTTTTCTCCTTCAACCAACATAGATGGGTTAATTTGTAACATGCTGTATGTATTATTACTTGTTTTTATATTGATTTTATTTCCATTAATATAGAAATTAGCATCAGCGAATACCCAATGTTTCAATGCAACTTTCAAAGGTATCTGATCTAACTTAAATTTTCTCCGGATATAGATGCGGGTTGTGTTCCATTCGGTCTTTCGCGCACGTATTTTGGCGTTTGTGAGTTTTCCCTGATGACGATCGTATTCTTGTAGCCCATACCCTCCTTGAGCAATTGTCCATGAATTATCGTTAAAATCTTTAGCAGTCCAACTGTTGGCAGGCGTAGTTGTGGTGTATTTTGAGGTCCAGCCTCCATGTTCTGCTGTATGTAGTATCACTTTATAATTCAGTAACTGTTGTTCTGTATTACGAATCATTACAGGGTTTGGATATTTTTTTGAATTATCGAAATTCATTGGTGCGTCACTTACAGCCACACCAACTTCATACATACCGGAGCGGGGACCCATTCGGTTTGATACAAAGAAATTGTAGTAATGTCCCCTATATTTATACATTTCAGGACCTTCAAAGTTGTGGTGGTTGACACTGGTCGGGTGTCCGGGTTGATGTGTTATTTGTACGTTTCCGACTGTAATATCTTTGCGTGAAAAGGGAGAGTTCATTTTAAATGTCCAAACTTCCGGCCCACTGATGGTGGAAGCAGTACCAGTTAGTGGATGTGGGTCGAACCTGTTTCGTTTCTTTATCCAATAGATTTCACCGTCTTCATCCTGAAAAACTTGTGGGTCAATTCCATAATCATCAAAAGGTTCATCAACAGAGGCTTCCTTATAGGGACCGAGTGGGGTAGCCGAATAGGCATGACCGATACCATTCCAGTAAGTATGGAATACTCCGTTCCGATAAATAATGTCACCGGCTGCCACTTCAGGATAAACATACGCTTCCGTCCATTTGGGATCATTCAACCATTTGGCCCCGTTTGTGGTTACCGACTGTACGCCTTCCGTCCAATTAACCAAATCCTTTGACATACGTATTTTTCCCTTAGTACCTCCCCCCATTGCATAATAATAACCCATGAATCGTTCCACACATCCATCCCTTAAACCGAATGTTACAGGGTTACTGAAGCTTTTTAGCGTAGGTTGGGCATATATAGTCTCAGAAAAAAAAGTAATAATAAGAAATATTAATGCCGGAAGAATAAGTCTATACTTATTTGGCTTTTTGTTTTTCATACCTTATATTGTTATATTTACAATTTGTCTGATTATTAATCAACCCGATAAAACAATAAAGAAATTATTCTTTTATGATTTTCTGGTTACTTGTTTTAGAGGTGTTTTTTATATTTACAATATACATACCTGCCGGGAAGCTTCCCATGCTAACGGGTGCGGAATCTTGTTGCGTATGCATCAGAATCCCTGTTTGGCTGAAAATACGAATGGATTCAATCGCTTCTTTTGCCTTTATAATTAACATATCTTTTACAGGATTGGGGTAGATGATACAATCAGAATCCCCTTTTAATGTTTCAACTCCACTCATATTGGAATTATCAGCGGTTGTTACCGTGAGATTATCGAATAATACATTCGTATTATGAGAACGGAAACCGACTTTTCCGGATATGAAAGGCGATGGGTCCGTATAATCGATTTTGGGAGTAGTCATATTATCCACATAAACTTTGATGTTTGCTCCTTCCACTACCACTCTGATATGATATTTTTTATTCAGAGTGAAAGAACCGGGACTGGTGGCTAAAGATTTCCAATTATAATTATGTTTTCCGAGAGTGATTTTATCAGTACCGATTCCAACAAAATAACCTTGAAGAAAATCTGTTCCTAGCCGTGAATCGTTATTTTCTCCACCTTGTGAAGGATTGTTTACTCTGAAAATAAGTCCTGCATTCATTCCATTTTTATAGGTCACGTCGCAATCAATCGTATAATCAGTCCAACCAATATTTCCTAAGGCACGTTTGCCATACCCGTTAATACTTGCTTGTCCGGATACGATTGACCAGGCACCGTCCGTATAATTCCAATTTTTACTAAACGAGCTGTCAAATGTATCTGTAACAGTTACCGATGTATTGTTTCCGTCTCTGAATTGCATCTCATAGAGTTCAAATTCACCTTCTACCGCTTCAATTTTCAGGGTTTGATTCCCTGCTGCCAGATTTACTCCTTTTATTGTATATACTTTCCAAGTGTTATTTGTATTGGGAAGCTGGATTGCTCCGGTCAATTCTGTTTCTCCTTGGTATATCTTTATTTGGGCGGTTGCATTTGTTGTGAGGTATTTAATACCGATATTGTAAACTCCCTTAGTTTTTACATTCACATTGTATTTATACCATTCGCCTGTCTGAATGGCACTGATATGAAATCCGCCATTGCTGTTTTTACTGATGTCTACATTGTCATTCCTTACGTTTTGATTACTTGAGTCACCTGTATTTTCAACCGTTAGGTCATGATAACCAACACCTTCTCCTCCGGTATTGTAATGGATTGCTTGTATATCGCCCGGTACAGGCTTGTAAACATCAAAAATACCGGAACCATTTACCTTATCACTTATTGCAATATACGAAAAGTGTCCATTGCAATTATGAGTCATGTATCCAATTTGTCCTCCGTTCAGATTACTTGTTAGCGTAGCTTTGTACAATCCATCAACAAAGAACTTATAGTTTTGTACATTTTTCTCAATTCGGATGCTATGCCAGACACGATGATTGAAACCAACAGGAAGTTCATAGTTTTGTGTCGTTCCCCAAACATTATTGATTCGGAAATTAATTTCTAATTGATTGGAACTACTGTTTAGTAAGGCTACTCCATAGTTTTGTTCATCCTTGTATGAGAAGACGGCTCCGAGTTTTGCGTCATTTTCGTTTATTCCAGCTTCTTTCATCGTAAATTCAGCGGTATAATCGGGTGCTGAATACGGGGTGAAAATAGCTTTGTATTCCGTATCTGTTTTATCTTGTGACAGCAGATCTTTGTTTTTAATACTCCAATTACCTCCATTAGGCATAGACCAATCAGCTCCGATATCAGTTCTTTCAAAGAAGTCGGCATTTGCCAATGCGGGTTGCTGCTGTGCCCAGTTAGTAGGACCTAAAATTAGTAGTTTGTCGCCATTCCAAGCCATGCGATCGTAATTGAATTTTCTACTTGGAGCCATTCCTCCGCCTATTCTCACTAAATTATGATATGTAAAATAGTACGTATCCAGGTCGGGGCCGATGAAAGCGGTACCATGCCCTAGTCCGATAAAACTTCCCTCTGTTTTTATGAGCACCGGATTTTGCTCCATTTGCGGAGTATAGATATTAATGGGATTTTGAGTCGTATTCATTGCATAATCTACTCTATAACCGTTAGACCACACATGGTTACCTGTATACAGTAAGTAATAAATACCATTTCTTTTGATAAGGCATGGAGCTTCGGTCCATTGACCGTTCATTTGTGTATTCAATCCGACGCTCTGTCCGAATGTTGTTGGATTCGGCATGGCGCATCCTTGAATACCGGCACTGTTTGCATGATAAAAGTACCACTTTGAATCATCATCTATAAAAACCGAACCATCTATTTTCTTTCCCAAATTTCCGGTGACAGGAACAAAAGGTCCTGTAGGACTATTACTGGTTAATACATAATGACCGTTACCTTGTGGAGAAGTATACATATAGAAAACTCCGTTCCAATATATGACTTCCGGTGCATATGCGTTCTTTACAGTGGGATCGGTTGAACAGACGATTGCTTCTGACCAATTAATCAAATCTTTTGATTTCCAACATTTAATTTCCACGTCACGGCTACTTGAATACATGTAGTAGGTTCCCCTGAATTTAAATATATAGGGATCACCTATACCCATATCTGCTTGTCCTGAAACATTCATGGGGTTTTGCCATGTTTGAGCAAAAGAGAATGAAGTTATAAATATTAAAAGGATAATCAAAAAAATCTTTTTCATATTTTTTATGTTTTAATTATAGATATACGATGGTCAAGTTTCAACTATTACTTTGTATACTCAGTGGGTTTAACTCCAAATTCTTTTTTAAAACTTTTTGTGAAATAACTTGGATCTCCAAACCCTGTTCTAAAAGCTGTTTCAGATACGTTATAGCCTTCCATAAGATACTCACAGGCCTTTTTTAAGCGCTTTTTACGAATATAATCTCCCATAGAAATATTCAATAAACTTTTCATTTTTACATGAAGAACGCTTCTACTCAAACCGAGGCTTTGAGTAATATCTGAAATAGAAAAGTCATTATTGTCAATATTATTCTCAATGAGCTCATTTAGTTTGTTAATAAACTCCTTGTCAAATTTACTCAACGATGCCGATTCTACATCAGCCCCCATTGCTTTCCCGATTTTTTCACGTTGTACCTGTTTTACCTGGATGATATTTTTTACTTGAAGTTCCAGTATATTTGGATCAAAAGGTTTCGGAACATATGCTTCTGCTCCACTTTCATATCCTTTTATGACATCGTCCGTATCTGTTTTGGCTGTTAAAAGGATGACTGGTATGTGTGATGTCGAAAGATCATTTTTCAGATTTCGGCATAGTGTATTTCCATCCATTTCTTCCATCATTACATCTGAAACCACTAAATCTATAGGATACTTATGGGCGATAGCCAAAGCCTCAACTCCATTTTCAGCCAGATAGACGTTATATTTAGAAGCAAAAACGTCTGAGAGAAATTTGAGTAATTCCACATTGTCTTCTACGAACAAAATAGAATGTCTTGATTCTGTATCCCGATCCGCAAGAGAAGTATTTGTTCTTACCTGCTCCAAATAGGGAATACTGAATTTGTATTGCTCCAGAGATTTAGTGGTGGTCTTATTTTGCACACTAAAAGCTGATTCTGAAACATTTAGATTGACAACAAAACAGGTCCCTTTTCCTGGTTCACTTTCAACTGTAATATTTCCTTTATGAACAGTCGTGAATTTTTTCACAAGAGCTAATCCTATTCCCCAGCCTTTAGAGTTTAGATTGTGTCCCCGTTTCGTTTGATAGTATTTATCAAATATGTTGTCAAGTTCTTCTTTAACAATACCTATGCCTGTATCTTTGACTTCGATACGTAGATAGGTGTATCCGTCAGGATTGTCTGTAATTGCTGCATTGATGAAAACTCTACCACCTGGGAGAGTGAATTTGATAGCATTAGAGAGTAAGTTATTAGTTATTTTCTCGACATAAGAAGGTGAGAACCAAACTTCCTCATCGTTGTTCTCGCAATGAATATAGAGCGATATTGATTTTTCAGCAGCATTTTCTTTAAAAAGCTGTGCTATGTTTTCAATAAAAACCAGTGGGTTGTCCTTTTGAATATAGAACTGAAAATCTCCTGATTCTATTTTATTGAAAGTGATCAATTCATCAATCAGTCCGACCATCTTGTTTGTGTTCTTTATGGCCATTTCCAACCGTTCCGATGACTCTGGTAACAGTTCTTGATGTTGAGAGATGTATTTAAGTGGTGCCATAATCAGTGATAAGGGCGTTTTCAATTCGTGAGAGACTGAAGTAAAAAAGTCCATTTTTGTCTGATTAATCTCTTCCAATTTTTCTTTTTCCATGTTGGCTGTCCGGATAGCATTTTTCTCTTTCAGTCGGATGGAAAAAATGCGATATATGAAATAAGAAATCAATCCTGCTATCATAAAATAGAGCATAAAAGCCCAAAGTGAGAAATAGAATGGGGGACGTATAGTAAGTTCAATTTCTTTAATAGGTGAGCGATCCCAACCTTCATTAGAATTGTTTGCTCTGATTTGTAATTTATAACTTCCGGCAGGAAGATTTGAACCGACAAATTTACGTTCTTTTCCTACGTTCCGCCAATTCTTATCAACTCCCAGTAAACGGACTTGGTAATTGATTGTACTAGTATTTCCTAATGATATAGCTGTATATTCAATACTGAAGGAACGGGATTGGTTATAAGAGAAAGTGAGGCTTGGCGTTTCGTCCAGATCTGTAGTTAATGGAGAATTTTCACTTTTGGATGTGATGGTTTGATTGTTAATCGTTAAGTGTCCCAGGTGGACATGAAAAGGTCCTCTACTCTCTTTCATTGTTTTGGGCGTGAATGAAATAAGCCCATCCACACTACCGAAATAGAGTAATCCGTTTTGAGCCTGAATAGAGGATGAAAAATTGAACTGATTGATCGGTAGTCCGTCTTCGACGGTATAACAGACCAATGTACTGCGTTCTTTATTGAATTGGTACAATCCTTGATTCGTACCGATCCATAAACGATCGAATTCATCTTCAATTATACTGCAGATAGTACTGCTGGATAACGAAAGTTCATTCTTTAATGTTCTGATTTTTAGATCCGAAGGATCTATGAACTGTAAACCGTTGTTGCTTGTACCTATCCAAATGATATTCTTTGAATCCTGATACAGAAATGTAATATAATTATCTTTGAGTTGAGAATTTCTTGCTTTTGCGGTCCATCCATTGATTTCATTGGTTTTTACATTAATATGGAAAAGACCGTTATTCCGGGTTCCAACCCATACATCATCTTTGTTATCTATCAGAATATAGTATATGAAATCAATATCGAGTATTGGATGATTCATTGGTAGAAACATTTTTTTCTCCGGATCATAATATCGTAATCCTCGGCTTGTACCTATCCAAAGTGTTCCATTACGTTGCTTTTTGATGGAAAAAATAGCATCTGAGGCTAGACCATTTTTAGCATCGGGCAAATACCGTACGGAAGTTCCTGTTGAAAGATTATAATTAAATAGGCCATTTCTGAAGGTACCAATCCATATATTATGATTTGTATCGTCATAAAATAACTCGTGTATATTATGCCCTAATTGTTTTATTTTATCAAAAACATATATTTCGTTAGTGATTGTGTTGTAAATGTTTAATCCACCATCTTCTGTCGCTATCCAAAGGATATCTTTTTGTGGCTCGATTAATTTACGAATTACCTTACCTTTGATGTGTTTAGGCGTATATCCTGCCTCTATCCAGTGAATTTGTTCATTGTTCTTTAGCAATACATTGATACCTCCGAAGTAGGTTCCAATCCACATATTATCGTCTTTGTCGGACAAAATAGTGTATATGGCGTTGTCATTCAATTTATTGTTGTCTACGAAGTCTTGCTGGAGTATCTCTGATGTTCCATCTCCGTTAAGTATTGTAATTCCTTTTTCTGTTCCGAGCCAGATTCTACCTTTTTTATCTTCGGCTATTGTGCGTACTGTTCCATCGGATAGTATGGATAAATCGGGTATGCTGATTGAATCGGAATTAAGGTTTATGTTCATCACACCTTTTCCATTTCGTCCTATCCAGAGGAGTCCTTTCGAATCGAAAAACAGAGGAATAATACCGTCGTTTTCCGGAAGAAAATCTGAAAAGTAAGTGGGGTTTATTTGGGTCGTTTTAGAAAAAGAGGTATCATAATAAAAGATTGAATGGCTAGTCGATATAAAAAGACGATCCTTCGCATCTATTGCCATTGATATAATAAAATAAGAGTCCTGACGCGGTTGTAAAACGAATTCATCTGTTTGTTCATTATATATATAGAGCTGGTCGCCCCCACATATTATCTTTCCGGTACTTGTCTCAACAATAGAGAATACTTTGGGGCTGGGTAAATTGTAGCATTTAAAATCATCTGTGGCAGGCTGATATCTGCATATTCCTTCATACGTGCCAATCCATATTCGCTTCTTGCTATCCTGATACAATGCTTTAATAAAATTATGACTTAGTGAGTGAGGATTATTCTTTTGATTAAAATAGCTGACAATATTGTACCCGTCATAGCATGACAGTCCATTGCGTGTTCCTATCCATAACTTACCCTTATCATCCTGCATTATCTTTTCGATTTGTTGGTGTGGAAGTCCTTCTTTACTTGTGATATGCATGAAGCGATTACTTGCTCGCAACATTAGTTGTGTGGGAGCAGATAATAGAAAAAATAGAATAAGGAATAACAATTTGTACATATATTGCCAGCAATTAATAAAACAAAAGACTAGTACCTATTTTATATTAACTTTAATGGTCGACACAGCTTCCATAGCTGGGTTTCCAGGTACAGTAGATACCAATCGATAAATAACGTCGTTGGTAAAGTCTACTGTAGAGGCTCCTGATATCTGTTCTGTGTCTCCAATGTAGACTTTGTCCGTAGCCGAATACAATGTGAATTCAGGTACAAGATTACGGATATCCGTACCTGCTGGTAAAGTCACATTCATTTCGAACGTACTATAATCAAATTCTGAACGGGACAGTGTTCCTTTAGAACCAGCTAGTGTAAACGCATTAAATTCCGGATAATACAAAGTATATAATTTGTATGGACGAATTGTTCCATAATTCGATTTTACTTGGATATCGATCGGGGTAGATAAATCATACTTACTTGTATTCGAATATGCTTTTCCATTGAGAAATACTTTCGTTGAGTCCGATGGTATGTAAAAACGCAATCTTTGAGAAAGCGATATGGAAGGCATTGATGTGCTATATTTTACTTTACGCGGAAGCTTCATCAACCATTCATCGTTTTCCATTCTTTTAGCAAAGACTTCATCATACAACACCTGAGGACATGACAGTCTCTCGATTTCTGTTTCATTGTCAATTACTGTAACTGTGTATGAACAGGTGTCTCGTTTTAAATCTGTAGCAAGATCCGTATAAGTAGAAGCAACACATACTACCTTATATATTCCGGGTACTGAATAAGCATATGTGAACAGGTCTTTGTTCATCACAAATCCTGTATTGCTCTGGTCACGAAGATTATAATCATGCATGTCATCACCTGTATAGATAACAGTCTGATCGGCCGTACCGGTAAAGTTGATAACCATTGACTCATTGATCGTTAGTTGTAGCTTATTGATGTGCATCTCAGCATGAGGTGGGCGAGCATTCTCATCTTCACAAGAAGCCATGAATAAAATGAGACACATACCCAATAACAGTTTTATACTTATTTTCATTTTATGACACATTTAATTAATAACCTGGATTTTGTTTCACTATTCCATTAGAGATATCAATTTCGCTTTGTGGTATAGGAAAGATTTCATTAACTCCTTCCCGGAAGAAGTAGCCGCGTTTATTGGATTGCTTGGCACCAAATGCTTTAAGTACACTTGCTGCTCTTTTTTGACGGACCAAATCGAAAAAGCGATCCCATTCGTAGCTGAGTTCAATACGACGTTCTTTCCATATCTGATCCCGCATATAGCCATAGCCTCCTCCGAGATAGAGAGTGGCACTATTATTTATAGTATTGGCTTGAGCTTTGCTTTTATTTAGTTGTTCTAATGCCCGTGCACCTTGGTGGCACTCATTTAATGCTTCCGCATACATTAGTACAACTTCTACATAACGAATTAAGCGTCTGTTTTTACCATTGTCACCGCCATATTGCGGACGATCTTTTAAAGGCGTATACCATTTTAATGAAACGATCTTACCTGGTCCACAATTGTTTATTTCTCCATCGGGGGCATAATCCTGATGTCCGCTAACAGTGGCAATACGAGGATCATTACCGAATAACTCCGCCCTTATGTCACTTTTTATCCATAACATAGTACTTGGAACTGCGTACAGTTTATTATAGATAGAAGAACCCTCGTTCGTATCTCCTGTAGAACCATCTGCTGATTCTTTAAATACAACTTCAAAGATAGATCCTTTACAGAATTCTCCGGTTTGATAAAACTGATCAAGATATTCGATAGCATTACCATAGTAATCTTTATAGCCAAGTGAATAAGCATTTTGCAATGCAAGTAATTCTGTATCTGTAGTTTCATAAGGGTCTGTCCGAGAAATCAATTCTTTTGGCATAAACCAAAGACGTTTACGAAGAGTTTCCCAATCTTCTACTGAAGTGTCGAATTTGAGAATTTCTCCAAAAGTCATTTTTTTACCATCTATAAAGTATTCGCCTAGGTTTACCATTTCCTGCCACTTCTCAGATTGTATCCCGGGAGTAGCCTGGTACATGAGTACTTTCATCAGCAATGCTACGGCTGCGGCACTACTTGCCTTACCTGCATCTGCTCCCATATAGCGTGCTGGCAACATGATAGCAGCTTCTCTAAGATCTTTTTCGATGTAAGCATATACTTCAGTGACAGAGCTGCGAGGGATAACAAAATGATCCATTGTCTCTATTTCTTCACGAATAGGTACGCCACCATATGTTTTGACTAAGTTGAAATAATATAAAGCTCTTAAAAACTTAGCTTGTCCCAATATTTCCCGTACAGTCTTATAAGAAGCGTAATCATGAACCGATAACTTTACTTTGTGTACATTGGCTATTACCTGATTAGCGCGTTGTATCCCTTTATAATTAATTTTATATCTGTCTTCTATCCAAGTGTTTGATGTATTAAATCTGAACTGTACCAATTGTCCCATTTGAGTGCTCAGACTTTCATCGCCTCCTACCACATCATCGGCACAGGCTTCACCGAAACGGCACTCACATTCATTAAAAAGGTCCATTTGTAGCACATCATAAGTTGCATTCAAAGCGGCTTGTAATTTATATTGTGTATCGTAAAAGTTTTCGTTTGTGGAACTTCCAAGGACTTCTTTTTCCAGAAAATCACTACACCCGGTTAAAAGTGTCGACGAGAAACTTAGGATAAGCAGTGCATTAAATAAATTCTTATTCATAAGTCGGTTGTTTATAGTTACAAAGCAATTTTAAATCCTATCGTAAATGTACGTGCCTGCGGATAATTTCCGTGGTCCACTCCCATATTAAGATTGTTACCTTCTGTTCCCACTATTTTACCTACTTCCGGATCAAATCCGTTATATCGTGTGAACGTTACCAGATTGTAAGCTCCTACATATAGAGATAAATTTGACAGATATAATTTGGAACATACCTTTTCTGTGAAATTATATGTAAAGCGAAGTTCCTGAAGACGAATGTAAGAACCGTCTTTTACATAAAAATCGGAGGCTCTGAAATTACGAGGCATATCATTGGGATCGAGATCGGGAACGGATGTATTGAGATTTCTTGGAAAGAATTTTCTCTCATCTGTTAATTGACCAGACCAGTGTTTACTGCGAATATCTGCATAGACATTCCCTGAACTTGCATTGTTCAAGTAATAATCCATTACGTTGAATGTTTTATTTCCGGTCTGTCCCTGAAAGAAAAGACTCAGGTCAAAATTGGCATAACTGAAAGAGAGTGGTACTCCGAAAACGAAATCGGGTAGTGGAGATCCTAAATATGTCCGGTCCTCTGCCGTAATACGACCATCGCCATTCAAGTCCTTAAAACGAAAATCTCCCGGACGTGTGATTTGATCGAGGGCATTTTTCCCGGGTTCGTATTGTGCACTTGCTTTTACTTCTTCATATGTATTGAAAATGCCGTCTGTTACATATCCGAAAAAGCTACCAATCGGTTTTCCTACAGCTGTTTTTGTTACAAAGTCAACAATGCTCGACTCGTCCAGTCGTGCTCCGTAAATAGGTTCATTGCCTGTACCCAAACTCATTACTTTATTTTTAATATAGGATATATTGAACCCTATTTCATATCTAAATTTGTTTATGCTATTCTTATGATTCACAATTAATTCCACACCACGATTACGGACAGAGCCGGCATTTGTCATCGGAGAATCGTCAAGGCCTGCCGATAAAGTGACAGGAACACGTAACAACATATCGGTGGTTCGCTTGTCAAAGAATTCCAGTCCGATTGTTAGTCTGTTTTTAAAAAAGCCCATATCAAGACCTATATTAACGGTTTCCGTTTTTTCCCATCGAATGTCAGGGTTCCCGATAGTTGTTGCAGTAATACCCGGGTAGAGGATGTGATTTCCTATTCCGTACGGATAATTATACTGTGTATTTAACAGCGTATAGCGGGACATTTCATCGATTCTGTTATTTCCTAACTGTCCCCATCCTATACGAAGTTTACCTAACGAAAGCCAATCGGCACTTTCCATAAAAGATTCGGATGAGAATTTCCAACCCAATGAAACGGAAGGGAAGAAGCCCCATCTTTCCTGTTTGGCAAAAATAGAGGAAGCGTCGGCACGAAAATTCGCCTGAAGCAGATAGCGGTCAAGTAGATTGTAGTTTATTCGTCCTACAAAACCTAATGCACTCCAATGGCGGTCACGTCCATAAGTTTTATCACCTGTATATCCACTCGACAAATACCATAGGTCGGATGAATTGCTTGCAGTGCCTTTTCTGTTCGACTCTTGAAAACTATAACGGTAGCCTTCGGCTGTCTGACCTGCCATGATTGTGATGTCGTGTACATTATTATTCCAAATAAATGTGACTAAATTATTAATTTCTCATTTATTAGTCAGATTTTGACGCTTATATATCGTAGTCAGGTCATTGGGCATCTGAAAATCTTCTTCTAATTTATTCACCTCATAAAAATTAGAAAGTGTTTCGGGAACAATGTAGTCCGATACTTTAAACTGATAGGTTAGTTGCTTTAAGAGTTGGGCAGTAAGACTTAAGTTCATATCAATACGGTGCCTACTCATCTTATTGTGGTTACGTTCCAATACTGCAATCGGATGATTTTCGGAAAAATATCCTTTTGAATTGTATGTGTAAATCATTGGATTTTGAAACAGAGCTTGTTTTAGTACGCTACTTTTTCCTTCGGGTACAATCTGGCGGTTTTCATTTGTGTACATGATGTTTGCATTCATGCTTAACCACGATGCCAGTTTACTATTCAGATTGATGCGTGTGTTGAAACGTCTGTATCCGGAAGTCTTTACAATTCCATTTTCATTATAATAACTTCCGCTGACCATGTATTTATGTTTGTCATTTCCTCCGGATACTGAAAGGTTATATTGTTGTTTGAAACCGGTTTGAGTGATTGCATCCCACCAATTATTAGGAGAATTATTTCTGATTGTATCGACAAGGAAAAATTTATATTTATCGTAATAAAGTTCTCCGGATGAGTTTTTAGAATAATATAGTTGACCGTCAACAGAGTAATTTGACAATCCATTAATATAGTCTTGCATAAGGGCGTATTGCTCTACGTCCATTACTGATATTTTTTTCCAAGGAGTGGAAACCCCTACGAAGCTATCAAATGAAATTTTCATCTCTCCTTTTTCACCACTCTTGGTAGTTATCAACACAACGCCATTAGCACTACGTGCACCGTATACGGCACTTGAAGCTGCATCTTTCAATATTTCAATATTAGCAATGTCGTTTGGACTTAGGTGGTCTATCCCGTCAACAATAAATCCATCCACTACGTAAAGCGGATCGGCGTCATTGACTGTACCTGTTCCTCGAATCTTGATGGTTGTATTACCTCCTGGTGCACCGGTGTTTTGAATAATATTCACACCGGAAGCTTTACCCTGTAAAGCTTGCAAGGCCGATGCAACCGGGACATTGTTTATTGCCTCACCTGAAACAGAAGAGATGGCTCCTGTTATATCACTCTTTTTCTGAACACCATATCCTACAACAACCACTTCATCCAGCAATCTGCTTTCTTCTTCCAGCAATATTGTCAATTGATGGTTGTTGGTAACAGTTATTTTTTTACTTGTGTAGCCCATATAGCTGACACGAAGAGTTACGTTAGAGGCTACTTTTAAGACGAATTTTCCGTCCAGGTCAGTTACTGTACCATTTGTGGTACCTTCTTCCACTACAGTGACACCAATGAGTGGCTCTTTGCTTTTGCTGTCCAATACGGTTCCCGATAGTGAAAAAATGTTCTGCCCATATGAAGCAAGCGTAAACAATAGGGCTGCAAGGAGTGCCGCCATCTTATAAAATTGATGCTTATTCATTCAATAATTAGATTTTAAATAATCGTTCATCTAATAGATTAATACAGAAACCGTTTTGATTTTTATATAGATCTATTTTTTCTTGTTACAAATTATTTTTAGACATAAGAATAAAAGAATATATTTTATTTGATATACAAATTTTATTTCTTTTTCTTATGTCTAAAATCTATATTCAGCTCATGTTATTTAGTTTACGAGTAAGCTGGAAACAAAAGAGCCTTCTGTACAAGTGAACAAAACACGGTAAATTCCTTTAGTAAGAGAAGATATATTAACTGAATTTGTAGTCAATTTAGTTTCTTCTTTTATCAATCTTCCGGAAATATCGTATATCTTTATATTTTTTACATTTCCCTGAACATTGAAATTGAATTTATCGGATGCAGGATTTGGATAAATAATTGCTTCTGTCGGTACCTGGGTCGTTTTAATACCTGTTCCTTCCATCTCTGCACGGGTTCTGAACTCTAAACTCTTATCTAAATCATCGGCATCCTTTACAGGATCGTATCCTTCTTTGCGGTAGTGATAAATATACAATGCTTTGCTTTCATCATTCGTGGCAAATAGAAGATCGCCATTCAGGTTGCGTAATGTGTGGACTTTGTCACCGGCCGGATTAAAATTAGTAACACGAACCGGGAATTGGTCTTTGTTGTCTATTCTGAAAAGTTTTTCTTTATCTTCAGCTACTGCACCACCTGCATTCCACCAATACAAACTACCAGAAACTACAGTGAGATCTTTTACCCAATGACTAAGTGAACCGGGAGCCTTATCCGACTGCATAGTCACTGTTACTCCATCGGTATAGTGTAATTCACCACCGAAATTATTCGGTTTTGTTGCATCGTTGCCAGTGTCGGCACAGAACATATATACTCCGTCAAATTCGACACCAGGGTCAGCAAAACCATTCTTTTCATTCGTAGGATCGTTCACATTAATATCAAAAGTAGTATAATCTTCTTTTTCCAGATTTGTACATGCTAGTTCGAATCCTTTTTCCGGGTCATATCCGCGATAATATATTTTTCCGTTGTATGGATATATACCAGGGCAGGAAACTCCTCCACTGCGTGGCTTTGAGTTTGCATCCAATGAAGGGTCTGTATCCTTAATTTCATATGTACCTTCAGGGGTACCATCACTGGCCCAAGGTTCAGCACCGTGTTCGATAGTCCATGCTTTAAAGAATAGTTTTTCATTATAGAAATTAACCAAGTTATCGAGAGCTGAGGATCCGGTTCCAGTAGTTAACATTTCCGTATTAATATCCATAACCAGTTTGGTACCTTCGCGGGTTCCGTCTGTTACCCAAAGCTCTTCACCTACCGTACCATCTGTATTATCTGCTTTAAAGAATACTTTTCTTCCGACACGGCAATAAGGAGTTGACCATGTAGTTCCGTAAGATTGTCCGGGAAATCTTGTATCACATTCATAAATCAACTCAGTTCCTTCTGGAGTTCCATCGCTGACATACAGCCACCATTGTTCCCCTCGGGCAGCATCATAATTTTCACTCTCAAAATCTTTGGCCCCGAAAATAAATTGGGTTTCATTGATTTGTGTAAACCCGCGCGGATCCGAAGAAGCCCACTCATGAATATTCTTTACCATGTAAGTACCTGATTCCGTTCCGTCCGAAATCCACAATTCCATACCATTTTCTCCATCATCGGCACCAAATACAACTTTGTCATTGAAACGTGTCAGATAATTTACATTTGAACCGGAGCTGCCCGGCCAAATGTCTTTTACCATGTAGGTTCCTTGTTTCGTTCCGTCGGTTACCCAAAGCTCTTCGCCGTGGGTAGCGTCTGAAGCTGCAAAAAAAGCCTTATATCCCTTCGATTTTTCTCCTGCAACTACCAGATCCTTCTTTTTACTACCTTTTTGTTCCGTTGCAATATTTGCCTTTACTCCTTCCGGAAGAAGACTTGTCATACCTTCCGGCAATGATTGCGATACTACACTTCCTGCCATTAATGTAGCGATCAGAAGTGAAAAAGTACTTTTTTTCATGTTTCAACTAATTTAAATGTTAACAATTTGATTTTGTGTAAAATAATTCAACTAACATTACATATGTTTATTTGTTATTTTCATTTTCAATCTCTCTTTCTTTCAACATCTTCTTTATTTCCTCTTTAGCTTGTTCACGAGACTTTGAGAAGATTTGTCGAATACGTTTCATATCGAATTTCTCATTCCGATCGTATGTGTAGATGCCATTCTTTTCCAGTTCCACATCGACTATCTGTGTGTAACAGAATCCGATGATGTGGTCGAGGCTCAGAATAACATTAACTTGTTCTTCCAGTCTTCGGTAGAATTCTTCCAGCGTTTTGGGAGGGGCACCATACCCCCAGAACTTTTTGGGATCACTGACTTCAGGTGCTTTCATCTCCTTGAACCATTGTATACCTCCGAATTCATCGATTATATATGCTTCTCCTTTATAAGGTGCACTTTTGTCGGGGCGGAATACATAAGGATAACCCTCTTCGTTTAAAGCTAATTGTTTGTATAATAGGACGGGATCCTGGACGTAAGTGTGTTCAGCATAGATATCGGTAAATCCGGCGTGGTATCCGCCACTTGTAGTTACTACTGGACGAGTACGGTCTATGCGTTTTGTAATGAAATAGAGATCGTTCGTTAATCGGGCACGTTGACCGTCAATATCATCCTTCCAGGTTTCGTTCAAAGGTGACCATATTACGAGAGAGGGGGCATTGTAGTCACGATATACACATTCTTCCCATTCGGTAATCATGTTGCGGGCTGCCATTTGGTCTTCCCATTTTAGTCCCCAACTGGCGGATTCACCCCAAGTGAGATATCCCAGTTTGTCGGCCCAATAAAAATACCGTTGTTCGAACACTTTCTGATGTAGGCGGGCACCATTGAATCCGGCCTCCTTACCCAATTCGATATCTCTTTTCAATTGAGCATCGTTGGGAGCAGTCCATTGTCCGTCGGGATAATATCCCTGATCAAGGACCAGTCGTTGATAATATGGCTGGTTATTGAGGTAGAATGTTTTCCCACGAAGTTCCACCTTCCGCATGCCTGCATATGAGTTAACTTTGTCAATTGTTTCTCCCTTGGCATTCAATACAGTAAACTCAATATCATAAAGGAAAGGGGACTCAGGTGACCAAGTTTTCACGTTTTTCAGTTTGGCGACAATGAACGAACTTTGACTTGAGGGAACTTGCTGTACGAAAATTTCTTTTCCATTATCTAAAATACGAACTTTAAACGAGGTTTCTCTATCTATATTGTAGAATATCGGTTCGAAAATAAATTTTTTGTTATCTAAATCGGGGGTAATACGGCAGCTTTTCAAGCCATCTTTTGCTATGGCTTCCATCCAGACTGTTTGCCAGATACCTGTAACCCGTGTGTAGTGGCAGCTGTAAGAATTTAGGCGAAGTGACTGTTTACCGGCTGTTTGTAATCCTTGTCGTAAATCGTCTTCTACATATACTACTAAATTACTGATAGAACCAGCTTTAACATATGGAGTAATATCTACAGAGAAAGAGGAGGAGCCTCCGTAATGGATAAAAACCTGTTGTCCGTTAATATATACGATCGATTTATAATCTACTCCGCCGAAATTAAGCAGAATACATTTATTTTCCCATGTAGCCGGAATGGAAATCTTACGCTGATACCACATTGCATTGATGAAGTCTTTGTGCTCAACTCCCGAGAGTGAACTTTCCGGGCAGAAAGGAACTATAATAGATTGTTCGAACCCTTCGGAATTATATAAAAAACGTTCCATACCACTCTTGGAAAAATCAAATGTGTAAGTCCATGTTCCATTTAAGTTTATCCAATCTGCTCTTTCAAATTGTGGGCGGGGATATTCGGGACGGGGAATATTTATAGCATAACAAGAGGGTATGATTATTATTAAGAATAATCCCAAAAACAGAATAATCTTTTTTTTCATATTTTAGTGTTTTACATTATGAATATTAGATATTGTATTAATTAAATCACACTGCAAATATAGTGGTCCCCCCAAAAAAACACAGGTAAAAATGTGCTGAAAAAAGGGACTATTGTTTTGATGATCATCTTGTGAAGTACGTAGTGGGCCCATTTACTGTTTTTTTAGTTTCGGGGATAGTTTTAAGGAGTAGATATAAGAAGGTTACTTTTCGTATGGCATTAAATTTATATAGTCTATTTAATGAATATCTTTCTATTGATTGAATGCACTGATAATTATCAGATGCTTTGAAAAAATATCTGCAACCGATAGATTGAGATTGGATGAAAATTGTATTTTCAATGAAAAAAGATGGGCAGTATAAAGAATATTTGATAGCTTGTATCTATGGTATGTGGAGTATTAAGATATCTTTTTATTTCTCATTATGGTGTTTCTGTGATTCTCAAAGTCTGTATTTACAACTGGTTTAAAAAAAGAAATCCTGAAAGTCAATAATCTGACTATCAGGATTCTCTTGAGAGCGGAAGACGGGGCTCAAACCCGCGACCCTCAGCTTGGAAGGCTAATGCTCTATCAACTGAGCTACTTCCGCAATTTTTGTGGGCAAAGATGGATTCGAACCACCGAAGTCGAAAGACAGCAGATTTACAGTCTGCCCCATTTGGCCACTCTGGTATTTGCCCTTTTTTGCTTTTGAGCACCTTTTACTTTCACTTAAGCAGGTTTGTTTCTCAATTGCGGTGCAAAGATACAACTATTTATTTAAACTCCAAACAAAATCGATCATTTTTATTGCAGTAATTGCACATTCATCTCCTTTATTACCCAGCTTACCACCGGCTCTATCTTCTGCTTGCTCCATTGTATTGGTAGTAATAAGTCCGTAAATAACTGGTATATCGCCTGTTGCATTTAATTGGGCAACTCCTTGTGTTACTCCCATACAAACATAATCAAAATGTGGGGTATCTCCTTTTATTACGCAACCGATTATTATAATTGCATCCACGTCGCAATTTTCCATCATCTGGTTAGCTCCGAAAGTAAGTTCAAAACTTCCGGGTACTGTCTTTACCAGAATATTTTCAGTTTTTGCACCATGTTTCTTTAATGTATTTACTGCACCATCCAACAATGCACCTGTAATTTTATCGTTCCATTCAGAAACAACAATACCAAATTTCATCTCTTCTGCATTAGGAACAGAATTGAAATCATAGTCTGATAAATTGTGATAAGCTGTAGCCATAATCATTATAAGTTAAAAATAAAGAGTGAAAAGCTACTGCGCTACAAGGCTACAGAGTACTTTTCACTCTTCACTATTGGTTGATACTTTATTTACTTTTTCAGCAATTTAGCCTGCTCGATATATTTATCGATATCCATTGCTTGATAAGACTGGAAGTATTTATCCTTAATGGTTGTATATGCTTTGATCGCTTCTTCTGCTTTTCCCTGTTTTACCAGGATTTCTCCGGCTTGCAACAAGTAGATAGGACTCAATGTGTTGCTATCTGCTTTGTCGGCAGCTTTCAATAAAGAAGAAACTGCTTTGTCAAGCTGATCCAGTTGTGCGTAGCAATTACCGGCAGCAGCAAGAACAGCAGGACCCACCATTTGATCTGTTCCGTCAAAATCATTCAGATATTTAATTGCCTCATCATATTTGCCCATATGTGCATAGCAGATACCTGCATAGGCTTTAGCCAGGTTGGCAGCTTTGGTTCCGCTGAAATCACTGGCAACTTTCAGAAAACCGGTGTAACCGATACTGTCACCATTTAATGCTTGCTCGAAATTATCCTGTTCAAACAGTTCTTGACCTTTGAAAAGAGCAGCTTGTGCTTTCTCTTCACGAGGTTCGGCATAAAGGTGTTTGTACATGATGAAACCTGCTACGATAATAATCACGGCAACAACTCCGCCGATGATTGCTTTTTTGTTTTTGATAAGAAATGCTTCCGACTGTGTCAGTGCATCTTCCACATTCATTTGTTCATTGTGGTGCTTTTGTTCTGCCATTTTTATATGATTCTTTTTTGTTATTATTCTGACTTTGATATTTCGACTCGCAAAAGTAGTTTTTTTATATCTACAAACGAAATTTAGAGGCATCTTTTTTTGTTTTACACCCTAAAACCACGAAAATCTTTCTACTTTTGTAACCAACTTAATGTGTAAACATGATACTGAAACGTATATCCATACTGAATTATAAGAATCTGGAGCAGGTAGAACTGAATTTCTCTGCTAAGCTGAATTGCTTTTTCGGACAAAACGGAATGGGGAAAACAAACCTGCTGGATGCTGTTTATTTTCTTTCTTTCTGTAAGAGTGCCGGCAATCCGATTGATTCGCAAAACATACGGCATGAACAGGACTTTTTCGTAATACAGGGATTTTATGAGGCACCGGATGGTACGCCTGAAGAGATTTACTGTGGTATGAAGCGCCGTGCTAAAAAGCAGTTTAAACGTAATAAAAAGGAATATAGCCGTTTGTCCGATCATATTGGTTTTTTGCCTTTGGTGATGGTTTCACCTGCTGATTCGGAACTTATTGCGGGAGGGAGTGATGAACGTCGTCGTTTTATGGATGTGGTTATCTCTCAATATGATAAGGAATATCTGGAAGCATTGATCCGTTATAATAAAGCATTGGCACAACGTAACACACTATTGAAAAGCGAACTTCCGGTAGAAGAGGAATTGTTTCTGGTGTGGGAAGAGATGATGGCGCAGGCAGGTGAGGTAGTGTATCGCAAGCGGGAAGAGTTTATCCGGGAGTTTATCCCGATTTTCCAGTCTTTTTATTCTTATATTTCACAGGATAAGGAGAAGGTAGGATTGTCATACGATTCTCATGCGCGTGATGCCTCTTTGCTGGAAGTATTGAAAGAGAGTCGGGTACGTGATCGGATTATGGGATATTCTTTGCGTGGCATTCATAAAGATGAACTTAATATGTTATTGGGAGATTTTCCTATAAAAAGAGAAGGCTCTCAGGGACAGAACAAAACGTATCTTGTGGCATTGAAGCTGGCGCAGTTTGATTTTTTGAAACGTACCGGTAGCACTGTTCCTTTGTTGCTGCTGGATGATATCTTTGATAAGCTGGATGCATCACGCGTAGAGCAGATTGTAAAATTGGTGGCAGGAGACAGTTTTGGACAAATATTTATAACGGATACGAACCGGGAACATTTGGATCGCATATTATATAAAGTAGGCAGTGATTATAAAATGTTCCGGGTAGAGCAAGGTGAAATCAGTGAAATGAAAGACAGGGAAGTATGAAAAGGAATAATGCCGAGCCAATCGGAAAACTGATTCAGCAGTTTCTCCGCCAGGAAAGTCTGGAGTCTCCTCTGAATGAACAACGGTTATTGGATGCCTGGCCACAGATATTGGGGCCGGCAATCGCTTCTTATACAAAAGAGTTATACATTCGTAATCAAATACTTTATGTACATCTTACCTCTGCTGCACTCCGTCAGGAATTGATGATGGGACGTGAATTATTAGTCCGTAATCTGAATCAAAAGGTGGGAGCTACGGTGATTACAAATATTATATTCAGATGAAAATACCTGACTGAAAACGATAAATTAACAGTGTGTATCTTTTCTAAGCAGTACTTCAAATTTAGTTCATACTATGTGACAGCGTTTTATTGAAACGCAAATGATCGCAGATTTTCGCAGATTAAATGGCTGTACTATATTTGAGCGATGATATGCTTTGCGTGAATTTGCGCTCATCTGCGTTTCTATAAACCATTGCCTGGCGTACCTCCCCGTGCGGGAAGCACATCACCGCTCGGTGTTGTACTTTGGCTTTCTCAGGAAGGAACGTTCCTTTCCCTGGTGAGCAGCCTTGTTTTACATGTACATGTTTCACTGCTCCACATGTGCATGTCGTACTGTCCCACATGTGCATGTCGTACTGCTTTACATGTACATCTAAAACAATGTTACACACCGAGGCTTCCTACGATACTCTATAAGACAGGACTTTATTGATACGGTGTAAGAGCCTGATGGTAACAGCAGAGGTTATTAAGCTCAATGCTGATTGGGTTAAAATAGAATTTCAACTACTGATTCGCATAAAGACTATATCTTTGATAAAAGTTTATCAATAAAAGTGCTTTATCGTGCTACTTTGGCTGTTACCGTCTCATTATTATTGAGATATACGTTTACTATCAAAACCTGTTTTTCATGTATAGGAATTTCTATGGAGTTCTGATTTACGCTTATATCTTTTATTTTTTGTCCTGATAGATCTGTAATAATGATCCTTTTTATTAATATCCGGGATGCTATCCGTACATGATTTCCTTCAATGAAAATTGAAGCATTTGCAGAACCTGTTTCAGAAAGGATACCGGTAGGAGGGGATGCTTCTTCCACATACGGTTCTCCGACAGGCATTATTTCATAAAGAACCGGTATATTGTCTTTATTCCAACTAATCTTTAGTTGCAAGATATTCTTCAAATCGGAGACTGGAACGGAAGTACAGGGAGCATCCAGTTCTCCTTTGGCAATCCATTTTCCATTGGCATATATCATTATGGTAGGCTTAGTGCTTGCGGACGTGAACATGCTGTTATGAAAGATTTGAATTTCATCTATCGCAAGGTTCTCAATAAAACGATAGATAATATGCCCTTCTCCTTTGCCTTTATAACCCGACGAAAGGCTACGGTCGTCCAGTAAAGCCACCAGATTTCCTTCATTGTCTTCCGCGACAGGAGTGATACGGGCACCTGTCACTTCAAATTCTGCTAATTGAAACCAGTCTCCTCCTCCCACAGATTGCAGATACAAGCGAACGTATCTGGCAAACCGGCCATTGGCATTACAAGTATATATCTTATCTGAAATATCCGAAGAAGTGAATGCTTTTATAGTTGTCCAACTCTGTGCATCATCAGAGATCTGAATCTGTGCTTCTCCTGTAGGCGTATCTCCTTCGGTAAAATGCAGGGTGATCTGATAACGGGCTGCGGACGAACCAAAGTCCAGTTGGATATATTCACCTGCCTTTTGTGCCTTATCACTCCAGAATTTTGTGGAGTAATTTCCGTCTATTACATTCTTTATATTGTATGTTTGGTAAGTTCCCATATTCGTTGTTACGTTTATAGGAACTGAACTTTCTGAGGCTGGCATTCTGAATGAGATTTCATTTATTGGAATAGCATGTGTGGATTTACTTTTGTTTTTGATGCGGAAATAAGCCATTTCCTGAGCAATGCTATGGTCCGGTATAAAAGTACTCCACTCTTTTCCATTCATAGAATACTCTGTAGATAGCGTACTTGTAAGATTTGTGGGCAGAAACTCGACTGCCACTTCTTTGATTGCATTAAAATAGATGCCTACGTATTCTTCCGGTTTTAATGTAACAGTGTTCAGACCGGATAATCTTGTCATGTCATTCGTTTCAATGGATACCCCCGATAAATTGTAGATATTGGTGATAATTTCCATCTCGCGTGATCTGTCCGGAAGTCGCGGAGCATAATCCTTTATTTTATCAGCCAGGAAATCTACAAACGGGTCCAGATATTTGGGAGTTGGCTGAACCTCTTTAAACACCTCGTATGTGCTGGTACCTTTACCTTCAAACACACTCAACAGAAAGGCAGAATCAGTGTGTATCTTTTGTGCTTTTGCCTGAATCTCAGCAAAGTCTGTCCATGCAGAAAGCCCTGCATCGTTCTTCATAAAACTGATTGACTTGACAACAATATCTGTCATTGATTCCACCTTGGCAAGCCAACTTTTTATATCTTCATAAAACAGGTTATACTCCTGGTTTTCACTCTCTTTTAATGATGCTAATAATTTGCAGGCAGCATTCGCTTTTTTCATCTCATTTATTAGTTCCGTAGCGTCAGGTACATTGCCTTTGGAATAAGATGATTGGAAAGCTGTATAAAGAGGTGCGAACTTTTCGCCTTCCGGTGTTCGCGTATCATGAGTGGTATATGCGCTTACTATATTAATAAAGGTTTTAAGTACATCTCGTAGTTCCGGTTCTTTCACTATAGAAGCAAGTGAAGCTTCCCAATTATCGGATCCGTTGAACTTTGAAGGATTCCATGAGTAATCTGCTGCACCGAATAAGGCTATTTTAGAAGCTTGTCCCTGATTCATGGGGTTTAATATCAGTCCTTGCAGAGAAGAGACCGGGCTTTTATCCTCTATACTCCAGCGTGCAGTGAGTCCGTGCATATAAAGAAATTCGTCATAATCATCGTTTACCGGATTGTTCCACCACATGACCGGGTTGCGTCCTATCAGATCTGCCATCCGATCGCAAGCACTGCCCCGGATATTAGAAAAACAGTCGTAACCAGTGAAGGCTACCACCACATCTTTATGTATGTTTTTGAAGGCCGAAAGTGTTCCGGTACCGTAATTCAATGCATATTGGGTGGGAACAAATAATAAAGGCCCCACTTTGTCGTCTTCAGTGACTCCGGTTTTGTTGAACTTCTCATATAGTTTTGTCTGAGTCTTATCTGCCAATTCCGATTGATTGTACGGATGGCCGCTCATGTCATCGATAGATACACCGAAGTGTCGTATTCCTAACTTATACAAAGCATCAAATTTGTGTATAATGTCTTCGATTCCAGGATCTAAATTACTGAAATTTATACCTCCACCTTCCAATGCCGGATGAATAGACCATACGAAATCCACATTGCAGGCTTTGGCTTTGGCAGCCAGTCTGCGTAAATCATCTTGTGTGACCAATCCCATATAGCGTTGCTGATCTGTCAGGGTTAATGGATAGTCTTCCCGCCACTTTCCTGCATGATAAGGATCTGCTTTAGGACCATAGACAAACATATTCATTTTATATCGTTTGCAGTAATCCAACAGGCTGAGTCTGCTTTCCACGCTATATGGATGTCCGTAGAAACCCTCAACAATACCCCGGTATTGAGTGTGGGCATAATCCTCAAAAGTGGCGGCTGATAAGTGGTTGTTATCGGCTTGTTCCAGTATTTGTTCCAATGTGGCCAAACCATAATAGGCTGATCCGTTATTATCACCCAGAATGAGTATATCGCCTTTACTATGGTTCTTATTTATCTGCAACAGATAAGGATCGAATTTATTGGATGTAACGTTGAAAACATCTTCAGAGAGTGAATGGGTAGATGCATAATTGTCGGCAGTTTCTTTAGAACCGTTGATTCCTATAAGAATATTTGTTTTATCATCAGTAAGTACATCACTGATCGTAAAATTGATTCCGGCATTAGTCAGAACCTCTTGAATACGATTACTGATAATTTCATTTATTCCGGATTCCTTAATAAGATTTACTTCCCGGGTCATTTCTATACTATTGCCATTCATGGTTGTTTTTTGTGGGATAGGATAGATGCTATACGTTTGTGACCTGAGTGTAACACAACACAATAATAGAGTGAATAAAAGGATATTCTTCATGGTACGGGTGGTTTTTAAGAAAAGGTTGTCTTTAATAATAGACGGTTGGAGAATAAGTAAAGCTACTCCTCGTCTTTTAGTAAAGCAGATAAGATAAAGATGTCCCTAGTAAAAAATAAATTTTTTCAGTATACACTCTCATCAGACAAAAGTGTACACTCTTTTGGGCTATACCTTAAATTTGTCTACCTTTGCATCACTAAAAAAGATAAAAGGATGATAGTTTGCATTGCCGAAAAGCCCTCAGTGGCACGTGATATAGCTGATATTTTGGGTGCCAGAGAACGGAAAGACGGATACATAGAAGGAAACGGATATCAGGTGACATGGACCTTTGGTCATCTTTGTACACTGAAAGAACCACATGAATATACGCCTAACTGGAAATCATGGAGTCTGGGTAGTCTTCCGATGATTCCACCGCGTTTTGGAATAAAACTGATAAGTAATCCTACCTATGAAAAGCAGTTTCGTACAGTTGAATGGCTGATGCAAAGCGCAGATGAAATCATAAACTGCGGTGATGCCGGACAAGAAGGAGAACTTATTCAGCGCTGGGTGATGCAAAAAGCAGGAGCTCGTTGCCCGGTGAAGCGTCTTTGGATTTCCTCATTGACGGAGGAGGCCATAAAAGAGGGATTTGCTAAATTAAAGGATCAGGCAGAGTTTCAATCGCTCTATGAAGCCGGAATGTCCCGTGCTATAGGTGACTGGCTTTTGGGCATGAATGCTACCCGCCTGTACACGATCAAGTATGGTCAGAACAAGCAAGTATTATCTATAGGACGCGTACAGACACCTACACTGGCACTGATTGTGAATCGGCAATTGGAGATCGAGAACTTCCAGTCTAAACAGTATTGGGAACTGAAAACAACTTATCGGGATACTGTTTTTTCGGCTCTTATCCGGAAAAGTGATGAAGAACTGGCAGCAGAAGAAGAAAAATCAGGAGGGAAAGTAAAGCGGACAGAGAATCCGGGCATTGATCCCATTGCCAATCGCGAAGAGGGGGAAGCTTTGGTCGAACGTATTAAAAATCTGCCTTTCACAGTGACTTCCGTAGTCAAAAAAGATGGTAAAGAGTATGCTCCCCGTCTTTTCGACCTGACCTCGTTGCAGGTAGAATGTAACAAGAAATTCGCTTATTCGGCTGACGAAACATTGAAACTGATTCAATCACTTTATGAGAAGAAAGTGACTACCTATCCGCGTGTAGACACTACTTTTTTGAGTGATGATATTTATCCGAAGTGTCCTAACATTCTAAAAGGGCTTCGTGACTATGAGTTGCTGACCGCTCCTTTGGCTGGTGTTACTTTACCCAAATCTAAGAAGGTGTTTGATAGCTCGAAAGTGACCGATCACCATGCTATTATCCCGACCGGGGTACCTCCACAGAACCTGACGGATATGGAACGCCGGGTGTTCGATCTGATAGCACGTCGGTTTATTGCTGTGTTTTATTCCGATTGTAAAATATCTACTACCACCGTAATGGGTGAAGTAGACGGAATTGAATTTAAGGTAACCGGTAAACAGATTCTGGAACCTGGATGGCGGGTTGTTTTTGCCAAAGATGTGAAAGACCCTACCGAAGAGAAAGAAGGAGAAGAGGAGAATGTACTTCCAGCCTTTGTAAAAGGTGAGAATGGCTCTCATATCCCTGATTTGAATGAGAAATGGACTCAACCCCCTCGTCCTTACACCGAAGCTACTCTGCTTCGTGCCATGGAGACGGCTGGTAAATTGGTAGATAACGACGAACTTCGGGATGCATTGAAAGAGAATGGCATCGGACGTCCGTCTACCCGTGCTGCTATCATTGAGACATTGTTCAAACGTAACTATATCCGTAAAGAAAAGAAGAATCTGATAGCTACGCCTACAGGTGTAGAATTGATACAGATTATTCATGAGGAACTTCTCAAATCGGCTGAACTAACCGGAATCTGGGAGAAGAAACTTCGTGAAATAGAAAAAAAGACTTATGATGCCCGCCAGTTTCTGGAGGAATTAAAACAGATGGTTTCGGAGATTGTGACGAGTGTGCTGTCTGACAATACCAATCGGCGTATTACCATTCAGGAAGCGGTTCAGATAGAGGAGGCGGCTAAAAAGAAAGAGCCAAAGAAAAGAGAACGTAAGCCTGCTGCTCCTAAAGAAAAGAAACCGAAAGCGGTTTCAACTACCGGGGCGTCATCCGTGCAACAACCGTCCGTTGTGTCTACAGATGTTCCTTCAACTCCGGCAGTCACTCCCGGTAATGTTGCAAACAATGATTCTTTGATCGGTCAGCCTTGTCCTCTTTGTGGCAAAGGAACAATAATAAAAGGTAAGACAGCTTACGGATGTTCTGAATGGAAGAATGGATGTGGATATAGGGTAGTGATTAAGGAATAGTGATGAGTGATTAGTGATAAGTGATTAGCGGCGGTGCTATATACCGCATGGTACTAATCACTTATCACTAATCACTTATCACTAATCACTCATCACTAATACAATATTTCTCCCTTTATTCTGTTTATATATAATGTCTATGTACCGTAAACTCATCTATATACTTGCCCTTTTCTTGCTTGCTTCCTGTGGAGCAGGGCGTAGCTTGAAGAAAGCCGAGCAGAGTTATGCCCGTGGCGAATATTTTGATGCAGCTAAATATTATCGGAAAGCTTATGCCGGTACTCCTCCCAAACAACGAAAACTCCGAGGCGAGATCGCTTATAAGATGGCAGGCTGTTATCGTCTGATAAACTATAATGTCCGGGCAAAGGGAGCTTATATGAATGCAATCCGTTATCATTATCCGGATTCAGTTACTTTCTTTTATCTTGCTGAAAGTCAGCGTAAGAATGGAGAGTATAAACCTGCTGTTTCTTCTTATGAAACTTATCTTCAATATCAGCCCAATGACACATTGGCGTTGAACGGACTTTTTTCTTGCCAACAGGCACAAGAGTGGAAAGAGCATCCTACGCGGCACATCGTAAAGCGGGAACCCATCTTTTTCTCCCGGCGTAGTGACTATTCTCCCATGTATGCGGGTGAAGATGCCGATGTTGTCTATTTTACTTCTACCCGAAACGAAGCAAAGGGAAATGATTTGAATGGAATCACCGGCATGAAAAGCGCAGATATATTCTATTCTAAACGGGATGAAAAAAAGAACTGGCAGAAGCCGGAACCGTTGGAATCAGAAGTAAACAGTGAATTTGAAGACGGTGCCTGCTCCTTCTCTGCGGATGGTAAAACCATGTATCTTACTCGTTGCCGCACATCGCCAGAGGCACCGGTATATGCTGAGATATATGCCTCTTCACGAACCGGAGCCAATTGGGGAACGCCTACTAAATGTGCCATCCTGAATGATTCGCTTTCTTCTGTGGCCCATCCTGCTATGTCTCCGCAGGGAGATTTTCTTTATTTTGTTTCTGATATGCCGGGAGGATACGGCGGACTCGATTTGTGGCGGATCAATGTAGTTAAGGACGGTTTCGGGTATGTAGACAATCTGGGACCTGATATTAATACAGCGGGTGACGAGATGTTTCCTACATTTGGCCCTAAAGGAGAGTTGTATTTCTCTTCTAATGGTCATCCCGGTATGGGAGGACTTGATATTTTCCGTGCCGATCTGGATTCTGTATCCGGTAGGTGGAAAGTAGAAAATATGCGTTTCCCGGTTAATTCCATGGGAGATGATTTTGGTATGACCTTTGAACCGGGACGTCAGCGGGGCTTTTTCTCTTCCAATCGTGGAGATGCCCGTGGTTGGGATCATATCTATAGTTTTGAGCTCCCTGAAGTTAATCATACCCTCACCGGATGGGTGTATGACAAGGAGGGGGATGCATTGCCCGAAGCAGTAGTAACACTGGTGGGTGACGATGGTACGTATCTGAAAATAGATGTGAAGAAAAACGGTTCGTTTGTCCAACGCCTTAATCCGGGACAACGCTATGTAATGTTAGCTTCTTGCCGTGGATACTTGAATGGTAAACAGGAACTTATCACAGATACTGCTCAGGTAGACCGCAGTTATGAAGTTGAATTTCCATTGGCTTCTATTACCCGCCCGGTACTTATCGAAAATATCTTTTATGAATTTGACCGTGCCGATCTTACTCCTGCATCAGCAACTGCACTTGATGAACTGATTCGTCTGCTGAATGATAATCCGAATGTGACTATTGAATTGGCTGCTCACTGTGATTATAAAGGAAATGATGCTTATAACGAGCGCCTTTCTCAGCGTCGGGCGGAGTCTGTTGTCCGTTATTTAATTAAGGGAGGAATTTCTACAGACCGACTTACTGCGAAAGGATATGGAGAGAGCAAGCCGAAAGTGGTGAATAAATCAGTTATGAAATCGGCTCCTTTCCTTAAAGAAGGTAATGTGCTGACAGAGGAATTCATAAAGACTCTTACTCCGGAGCAGCAGGAAATTTGTAATGCTATCAATCGCCGTACCGAATTCCAGGTATTGCGTACTACCTACGGATTGTATAAATAAACCTGTCTTTTGATAAACCAGTTCTTCTTATTGATTGTTCTTATTGAAGAAGTAGATATAAGATTGAGTTCACCACAGAGGACACAGAGGGCACAGAGTTTTATTTATCTGATGAAACGCAGATTAAAAGGCTGTAGTTCTTTATCATACATTTGTTTCCCTTTGCGAAAATCTGCGTTCATCTGCGTTTCGATAAAGATTTAAAACTCTGTGAAACTCTGTGCTACTCTGTGGTGAAATACCGTACAGAAATAAAGCGACTTTATATCCGGCTTATAACTTTTTAATAAGATAATAATGATGAAAGTAACAAAGAAAATGGTTGCCTTGACGGCACTTGTTGCTGCGTTCTCAATAGGAATGC
The DNA here is from genome assembly GCF_019734355.1 of Bacteroides sp. K03. NCBI lineage: Bacteria > Pseudomonadati > Bacteroidota > Bacteroidia > Bacteroidales > Bacteroidaceae > Bacteroides > Bacteroides sp. K03. Next base: position 207,716 of record NZ_JAASHC010000005.1, read on the forward strand.
AGAAGTCCGAAGCTTGTACCCGTGCTGTATATATCGGTCCGGAAAATATGGTTGTGACCGGGCGAACAATGGATTGGAAGGAGGATATAATGTCCAATCTTTATCTGTTTCCTCGTGGCATTAAGCGGGTGAGCTATGATAGGGGAGAGGCTTTGAATTGGACCTCCAAATATGGAAGCATCGTTGCCTCTGCCTATGATATGGGTGCCTGTGATGGAATGAATGAGAAGGGGCTTGTAGCCAGCTTGTTATTTTTGCCGGAATCTAACTACATTCGCCCGAATGATACCCGTCCGGTAATGGGAATTGCCATCTGGACACAATATATACTTGATAACTTTGCTACCGTACGTGAAGCTGTGGAAGAGTTAAAGAAAGAAACCTTCCGTATTGATGCACCTAATCTGCCCAATGGCTCAGCTTCTACTTTGCATATGGCTATTACGGATGAAACCGGAAATAGTGCTGTGTTGGAATATATTGATGGGAATCTTATCATTCACGAAGGTAAAGAATATCAGGTGATGACGAATTCTCCACGTTATGATCTTCAGTTAGCTGTCAATGATTACTGGAAAGAAGTGGGAGGGCTGCAGATGTTACCCGGTACAAATCGTTCGAGTGATCGTTTTGTACGTGCCTCATTCTACGTACATGCCATTCCTCAAACAGCTGATCCGAAAATTGCCGTTCCCAGTGTATTAAGCATAATGAGAAATGTATCTGTTCCTTTTGGTATTTCTACCCCGGATAAACCTCATATTTCTTCTACCCGCTGGCGTTCTGTATCCGATCAGAAAGATAAAGTATATTACTTTGAATCAACCTTGACTCCCAATCTTTTCTGGGTAGACTTGAAGAAAGTAGATTTTAGTCCGAAAGCAAGTGTGAAGAAATTGTCATTGACCAATGGAGAGATTTATGCAGGAGATGCTTATAAAGATTTCCAGAATGGTAAGTCATTTACCTTCCTGTTCAGATTGCCGTGAGAAATAGTGATTAACGGGGTAGTGATAAGTGATTAATGGCTGCGCCATACTCCGCATGGTACTAATCACTTATCACTAATCACTATTTCCCATATTCCTTATAAAACTCCACCACTGCTTCAATACCTTTTCTAAAGATATCCAGTGAGAAGTTTTCATTGGGAGAATGAATAGCGTCCGATTCCAGTCCGAATCCCATCAGTACTGTTTTGATGCCAAGCACTTGTTCAAATGTAGAGATAATGGGGATACTTCCTCCGCGGCGTACTGCAAGTGGTTTTTTCCCAAATGCGATTTCAAATCCTTTTTCGGCAGCTTTATAAGCAGGGAGAGAGATGGGACATACGTATCCCTGTCCGCCATGCATGGGGGTTACTTTCACCTGAACAGTATCCGGAGCGGTAGCACGGATGTAATTGGCAAATAGTTCTGATATTTTATGATGATCCTGGTGTGGAACCAGTCGGCAGGATACTTTGGCAAATGCTTTTGAAGGAAGAACAGTTTTTGAACCTTCGCCAGTATAACCTCCCCATATACCACAAACATCGAATGAAGGACGACAACTGTTGCGTTCCAACGTGCTGTATCCTTTTTCGCCGGATAATTCTTTTACGCCGATAGCTGCTTTATATTTTTCTTCATCAAATGGAATATGTGCAATCATTTCCCGTTCGGCTTGAGGTACCTCTTCCACATCATCATAGAAACCTGGGATTGTGATACGTCCGTCGGCATCTATTACTTTACTGATCATGCCACAAAGTACATTGACAGGGTTGGCTACCGCACCCCCAAAGTGTCCGGAATGGAGGTCACGATTGGGGCCTGTCACCTCTATTTCCCAGTAAGCAAGGCCTCTTAATCCGGTAGTAAGTGAAGGCAGATCAGCTCCTAACATGCTGGTGTCGGATACCAATATGACGTCTGCTTTCAATAGCTCCTTATGCTCTTCACAGAATGCTTCAAGGCTTGGTGAACCAATCTCTTCTTCTCCTTCAAAAATGAATTTTACATTCGTTTTCAATAACTCATTTTTGACCAGATACTCGAAGGCTTTCACCTGAATGAATGCTTGTCCTTTATCATCGTCTGCACCTCGTGCCCAAATGTGACCGTCACGTATTTCCGGTTCAAAGGGAGCACTCTTCCAAAGTTCCAATGGCTCAGCAGGCATTACGTCGTAGTGCGCATACACAAGTACTGTTTTGGCATTCGGATCTACAATTTTTTGTCCGAACACCATTGGATTTCCTTTTGAAGGCATAACGATAGCTTCGTCTGCTCCGGCTTCCAGCAATAGCTGACTCCAGCGTTGTGCACAGGCCAACATATCATCATGATGTTCCGGCAAAGCGCTGATACTTGGGATACGGATGAGGCTGAACAAATCTTCCATCATTTTCGATTCATTAGCCGCAATATAGTCTTTAATATAACTCATAATGAATAAGAAGTTAGAATTTAGTAGTTAGTAGATAGAATAAGAAGTTGGAATTTAGTAGTTAGTAGATAGAATCTATGCAGCATGTAAGTGTTGATATGCCCGAAAGGATTCCAGCTACTGACTACTAACTGCTGACTGCTAAACTATAGCTGTGTCATTCTATCCAGTAAATAATAGTCGAGTATTGTCATAGCAGCCATTGCTTCTACGATAGGTACTGCACGGGGCAATACACAAGGATCATGGCGTCCGCGTGCCTTTAAAGTAGTATCGATACCGTCTATATTCACGGTTTCCTGCTGCATCAATACTGTAGCTACCGGTTTGAACGCAACGCGGAAGAAGATATCCTGTCCGTTACTGATACCACCCTGGATACCTCCCGAATGGTTCGTACGTGTCTCAATACGTCCGTTGTTATTGTAAAACACATCATTCTGTTCCGAACCTTTTTGCTTTAGGCCTTTAAATCCATCACCGTATTCAAAAGCTTTGGCAGCATTGATACTCAGCATGGCGTTTCCAAGTGCAGCATGTAGCTTTCCGAATACCGGTTGTCCCAATCCGATGGGACAGCCCTTGATTACACAAGTCAATACTCCGCCAATGGTATCCCCTTCTCCCTTTATCTTGTATATAAGGTCTTGCATCTCTTTTGCCTTTTCCGGGTCAGGACAACGTACGGGATTACTTTCAATCAGATCCAGATCATAATCAGTATAATTTCCTTCCAGCTTGATGGGGCCCACTTGTGATGTATAAGCTGTGATATGAATGCCCAATTGCTTTAATGCTAATTTAGCTAATGCACCTGCAACAACACGTGAAATAGTTTCTCGTGCAGAAGATCGTCCGCCACCACGATGATCGCGAATGCCATATTTTACTTTATAAGTATAATCGGCATGCGATGGACGATATACATACTCCAAATTATTGTAATCGTTGGAATGCTGATTCTGATTCCATACAATAAATCCGATAGGGCAACCGGTAGATTTCCCTTCGAAGATCCCTGAAAGAAACTCTACTTTATCTTCTTCTTTGCGTGAGGTGGTAATGGCCGATTGTCCCGGACGACGACGACTGAGTTCTTTTTGGACGAACTCTTCGTCAATCCTGATACCTGCCGGAAAGCCGTCAATAACGCCTCCGATGCCTTTCCCGTGAGATTCTCCAAAGCTGGTGAGTCTGAATATGTTTCCGAATGAATTGAACATGATGTTGTGTAATTTAAGAGATTGTATATTGCAAATATAACAATTTATCTAACACTATAGTTGATAACTTTACTTTTATTTATCGCTGTTTCGATATTGTTGAGGGCTCATACCGGTAAGGCGCTTAAAATATTTTCCAAAGAAAGACACATTAGGGAAGTTCAGGGAGTCTGAAATTTCATGTATGGGTATATTGGTTGATTTTAGTTGTGCTTTGGCATCTACTATTACAACCTCTGATATAATATCCATGACAGTCTTTCCGGTAACATGTTTTACAGTGTTACTCAGATGAGTAGGTGTTATATTCATCTGCTTTGCATAATATAAGATATTTCTTTCTGTGGTATAATGTTGAATTACCAGATGACTGAATGTTTTACATATCTCTTCGCTTCTACTTAATGCTGTTTCACTCCGTATGGGACGTTCGTGATACATATCGCTCAGTCTGTATAGAATTGAAAGAAGCATACACTTCAATATTTCGGGGTTGTAAGGAGAATGTTCTTTATAATATATTTTCATCATGAGTGTGAAAAATTCCTCATAAATGCAGGCGAATTCCTTTGGTAACGATAGTATCGGATGGTTTTTGGTTATATAGATAAGGTCAATAATTGATTTTGTTTTGCTTATTCCTTCAATAAATTTGGAAGAGAATACCATGAAATAAAGCTTTAATTTGCCTTCAATCTTATTTATCTGGATGATGCTTCCCGGAGAAAGTGTGATAAAATCATTTTCCCGGATAGTATAATCTGTTAAGTTGATGGTAGCTTCCAGACTTCCTCCCATACAAAGCACAAAAATTTCAGCTTTAAGCCGGCAAGGATATTGGGTATAAAGACTCAATATACTATTATCTATGTCTGTATTATTCCCAATTACGAAGTCTTCGGTTATATCTATTTTGGGCAATATCTTTTCCATAATTATTTAATTTGTTTAATGTGCGCTCAAATATAGAAATAATTTATGAATAGGTACAGGTATTTAAGTTATAGAACATGAAAAAAGGATATATTTATTGTATTTGTGTAATATATAGAGAGGTAAATAAAAGAATTAAGTAATGGGACATAAATTAGAAGGAATAGACCTTGTAGGGATATTCAGAAATACCGTATTTTGCAATGTTTTTTTTGAGATAAAAATGGAATTGAAACAGTTAATTTAAAAAACAAAAAAAAGAATGAAGAGAACAATTACTGCATGTATTTGTGCATTGGTGTTTGGTGGATCTGTTATGGCACAGAACTATCAGATTCCAAATTCTGATTTTGAAGCCAATTGGACTAAGAATGAGAAAAAAAATAGGCTTGGAAAGGTTATGTATACAGAAATGACACCTGATTTTTGGCATTCATTTTATGATGCTAAGGGCGATGTTGTTGGTGCCGCTTTTGTGCTTGCAGATCAAACAGGTAAACTGGATCAGATTGCTGGGAGAGATGGAGTAGGATATGCAGCCCAAATTATTGGTAGAAAGAATTTTATAGGTACTATTTCTAATGGTAATCTTACTACTGGTATTGTAAATATGGGGTCTACTACGGCATCAGATAAAAGTAATTATAATTATTCAGAAATGGATAATGAGAACGGGCATTGTAAGTTTGCTGGTATGCCAGATTCTGTAAAGGTCTGGTTGAAGTTTGAGTCCAAAGATACATCTAAAGGAAATGCTTCTGTTAGTATGATATTACACACGGGTACAGAATATAAGGATCCTTCGACTATTATGGGTGAAGATGCTGAGAAAGCTGCTCGCATTGCCAAAGCGTATTCTGAAATTGTTCCTAATGTTGAGTGGACTCAGTACACAATACCTTTTGAATATAATGATAATGACTTATATAAAACATATACAGATCAGAAGTATATGTTAACCTCTTTTTCTACCAATAAGACTCCTGGAGTGGGTACAGCCGGTGATGCTTTAAGTGTAGATGATATTCAAATGATTTATAACTCCAAGCTTGAATCAATTACCATTAATGGAGTGGCTTTGGCCGGTTTTGATAAAAATACATATACCTATGGAATTCGGGGCGAAGTACCTGCTATAAGTGACATCGTAGCTGTATCTGATGGTAAGGGAGCTAAAGTAGAAATTCAAGCAAATGGTAACAATATTAATATTATTGTTACTGGTAATGATGGTGGAGAGAACCAGCATACTTATATATTGAAATTTGCTCCTACCGGAGAAGTTATGAAGGGTCCGCAAATTAAGGGTGATTTCGAAGCTTGGGAAGATTGTATTGCATGGGATGCTGTTGGTGCTTACGGTCCTGATTGGGCCACTGTAGGAAAGCAACCGCAAGGCTGGACGGCTTCAAACGTTTCTCAGATGGGAATGACCAAAGAGTTTGTGACAATCGATGCCGCAGGACATATGGGTTCTGCCCCTAAGATTACAAACGAGTTTGTTGGTATACCAGGTTTCTTGGGAGCCAATGCTCCTGCTTTTATTACTTTAGGAAATACATGGGTATTTCCTGATGTGCAAGGAATGATGGCGAGTCTGAATCCTGAAGCTTATCCTGATGCAAAAGATTTGAGTGATGGAGGGGTTACAGGTGGCATTTCTTTTACTAATAGACTAGATTCGCTTACTGTATATTATAAACGTGCTTTAGGAACCGAAAACCCTAATGAATCAGCTAAGATTTTGATTTATTTGTGGAAAGGTACTTTTAAATCTAAGGTTATTGCTGGACATGTACTAAAGGAAGATCAGACAGGTTTTGAGGAGCCAACTTATAAAGAGGTTGTTGATCAGGATAGAGCTGTTTTGGGAAAAGGAGGTGCTGAAATATTAGGGGGTAGTAATGGAGTGTTGATCGGAAGTGCAGAATATACGATTGAAGGTGCTCAAAGCGAATGGGTTCGTCTTTCTATTCCTATTACTTATATTACGGAAGATATTCCGGAAAAAATGAATATTGTATTTTCGGGGTGCAACTATTGGATTCGTTCGGAAATTGGTGCTGGCAATACTCTGTGGGTAGATGATGCTGCTTTGGTGTATAATGCTCAATTGAAGGATATCACTGTTGGCGGAACTTCGATCACAGGGTTTAAGTCTGATGTGTATAATTACGTACTGCCTTATGCTGAAGCTTCTAAGGGATTTGAGGTATTATCTTGGGGCAAGGATGCAGAAGTATCAATTGTTGAAAAAGAGAAAACAGCCACAAAGGTTGTAAAGGAAATTACAGTAACGGACAATACTACAAAGGATGTTACGAAAACATATGTTTATACAGTTACTTTCCAGGGAGCTCAGGCTATTATCGGTCTTCCAACAGAGGTTTCGCATGAATATGTATATGGAGATGAGGCATTGTTAAACTTTACTTCTAACAATCCGGCAGAGATGAGTTATGAAATTTCAGATGAAAGCGTTTTAAAATATGATAGTGATACCAAGAAGTTTAAAATGATTGGGGTAGGTAGTGCAACGATTGTGGCTAAGCAGGTTGCTGATGCAAACTTTGCTCCCGCTACTTCGGAACCTTTTAATGTAACTATTTCTAAAGCAAAACTCACAGTGTCGTTTAAAGAAGGAACAGCTTGGTGTCGTCGTGGACAATATGCTACATGGTATGCGGATCCGGCAGAGAGGCTGAAAAGAAATAGCTGTGATGCCGAATTCTCTATAAAGGGTTTAAAAAACGGGGATGATTTGAGCGCTGCTTTGGGTGATCGTAATATCAGTGTGAGTGCACCTACCGGAAAAGCTGAAGTGGTAGGGGGATATCGTGCTGCAACGTTGAAACTAACGGGATCTGGTGGAAATACAACCGCTCATTATGACATGGAATTTCTATCGGACCAGAAGATGCTAATCAAAAAAACATTGGTGAAAGTAGCTGCAAAATATGCAGGTAAGTTTATATGGGCCAGTTCCGGAGCAAAGGAAATAGTAATTCCTGTAGGTGAAGATGCAAGCTGTATTCGTCCTTATTTCTCAGGATTCTTATCAGGTGAAAATGCGACTATTGTTGAATCAAATCTGCCAGTTTTCCAATGTCCTGACATTACGAAGAACTCACCGGCGGGTACTACTTCATCATTGACGGTAACTCTGCCTGATGAAAGTACGTTCCCAAATCATGAATTGGTGAGTGATTTGACAGAAGGTGGAATTGTAAAAACAGCTCCTGCACCGAATTTCTCTGTAACAGAGAAGGATTTGAATGCTACTTATGGAGAAAAAAGAAAGCTGACTGTTACAAAAGACGAGGAAGTTGAATATAGTATTGAGAGAACTTATAATTCAACGGCAGTTGATAACGAGGGAACTGTTACGATGACAAAAGCCGGAAAAGAAACGCTTATTCTATATGTAACACCTACGGAAACGTTGGCTGGAAAAGAGCAAATTGTGAATATAGATATAGCAAAAGCTCCATTTACTGTTAAAGCTAAAAACGTAAGTTTACCTTTAGGAGAAGAAACTCCAAAGACATTTGAGCTTGAATTTACGGGGTTTGTCAATGAGGATGATTCGGCCAAAGTCTTTACTACGGCACCATCAGCAGTTCTTGGAACAGAAATTCCGTCAGATGTAAAAGTAGGTGATGAGTTTTCAATTGTTGTTGATCCGGGTAAATCGGATAATTACGATTTAGTGGCAGTAAATGGTATTCTTACAATTGCTACTAATGTAGGTATTACTACTAATTCTCTGTCTGATGTTCGTGTATATAGTAAGAACGGGGCTATTTGTGTAATTAATAATGTAGCTACTGATATAGTTGAAGTATATACAACTCAGGGAGTGCAGGTGTATAAAGGGACAGATAACGTGATTACTGCAAATATCGAAAAGGGAACCATGTATGTAGTACGTATCGGCTCTTATGTGGCTAAATTGATTGCAGAGTAATTAAGTTGATCAATATCATTTGTTTATAACAACAGAGAGTAAAGTTAACTTTACTCTCTGTTGTTATTTATAAACCGTATGTATTTGTTCTTTTGGGGATATAGTCTCTATTTATCGCTGTTTCGGTACTGCTGAGGACTCATTCCTGTGAGTCGTTTGAAATACTTCCCAAAGAAAGATACATTCGGAAAGTTTAATGAATCTGCAATTTCGTGTATAGGTGTATTGGTTGACTTTAGCTGTGCTTGTGCATCAACAATGACCACTTCTGAAATGATATCCATGACGGTCTTCCCTGTGACATGTTTTACGGTATTGCTCAGATGGGAAGGTGTTATGTTTAGTTGTTGTGCATAATATGAAATATTTCTTTCCTGTGTGTAGTGTTGAATTACCAGATTTCCAAATGCTTTACATATATCTTCACTTCTGTTTAAACTGCTTTCGTTCCGAACAGGGCGTTCATGATACATATCACTCAGCCTGTATAGAATAGATAACAACATACATTTTAGTATCTCCGGGTTATAAGGGGACCGCTTCTTATAATATACTTTCATCATGAGTAGAAAGAACTCTTCATAAATATTGGCAAACTCCTGAGGCAGAGATAATACCGGGTGATTTTTAGTTATATAAATAAGGTCAATAATAGCTTTGGTTTTACTTATCCCGTTAATAAAATCGGAAGAAAATACCATGAAATAGAGTTTTAAATCACCTTCTATCTTGTTAATCTGAATGATACTTGCTGGAGAGAGCGTTACGAAATCATGTTTCTTTATGGTATAGTCCGAAAGGTTTATACTGGCTTCAATACTCCCGCCCATGCAAAGTACAAAGACTTCGGCTTTAAGTCGGCATGGATAGCTGGTGTAGAGATTTAGTATATTAGGATCTATATCGGCATTACTACCTATTACAAAATCTTCATTAATATCTATTTTGGGTAACTCTTTTTTCATGTCTATTCTCTTTTTTACAGTCCAAAGATACAAGTATTTTATGAATAGGTATTTTTATTTTAGTTATAGGACATAAAAAAGTGGTAATAGACACCTTTATTTTAGTGATTTATAGGGTAAAATGATAAAATACCTTAGTAATAGGATATAAGATTACAGAAATAGACCTTGACTGAAAACAAAAACGGTTGTTACTTTGCAACGTTTTTATGAATGATGTGAATCAATAGGGGATTTCCGGTTTATGGTTCACGAAAGATTGTATTTATATTAAAAAGAGAAGTGTATGAAGAAATTTATTACTTTAATGATGTGTGTTGTGTTGTACGCAGGAAGTGCGTTGGCACAGCAAATTAAAGGAGATTTTGAAGAGTGGGAAGATTGCTATCCTGCTGAGGGAAAGCTGGTAGGTAAACAACCTGTAGGGTGGACCGCTTCAAATGTATACCAGATTATAGTAGGTAAGGAGTTTGTATTTCCTGATGCAGGCCGTACAGGAACCGGTGCTAAAATTATGAATGATTATGTTGGTATGTTGGGAATAGGTGCTAATGCTCCTGCTTTTGTCACTTTAGGCAAAATGTGGGTTTTTGCTGATATGTCCGGTATGCTGGGGGGGAATGATATGAGTAATGGTGGAGTAAACGGTGGTATTGATTTCACTTATCGTCCGGATTCTCTGACTGTGTATTATAAACGTAAATTAGGAACAGAAAAGCCCAATGAGACAGCTAAGGTATTGGTATACCTGTGGAAGGGAACTTTTAAATCTAAAATAATTAATTCTCATAGTGGTAATGATGTTACCTATGTAGAGGTGGACGATCAGGATCGGGCTATATTAGGAAAGGAAATTATCCCTGCCGAAACAAAAGGTGATGGTGTCTTGATTGCCAGTACTGAATACACCATTACTAAAGAAACTGAAGGAGACGGTTGGGTACGTCTTTCTATTCCGGTCAACTATGTAGAGGGTGAAAACGGAAAATTGGTTCCTGAAAAGATGAATATAGTATTCTCAGGAGGTAACTATTGGGTACGTGCTGATATCGGTAAAGAAAATACATTGTGGGTAGACGATGCTGCACTTGTTTATAATGCTAAATTGAGTTCGGTAACGTTGGGTGGCGAAGAACTTACGGGATTCGATCCGGATAAGTTTGAATATAACCTGGCTTATAACGAGCACAATAAAGCGATTGTAGCTAAAGCCTTTGGTAAAGATGCAGTGGTAACTGAAGCTACAACAAAGGAAGATGCTAATGAAGTAATAAAGACTCTGACTGTGACTTGTGCTGACAATGCTACTTCTGATGTGAATAAGACGTATGTCTATACGTTGACCTTTAAAGGAAGTTATGTGGGCGATATAACCGCTCCTGCTGATATGTCTCAAGTATATGGTGATGGGTTTGAAATACCATTTACATCAACCAATACAGAGGTGCCGTTCACTTATACAATTGGAAGTGACAAAGTGCTGAAGTATGATTCCGAAACGAAGAAATTCTATGCTATTGGTGCAGGTACTACTACTGTAGTGGCACATCAGGAGAAAGAAGGTGCATTACCTGCTGTTTCTGACCCAGTGACGGTGACCATTGAAAAAGCATCATTGACTATGACTTTGAAGGCATGGTGTCAGCGTGGTAAGACGATAAGCTTCAATACTTCTTCGTCAGTAGCTGCCAATGGTACGGACTATGGGGTTGAATTTGAATATGAAGGACTGAAAAATGATGATGGTGAGGGTACGATAGTCGATGTGGTACATAAGATATTTGATACAAAGAATATTTATATATCAAGTGGTGCTGCCGGAAAAGAGGCAACGGATGAGGTTATAGGAAACTATCGTCCCATTGTCTTCTCATTTACCGGTTCAAGTGATCCATTGACAACCGTTTCAACTAATAACTATAATGTAACTTTTGTCAATAATGGTGCCGAAATCCGGAAAACATTCCTGACAGTCTATCCTTATTATGACTTGGATGGTACGAAAGTTAATTTGAACAAGAATGATGCTCAGGGGCTTTTCGTATATGGGTCTGATATTGACTATAGAATTACTTATAGTGGATTTGTATATAAAGAGGATGCTGCTGTGATGGAAGCATTAGGTAATGATACGGTTAATGTAGTATTTGACAAAGCACCTAAAACTGCAGCAGTTGGAGAAGTTGTTCCTCTGACAGTGAAATTCCCTCAAAAGGTATTGGATAATTATGAATTCAAGACTTATACAGGATTGACTGTAAAAGCTTTAAAGGCATATACAGTAGAAAACGCGGAAAAGATAGAGAAAGTATATGGTGATGCTCCTTTTGAAGCTCCTTTTATCGTGAAGAATGATAAGGGTGAATCTGTTGATTATACCATTACTCCTTCAAGTACCAGCCGACTTACTGTGTCTGGTAAAACTTTGACTATTAAATCTGCATATGCATCTACTTATGTAACCATTAAGGTTGCTGCTAATGATGAATATATGGCTCTGTCAAAACGTGTAGACATTCCTATTGCTAAAGCTCCGCTTACAGTTACAGCTAAAGATGTGGCTTTACTTATTGGAAGTCCGGCACCTGAAACCTTTGAGTTGACATACGATGGATTTGTTTACGATGAAGATGTAGCAAAAGCATTTGGTACAAAAGTTCCTGTTGCTGCTCTTGAAAAGGAAATTCCATCTGATGCGAAAGTTGGTGACGAGTTTGCAATTGCTATAACCAAAGGTACAGCTGCCAATTATGAAGTTACTTATGTAAATGGTGTACTGAAGATAACGGCTCCTACCGGAATTGATAACAATTCGCTTTCTGATGTTCGCGTATATAGTGAAAACGGAGCGATTTGTGTAGCTAATAATGAAGCTACTGAAACAATTGAAGTGTATACAACACAAGGTGTGAAGGTTTACGAAGGAACAGATAACGTGATTTCTACTAATATCGATAAAGATGTTATGTATGTGGTACGTGTTGGATCTTATGTAGCTAAAATAGTTGTTAGATAATTGAAATAGCAGCTGGCGCGATAAAAGAGCTGGCTGCTATCTTACTTTGGCACAAGTTATATAGTGTAGTGCGGTGGTTCGAATAAATAAAAGAACTACGCTATTCTATATAACTTGTGTTTTTTGTGTAATACCGTAGTTTTATCTAAAGCAGATAGTGAAAGAAGGGGGCATTCTAATTTCTTCGATATATGAATAGTTGTTCAAAAAGCAATTATAGACATTGATAGGAAGAAAATCCGGAATAGAATATATTTGTTGATTGAATACTTAATGTCTTGTTTTTCAGAGGGCAATAAGCTCCTGCTTTTAGACTTGTAAGAGTGTACATTTATGTTAGTGTTAAATGGTTCTTCTTCAATTTAGTTGAAAAAGACATGTTCCATCACCATCTTAATTCTTAGCAACTCTAATCCTGCCCTTCC